>DATGCF010000287.1:0-14134 GCA_035312245.1 Desulfosalsimonadaceae bacterium
GCAACGGGCTCAGAGACTGCGGGTATGATTTTGTCAAACCGCCGGGGACGTTCTACCTGTTCCCCCGTTCGCCGATTGCGGACGATGTCAAATTCGTGCAAGCCCTCCAGGATGAACTGATCCTGGCGGTGCCGGGCAGCGGCTTCGGCGGGCCCGGCCACATCCGGCTGGCCTTCTGCGTGGATGATCAAACCATCGCGGATGCCATGCCGGGATTTGAAAAAGCGATCAGGAAATTTAAATGAGTCGGGTTTTAGGTATTAGGTGTTGGTATTAGGTTTTGGGCCTTGGAGGGAAACAATAATGTTAGAAGTTTCAGGTTTCCGATGGCGCCTGAAAACTGAAACCTGAACACTCAAACCTGAACACTCAAAAAGGAGGACGCTATGGATACTCGCAAGCCAGTCTTTGCCGGCAGCTGGTATCCGGGCAAGGCGGCGGAATGCGAAAAGCTCATTCAAGAATTTCTGGCTGACGAACGCTTCAACGTTCAGCCGAACACCGGATACGTGGGCGGTATCGTACCGCATGCCGGCTGGGTCTTCTCCGGCAGTCTCGCCTGCAACGTGATTGCCGGTCTGCAAGCCAAAGAAATCACCAATAAACCGGATACCATCGTGGTGTTCGGCATGCACCTGCCGCCCAATGTGTCGGGCTATATCATGGCCGAAGGCGCATGGGAGACCCCGTTCGGCGAGTTGATGATTGATGAAGAGATGGCCCGTCCCATCGCCGAGCAATTTGCCCTCACCGTGGAAACTGCCAGCCGGTTTACGCCGGATAACACCATCGAACTACAACTCCCGCTTGTTAAATACTTTTTTCCGGAGGCAAAGCTCGTCCCCATCGGACCCCCGGCCGCATCCACGGCCATGGATATTGGCGCAAAAGTCTCGAAAATGGCCGAGTCCGCCGGCAAATCCATTAAAATTATCGGCTCCACGGACCTTACGCACTACGGCCCCAATTTCGGATTTACGCCTGCCGGCAAGGGCCGGGAGGCGTATACCTGGGTTAAAGACAAAAACGACCGCCAGGTCATCGACGCCATGCTCGACATGGCGCCGGAAACCGTGATCAAAGAGGGACTTTCCAACCACAATGCCTGCTGCCCCGGAGCGGCGGCGGCCGCCATCGCCGCGGTTAAATCCCTCGGGGCGCAAAAGGCCCGGTTCGTCGGCTATAGCTCAAGCTATGAGCACAGCCCGGGGGATACCTTTGTCGGATACGGGGGGGTGCTGTTTTATTAACCCACTTTGCCGAAGCTTCCCGATATACCTGAAACTCCTTGACATCAAACCAGATTTCAAATATGACAAACACTGTTCATTAGACAATCCGTCAGGTTCATGTAAAACCGCCGGTATTCGCTTGCGAACCGGCAAAACCAATTCATCCGGATAATGGCACGTACCATCCGAATTTAAAAGGGAGGCATAGATGCAATTTGTTGACTTTCAAAACGTCCACCAGATGCTCAAAAAAACAGTTGATGCGAGACCTGATGTGACCGCATATCGATGGTTTCTGGATGGCGAGGGGTCTTCTGAATCGGTTACGTGGGGGGAATTTTACGACCAGGTCAAGCAGGCGGGCAAAAGCCTCATGGCTTTAGGCGTGGATAACGGGGACAAGGTCATTATCTTGAGTTATACCTGCTACTACTGGGTATTGATGGATATGGCCAATGCCACCGTCGGTGCGGCCACGGTGGGCATTTATCAGTCCAACCTGGCGGAAGACTGCAAATATATCATTAACCATTCGGATGCGGTGGTGGTCTTTGCCGAAAACCAGCAGCAGCTCGACAAACTGCTGCAGATCCGCGAGGAGATTCCCAATATCCGCAAGGTCATTCTGTTCAACGGCGAGGCCCCGGCCAATGATGACTGGATCATTAGTTTCAACGAATTTTTAGAACTCTCCCAAAATACCTCGGAAAAGGATCTCCAGCAGCGCATCCAAATGCCCACCCCGCCGGATACGGCCACCATCGTCTATACCTCAGGCACCACGGGTGTGCCCAAAGGGGCGGTGATCACCCATGACAACGTTACCTTTACCGCCCAAACAGTGGAGGCAAGTGCGGACGTCCGGGACGGGGATGAGACGTTTCTGTTTCTGCCGCTGGCTCATATATTTGCGCGCACCCTCGTTAATGCCACCCTGCTGATCGGCGCCACCACCAATTTCTGCCGCAGCATGGACACCATCACGGAGGATTTAAAACTGGCAAAACCCCACTGGTTTCCAAGCGTTCCCCGCATCTATGAAAAAGTGTATTCAAAAGTTTTAAGCGGGGCGGAATCCAAGGGCGGTGCCGCCCTCAAGATTTTCAACTGGGCCAGAGACATCGGCGACAAAATGGCTGACTGCAAATTAAACCGCGAGCCGGTCCCGTTTATGCTGGGGCTGAAGCATAAAGTGGCCTCCGCGCTTGTTTTCAGCAAGCTCCATGAAGCCCTGGGCGGCCGACTTCGATTCTGCATCAGCGGCGCGGCCCCGCTGGAGCCCGCTATTGCCAAATTTTTTATCGGTGCCGACGTGCTGGTACTTGAAGGCCTCGGCATGACCGAAAACACATCCTTTACCAATGTGAATCGGCCCGACAATTACCGGATCGGCTGGGTCGGCCCGCCGGGACCGGGGATTGAGCAGAAGATTGCCGATGACGGGGAGATCCTGTTCCGCGGCAGAAACGTGATGAAAGAATACTACAAGATGCCGGACGAAACTGCGGAAACACTCTCACCCGAAGGCTGGCTCCATACCGGCGACCTGGGGGAGATCGATTCGGAAAACTTCCTGCGGATCACCGGGCGGAAAAAGGAGCTGATCATCACCGCCGGTGGTAAAAACGTGGCCCCCTCCGCCATTGAAGGGCATATGGCGACCTCCAAGTACATCAACCAATTCTGCGTGGTGGGCGACCGCCGGAAATTCCTCTCCGCCCTGGTCACCCTGGATGAGGAAAATGTCACGGAATACGCGGACGCCAACGGCATCTCCTACAATTCCTTTGATGACCTGATCAACAATGAGCAGATTTACCAGCTGATTGAAAGCGAAATCCAGGCGAAAAACAAGGATCTGCCCTCGTACGAAACCATCAAGCGGTTTAGAATTGTTCCGGAATTTACAGTGGAAAACAAGATGATGACGCCCACAATGAAAATTAAAAAGGCGGTGGCCATGGACGCCTATCAGGATGACATCGATAAGATGTACAACTAATCTAAAGATTAATAAACAGATTACCCCCAACCCCTTGTGCCTGCACACATTTAAGCGCAAGGGGTTGGGCGATTATCAGCGGCCCTGCCCAGAAAACCAGCCATCAAACCGGAAACCAACTCAGAGAGTAAAACGTTTATGAACGAGATTGATCCCACATCCTGGGAAAAATTGGTCATCCCGCCGGAAAAAGCCTTGAAAAAAATCGAACCCGGCATGTGCATTTTTTTGAGCACGGGTGCGGCCGAACCCCGCACCCTGGTCAGGGAGCTAATGAATTCCGATGCGGACAACCTGCAGGATCTTGAATTGTTTCAGCTCTTAAGCTTCGGGGATGCCATTTCCATTCAGAAACTGCAGACCCAGAAATTCCGGCTGAAAACCTTTTTCTCAGGCTGGGTGGCCAAGGAGGCCATCACCGCCGGACGCGTGGATTTGATCCCCAGCCGCTTCTCCCGGCTTTCCCAGCTGATCGATTCCCGCCGGATTCCCTTTGATGTGGCGTTTATCCAGATTTCCCCGCCCAACCGCTTAGGCTATTGCAGCTTCGGCATATCCGTGGATGTCGCCCGCCAGGTGATGAACCAGGCAAGCATTGTGGTGGGGGAGATCAACCCGGACATACCCCAGACCCTGGGCAACACCTTTGTCTCCATTAATGAATTCGATCATCTGGTCAAGGCCACGGAGAAACCCATCTACTTTGACCGCTGGCCGATTGATGAGGTCTTTGACCAGGTGGCCGCCAATGTAGCCTCCGCCATTGAAGACAGCAGCTGTATCGCGTTCTCCATCGGCCCGCTATACGAACCTCTGGCCCGTCACCTGATGAACAAGAAAAACCTCGGCGTGCACACCCCGATATTTACCGATGCCTTAATGGATCTGGTGAAAAGCGGGGCGGTTTCCAACCGTTACAAGGAGCATTTTCCGGGCAAATCCCTGGCCTCCTATGCCATGGGCACGCCAGAATTAATGTGCTGGCTGGACCAGAACCCGCTGATCGAATTTCAGGGGATTGACAAGGTCTTCAACCCCATGCGCATCGGCCGGAACCCCCGATTTGTGGCTGTCGCCAACATCCGAAAGACCGATTTGACCGGAAGAATCTCCCTTCATGTGGGAAAAAGCAATATCACCACTGACCCCTCTGAGGTGATCGACTTTGTCAACGGCGCGGAAATCTCGCAAGGCGGCTACACCATATTTGCCCTGCCGAGCCGGAACCTGAAGGGCGAATCCAATATCCGGGGCTCGATCGAGGATGTGCCCAATCAGCTGAATGTCCGGGAATCCGTGGACCTTGTGGTGACCGAATACGGGGTGGCCAACCTAAACGGCCGCACCATCCGCGAGCGCGCCCAGGCCCTTATTGAAGTGGCCCACCCGGATGACCGGCAATGGCTGATCGAGGAGGCCAAAAATCAGAATATCATTTACGGAGATCAGATATTTCTGGCTGAAAGCGCCCATCTTTACCCCGCGGACATCTATACCCGGCAGACGTTTAAGAACAATGTGGAAGTCCGTTTCCGGCCAATCCGCCCTTCTGATGAGGAGGAAATGCGGCGGCTGTTTTACCGGTTCTCGGATGAGTCGGTCTACTACCGCTACTTCACACCCCTTAAAACCATGCCGCATTCCAAGATGCAGGAGTACGTCAATATCGACTACAGTCAGGTGATGTCCATCGTTGGGCTAGTGGGGGATCTGGGCAAAGGCCACATTATTTCCGAAGCCCGGTATGTGAAGCATCAGGACCGGCCCTATGGGGACGTGGCCTTTATCGTGGATGAGGAGTACCAGAATCTGGGTATTGCCACTTACTTATACAAACTGTTGATGCGGCTGGCCAAGGAGCGCGGCCTTCAGGGGTTTACTGCGGACGTCCTCCCGGCCAACAAGGAAATGATGCGGGTATTTGAAAAAGGCGACGCCGAGGTCAAAGCGACCCTGGAGCACGGGGTCTACTGCCTCACCATCCCCTTCTTCAGCTCCTAATCCTCGTCTTAATCTTACTCTTGCTCTTACTCTTAATCCATCTCGCCAAGATCGCAGAGGGCGCAAAAGAATATAGGTAAAACCCCCTTTGCGGCCTTGGCGTCTTAGCGAGCGTTTCCATTTTACCCCTCCCCGGCATACTTTTGCGCAAGCCCCCAATAATAATCCGCCTCTGCGTTTTTCCCGCGCTTTTCACACCCGGCCGCATAAATTTCGCATTTTTGCTTCAACACTTTAACCGCCGCGCGGTATTTCTCATCCCTCACCGACCGGTCGGTCAGAATTTTTTCAATCGCCACGATCCGGTACTTGTCCAGACCCGGCTGGCGCGACAATTGGTCGGCATGCCCGCCCTGTTTAACAATCAGCGGTTTTTCAATCAGATGGACCGGATATCGGCAGCTTACCCGCAGCCACAAATCATAGTCCTCGCAGGCCGGTAAATCCTCATCAAATCCGCCGATTTCAGTAAAAAGCGCCTTTTTTACCATCACGGCGGATGGACTGACCAGGCAAAGCGCAAGAGACGGAATAAAAATGTCACCGGCAGCCTTTTGATGCCGCCGGCGGGGGTTGACCCGTCGGCCGTTCCGGATCCAGATCTCTTCGGTTTGGCAGATCAAGGCATTGGGATGGCTTTTGAAAAAAGCCACCTGCTCGGAAACTTTACCCGGCAGCCAGTAATCATCGGAATCGAGAAATGCGATTAAATCGCCGGCAGCGGCGGCGATTCCCCGGTTGCGGGCAGCGCTGACCCCTTGGTTGGACTGATGGATCGGCAAGAGCGTCTCTTTATAGGCTGAAAGCAGCGGCCAAGTTTGATCGCCTGAGCCGTCATCCACCACAATGAGCTCAACATTCGGGTAATCCTGGGATAACACCGAATCAATGGCTTTGCCGACCGCCCAGGCCCGGTTGAACGTGGGGATGATAACACTCACCAGCTGTGCCTGTATATCCGCCAACGCATTCTTCTCCAACCGACTCATATCATCCGCCGAATGCGATCCACCTGCTGCTGCAATTTCTTGGCGGATACGGGATATGCGGTTTTAAGCTCCTGGGCAAAGAGTGAGATCTTAAATTCTTCGATCATCCAAAAAAACGCCTCCACCGCATCCCGCTTCTCCTGGGAGGTACTCGCATCGATTTCGTTTAAAAACTCCGCCAATCGCTCATTAAAAGGCTTGACCTGTTCAGCTTTTTTCTGGTCCTTGTCAAGATCTATCACCCCCCGCTCGGCACGAAGCGATAGGGCCTTCAGATATCTGGGCAGGTGTCCTAAGCGATCGAGTGTATAGATGTCGATAAAATGCGCAGGCACCAGGCGGCTGAGCGAGCGCCGCAACTCGGATAGAAACGTCGTTACCAGCGGTCTGTCCGAATGCGCGGATTCCAGTTTGTAGACGAGGGCGCGGGTTTCCGCAAATGCCTCGATGACGGCGAGCCCCTTCTCCATCAGCGCCCGGCCGGCCGACAGCAGATTTTCCGACTGGGCACGGGCATGGCTGTAGAATTGATCCGCTGTGCGGATATTTACCGCAAACAAGTCATTTATCACCCGATCCATTATCCGGGCCTCAACTTTTCGCCGGCCGCCGAAATACGTGGCTGCCTGCTCCGCAGATGACGGCAGGGCCACGGTCTTTTTCAGAAATTTTAAATCCTTTGCCAAATAGCGGCGGTATAGCTGGGCGACACCGGCTTTATGGGATCGAAGGGCCGCATCCGGGTCCTCAAAAAGCCGAAGGTCCACGGCATCCCCGTTTGGGACAAGCGCGGGATACACGTGAAAACCTGTTTGCCCGCCGCCTTCAACTGCAATGGCATCCGGGAGATCCGGAACTTCCCAAGTGGTCATCCCTTTTTTTTCCCACTTTTCTCTTTCCGCGGCCAGCCCTTGCGCATTGGTTTTCTCCGGCGTCTGGGTCAAAAGTGCCTGCTTATCCCGGCTGCCGGCGACCTCTCTTCCCTGGGCATCGGTGATGGCAAATCGCAGACGTAAATGCTCGGGAAGCTCCGCCTCCCGCCATTCGGACACCGGGATATCCACCCCGAACCGATGATGGATAAACCGGCTCAATTCGCTGCGCAAGGAGCCCTTATACATGGGCATTTCCTGCATAATGCAGCGGACCGTGTCGCTTATGGGAACCAGCTGTTTGCGGTAGGATTTGGGAAGCGCCCGCAGCAAAGCGGTGATCTTCTCCTCAAGCAAGCCGGGCACGATCCAGTCCGTGGGGGCCTGGGTGATGGCGGACGCACCGGATGCGGGCACTTTGACTGTTACGCCGTCAGCCGGCGCGCCGGGATCAAACCGGTATGCGCACGCATACCTGGATTTGCCCAGCTGCAGGGAATCCGGATAAAGTGACAGCTGGTCATCCTCCGGATAGTAGGTTAAGAGATCCGACTGATCCATTCTAAGGAAGTGGTCCGAGCCCCTCTTTTTGATACGCTTTCTGAGCGTGGCCATGTCAAAGACGTTTTCAAGCCGATTTCGGTAAAATTCCAGCATGGCCGACTCCCCGACCAAAAAGTCCCGCCGGCGGAGCCGGTTTTCCATTTCCCGAATCGATTCGATCTGCTCCCAGTTATGCTGCATAAAGGGAAGTTCGGTTTTCACCCGGCCTTGGATCAGGGCCTCACGGATAAAAATCTCGGTCGCGCCCTCCGGATCCACCGGACCATAGCGTTTGGGCCGCCCCGGTTCAATGATCAGCCCGAAAAGACTCACCTGCTCATCCGCCATGACCGCCTCGCGCTTTTTTTCCCATCTGGGGTTAAGATAGGTATACCGACAAAGGGAGGCGCCGATGGGCTCCAGCCAGGCGCGGTCGATATTGCCCACATTGCGGCCAAAAAGCCGCGATGTCTCCACCATTTCCGCGCATACGATCCAGGCGCCACCTTTGTTAAATACCCCGGAGCCGGGGAAAATCATCATTTCCCTGTTTTTGGCGGCCTGATAGATATTTTTTTCCTTTTTCACGGCAATGTTGGATAAAAAACCGCTTAGAATGGATTTATGGATGGCCGCATAGCCTTCGGAAAACCCCTCGTCCCCGGATTCAGCCTTTTTGGCGGGTGCCGGGGGCTTGGCCTTGACCCCGGCCTCGCTCAGAATCGCGGTGATCTGCTCATGCACATCCTGCCATTCCCGCATCCGCTTAAAGGAGAAGAAATTCTCCCGGCAGAACTGTTTAAGATCTTTTGCCCGGACGAATGCTCTTGCCATGGCCGGCGTTCCAAAGCAGGCCCGCCAGATATTGATCCAGGTAATAAAATCCGAGGCCGGATCCTTAAACCGGTTATGGGCCGCCTCCGCGGTTTTTTCCGCATCCTCCGGCCGTTCTCTGGGATCAATGGTGGTAAGCGCCGATACAATCACCACCACTGTTTCCAAATGCCCCTGATCCGCCGCTTCTATAAGCATGCGGGACAGTCTCGGGTCAAGCGGAATGGCGGCCATCAGCCGGCCCTTGTGGGTCAGGCGGGGCGGTTTTTTGTTGCCGGATTTCCCCTTTTTCCGGTCGACGGGGGGGGCAATGGCGCCCAGTTCGTAGAGCATGTCAAAGCCGTCCTTAACCTGCTTGGCCGGCGGGGGGTCGATAAACGAGAAAGACTGGACATCGCCCAAATTCAAAGCAATCATCCTCAGGATCACCTGGGATAGATTGGACCGCTGGATCTCCGGCGGGGTAAAGAGCGGCCGGGAGTCAAAGTCAAATTCGGAATAAAGCCTGATGCAGACGCCGTCCGACACCCGGCCGCAACGGCCCTTGCGCTGATCCGCGCTGCTTTTCGAAATCGGGGCAATCGGCAGCGACGTGGTTCGCGACCGGGGCTCATACTGAGAAATGCGGGCCAACCCCGTATCAATGACATACCGAATACCCGGCACCGTAATAGAGGTTTCTGCCACATTGGTGGCCACCACGATTTTCCTTCCCGGCATGGGTTTGAACACCCGCATCTGTTCGGCCGCGGGCAGCCGGGCAAAAAGCGGAAGCACCGTGGAATGCCGGTAGTTCCGTCCCTCAAGGATTTCGCAGGTCTCCCGGATGTCCTGCTCTGTGGGCATAAATACCAGGATGTCGCCGGAATTTTTTTCCGAAATGACCGCATCCACCGCATCCACTGCCTTTTCCACGTAAGTGAGCTCCTCGGATGCATCTTCGGAATCGGATTCGGTGTACTGCACCGTGACCGGATAGGTCCGGCCGGAGACCTCGACCACCGGCGCATCATCAAAGGCTTTTGAAAATTTTTCCGTATCAATAGTCGCGGAAGTGATAATAAGCCTTAAATCCGTGCGCACTTTAATGAGGTTTCTCAAAATCCCCAGCAGAAAATCGATGTTCAGGCTGCGCTCATGGGCCTCATCCACAATAATCGTATCATAGGCGTTTAAATATTTGTCCCCCTGCGTCTCTGCCAGAAGGATGCCATCGGTCATAATTTTGATAAAGCCGTCTTCCTTATTGAACTGATCCTGAAACCGGATCTGGTAGCCCACGGATTCGCCGGGAGACTCGCCCATCTCCTCGGCGATCCGGTTGGCCACTGTGACCGCGGCAATCCGCCGGGGCTGGGTGCAGCCGATAATCCCCTCGATCCCGCGGCCGGCCTCAAGGCAGAACTTGGGCAGCTGCGTGGTCTTGCCGGAGCCGGTCTCTCCGGAAATAATGACCACCGGATGCGCTTGGATGGCGGCGACAATATCGTCTTTTCTTTGGGTAATCGGCAGATTTTCCGGATACTCGGGTGCCGGCCGGGTCTTTTTCCGTTTTTCCTTGTACGCAATGGACCGCCTGAGCCGGTCCTTTAGCTGATCCAGCTTTTGCCGGGTCTTTTTTACCGAATCATCGCCATTTTTTCGGCGCTTGATCTTTTTAAGCTCACGGAGCGCCGCATGCTTATCCGCATGCATGGCATCCGGCAACAGGGTTTCCACAGATTTTATTTTTTGATATAAATTAGGTGACTTGGACATAACCGGACATAAAAAAATTTAAAAAATTACCGAACCCGAAGTTCGGGGATGGCATACCATAAACAGTGCGTCGAGATTTTTCAATATCTTCCCCCATCCCCCTATCGGATAAAGACTTTGACATCCTGTCTTTAATTGGTATAAAAAATGTCTACGAAAAAGATTATATTTCAACAGAATAAATTCGAAACCCGTCCCGGCCATCTGAAAATATGAACAAATTTTTGATAGACCCATTTTTCAATTATAAAGACTAAACGGTTCATTGTCCCATGCCGACATCCCAATCCACCCAGCCGCTGCCGACCGGTTTTCACCGGCTGCGTAAAGATCAGCTCCGGTATATCCTGGACAATATCTCCGATTACGTATGCCTCCATGATCTGCAGGGAAAGATGCTGGCGGTGAACTGGACGCTCGAGAATCAATCCGGCATTGCCAATCCCCAGCAACTGGTGGGTGAGCCGATTACGCTTTTCATGCCGGATAAGTATCAGGCCGTATTCAACGACTACATGGCTCAGCTGCTTGAAAAGGGCGCCACCTCCGGACTGGTCAGCCTGATAACCCAAACCGACGAGGAGCGAGTGATCGAGTATAACAGTCTGCTGATATACGATGATCAGGACCAGCCCCTTGCTGTAGCCAGCCTGGGCCGCGATATCACCGACCGGTTGAAATCCGAAAAGGCTTTAAAAAAGAGCGAGGAAAAATACCGAAACATCCTGGAGACAATTGAGGACGGCTACTATGAGGTCGATCTCAGCGGCAACATCAAATTCTGCAACCCCTCGCTTTGCCGGATACTCGGGTATAGTGAATCCGAATTGCTGCAAATGAGCTATCAGCAGGTCTCTGATCCGGCCTATATCAACACTATCTATAATACGTTCAACAAAGTTTATCACAGCCGGAAATCCACCAAGGCATTCGACTGGAAGTTAATCCGAAAAGACGGTTCGATATGCTTTGTGGAGACCTCGGTTTCCCTGATCGAAGCAGGCGACCAGCGGATTACGGGGTTCCGGGGCATCTGCCGGGATGTCACGGATCGCATCGAGGCGGAAAAGGAGCGGCAGAGCCTGGAAAACCAGCTCTTCTACAGCCAGAAAATGGAGGCCCTTGGCACCCTGGCCGGCGGCTTCGCCCATAACTTCAACAATATCTTATTTCCATTGATCGGCTACATTGACATGGCCCTGATGAATACCCCGGAGGACAGCCGAAACCGCAGTCACCTGGAAAAGGCCTTGGAATCCGCAAACAAGGCGAAAAATATCGTCCACCGGGTGCAGGAATACACCCGAAACGACAGGGGTCATCAAATCCAGCCGATTCAGGTGCCGGAAATTGTGAATCAGGCCCTCCGGCTGGTTCGGGGCTCGCTTTCCAGCCGGATTAAGCTGTCAACGGAAATGGATGGGAACTGTCCGCGGATTATGGCGGATGCGGACCAAATCCAGCAGGTCATCGTCAACCTCTGCGCCAATGCCAATGATGCCGTCATGTCAAACGGTCGATCCGGCCATATCACGGTTACAGTTTCGCATACAGAGATTGCGCCCGCCAATTCCGGCAAAGCCATGGCACTGCCCCTGGGCACCTATGCCTGCATCGCCGTCCTGGATTCCGGGTGCGGCATTGATTCGGATATGGTAGACCGCGTATTTGACCCGTTTTACACCACCAAGCCGGAAACCGGCAAAGGCCTCGGCCTTTCCCTCTCCCAACGGATCGTAAAAAAATACGGGGGCGAAATATTTGTTGAAAGCAAGGTCGGCGAAGGTACCGCTGTTCACGTATACATACCCGAAATGGCGGCGAGCGCTAAACAGGATGAGACCCAGTAAATCATGCATTCAGCTGTTTTCGATAAGAGCAATAGCGGTTTGCCCACCCTCAATTGAATGCCTTGGTTATGCCGACTGAAAAAAGCAGATATATGACCTCCCCCCTGCCGGACCATTCCAATGACTCCATTCATATCCTGATCGTTGATGACGAGCAGCCGATCCGGGAAATGATGGAGCTTCTGCTCTCCCGGGATGGCTATCAATGCCTGACCGCCAAAAACGGCGATGCCGCCCTGAAGATCCTGCAAAACCAGCCGGTTGACATCGTCATAACCGATATCAATATGCCCGGTATCAGCGGGGTGGAACTGCTGGAAAAGGCCCGTCACTTAACGGATGCGGATTTTATCGTGATTACCGGCTATGTGGAGGACTTCAGTTACGAAAACCTGATTGCCGCCGGGGCCAGCGATTTCATCTACAAACCGATCAGCAACAATGAGATCCTGCTGCGCTTCAAACGGGTCCTGCGTGAACGCTTTCTGCTGCAGGAGCGAGAAAAAATCAACCGGGAACTGGAAAGCAGCAACCAAAAACTGGCCAAATACGCCGAAGAACTCAATGCCGCTTTATCCGATCTGAAGACCACGCATAATGAACTGCAGTCCGCCTATCTGGATACCATCAATCGGCTGGCCCTGGCCGCTGAATTCAAGGACGAGGAGACCGGTGATCACATCTCCCGGATGAGTGAGTACTCGGCACTCCTTGCCGAGAAATACGGGCTTGAAGCGCGCGACGTTCAAAACATTCGCTATGCCTCGCCCATGCATGACATCGGCAAAATCGGCATTCCGGATAGGATCCTCTTAAAGCCCGACCAGTTGACAGGCAGCGAATTCGAAACCATCAAAAGCCATACCACCATCGGCGCATCCATCCTGTCCAATTCCCGCGCGGAAGTGCTTACGGTGGCCCATGACATTGCGCTCACCCATCATGAGAAGTGGAACGGCACGGGCTACCCCCATGGGCTGAAAAAGCAGGAGATTCCCATATGCGGCCGGATCGTGGGGATAATGGATGTATTCGACGCCCTGACCTCCAATCGGCCCTACAAAACCCCCTATCCGTTTGAAGTGGCCCGAAATATCATCAAAAGCGAACGAAGCAAAAGCTTTGATCCCGACCTGGTGGATATCTTCATCAGCCACATGGATGACTTTATCCGTATCAAGGACCAGACTTACTCACTCGCCCATCAAAGCCCGGCGAATTTTAAATGGAGTGCCCGGGATATATCTGATGGGACGGACAAACATATCCGCCACATTTAGACCTAAAACTTGCGCTACTCCCCGATAATCTTAACCAGCACCCGTTTTTTTCTTCTGCCGTCAAATTCTCCGTAAAAAATCTGCTCCCACGTGCCGAAATCGAGGCGCCCCTCGGTAATTGCCACAACCACCTCTCTGCCCATTACCTGCCGCTTCATATGCGCATCCGCATTATCCTCTCCCACATTATGCCGATACTGGGAAACCGGTTCATGGGGCGCCAAGCGCTCCAGCCATTCATCATAGTCATGGTGAAGACCCGACTCATCATCATTGATGAATACAGAGGCGGTAATGTGCATGGCATTAACGAGCACAAAGCCCTCCGTCACCCCGCTTTCGGCCAGGCATTCGCGGACCTGCGGGGTGATATTGATAAATGCGCGCCGGGTGGGGACATTGAAAAACAGCTCTTTACGATAGGATTTCATTCTTTGCTCCTTTCTTAGCCCTGTTTGATTCATTTTTATCTCAATTTAATTTTGACAGTCTCGTAAAAAGTCAATTTTGAGATGGCAAAGCAAAATGTTCAAGATCGCAGCGTGCAAATCCCGAGAAATGCAGCGTACTGACCCGTAAGTGAAATTCCGAGGAATGCAGCGCAACAAAGATATTGGACTTTTTGCGAAGCTATCAAATCTTTTATCAATAAAGTAACATTTCCATAACCCGCCCACAAATCCTATCCATCGATCTTGTTGGCGCCTTTTTTAGAGAATCCAGCGTGCGGCTGATCCCATCAGGGCTTGTTAAACCGCGAAACATTCTTATAT
>DATGCF010000288.1:0-2556 GCA_035312245.1 Desulfosalsimonadaceae bacterium
CGGGTGAAAGTGGAAATCCCAAGTGCGTATTCCGGCGTCAGAAGGGGGAGATCTTGTTCCTCACGGGCAAGCTTTTTGCCTGCCATTCGCAGGTAATAAAAAAAAGCGGCAATGTCCGAGTCGCCGTCATCGATTTGGTACCAAAGGCAGGGAAGCTGGTTTTCCTCTATGTAGCTGGCGATAACGGTTGTCTTGCCTGATCCGCCCGGCCCGCATACCCACGTGGCCTGGCATGCCCGGGTGTCATCCAGCAGCTGGAATAGTCTCCACCGCTGCAGAACTTTCTGGACAGTCGGCCTGCTGATTTTTGCCAAAGAAATCGAGGCATCGGGCCGGGTCCATGAGAAGTCTTTTTGGTGGCTACTTAAAGTCATCCGAAAGCAATAAGCATTAGGGGTAGTCGAAGGATTGGTTACTGACTTTGATTTATAATATATTTACTATATCATGAATAGATTCAGGGATCAACATATGCTTGACAATATTTAAGCAGCTCATAATCCATGTGGTTTCATATAGCGCCCAAGGAGGTGGTTTACAGGAAACCCCAAAAATTAGTTTTTCTTGACAGATTTTTTAATTTGCTTCTGCAGAATTCGACTATCTTTGCTCACTATTAATTCCAATTGACATGGTAAAAAACGTCAAACAGAATTCTCATTCTTCGAATTTTAAATAGCCCACAATATATAGGCCTGTCTTAATCAACTTTGCTGCTTAAATATAATTCTTTTCATACTTACGACTGCCCTGAAACGCTCCTATCAGCTTAACATATAAGCCGGTAGACAAGGAAAAAATGCAAAGAAAATACTTCTGCATTTCTTCCGCCTGATTGGATTCCACGTCTTTTCAATACCCCTAAAAATTATTTGCATTTTGCAAATAAATATGATCTTTTCGATTTATCCCTAACTTGACAGGAAAATTCTCATGCTCCCTATTCCCAGAAAAGAAGTCGATGAGGTTTTATTCGATGCCCTTCGGGCGATATACCGATTCGAACAGATGAAGGTAGCCAAATTTTCCTTAAACTTTGACGCCGTCTATCTCTTGCAGTTTCTCCGCCGCCACGGCCCCGCCCGGATTCAACAGATCGCCCATGAAATGCACATTCCGATATCTTCGGGGACCCGGCTGGTGGACCGAATGGAAAAAATGGCGCTGGTCCGGCGGGAGAAGGGGCGAAAAGACAAGCGCCAGATCTGGGTTTCCTTGACGAGTAAAGGCGAAGAAAAGGTCCATGCGGTGGATGAACATTCGTATGCAGTTTTGATAAACAACATAGCGAAACATGAGTTCAGCACCGCCGAGGTGGCGTCTTTTGTCCAAACCGCTGAGAGGCTCAACCGATTGCTGGCTGTTTCCGATCAGCCATGAAGAGTAGCCTATGGCGAGGTGAAGATGGACTATGATGTTGCGGTGATCGGCAGCGGCTTCGGTGGAAGCGTTTCCGCCTTGCGGCTTTCAGAAAAGGGTTACAAGGTCGTAGCCCTGGAGCAGGGCAACTGGACGACACCGGAAGATATTGAAGAAGGCGACATTGATGTGCGCCGCCTCAACTGGCTGCCTGCCTTAGGATGTTCGGGGTATTTTTCCCAGGATTTTTTCCGGCACGTCACCCTGGTGCGGGGCGTGGGGGTTGGCGGCGGCAGCATCGTCTATGCGGCGGTGCTATTAAAGCCAAAAGATGCGTTTTACCGCGATCCGGGATGGGCGGGGCTTGGGGTGGACTGGAAGACGGAACTGGCGCCGCATTATGAAAAAGCCACCCGCATGCTCGGGGTGACGGAAAACCCCTGCCAGGATATACAGGATGAATACCTGAAAAAAACCGCCGCGGCCATGGGGGCTGCCGATACGTTCGGCCCGACCCCGAACGGCATCTATTTCGGAACCCCTGAAGTCATGGCGCCGGATCCGTATTTCGACGGCGCTGGCCCCCACCGCACCGGCTGCCATCTCTGCGGCCGCTGCCTGACCGGATGTCCCCACGGCTCTAAAAACACGCTGGACAAGAACTACCTGTATCTGGCCCAGCGCCTGGGGACCTCTATTCTGCCGTTTCGCCAGGTCACGGGGATTAAACCAATGGCAGCCGGCGGCTATGAACTGGCGATGCGGCATCCCGTCAAACTGCGGCGCACCTATCCCCCGATTAAAGCCCGAAAGGTCGTGCTGGCCGGCGGCGTCCTGGGCACCCTGGAGCTGTTATTCCGCTGCCGGGATGTGGACCGGACGCTGCCTTATATCTCCCGACAGCTCGGCCAGCGGGTGAGAACGAACAGTGAAGCCATCGTCGGCGCCCTTTCAAAAGACCCGGACCTAGACCTAAGCTACGGTACCGCCATATCCTCGCATTTCTACCCGGATACCGACACCCACATCACCCAGAACCGATTTCCCCACGGCTATACCTTTATGAAGTATCTGACCGGACCACTCGTTGATCACGAAAACCCCAAAATCCGGGCGTTAAAAACAATGTTGACCATTTTCCGCCGGCCGTCGGCCCTGGGCCGCCATTGGCGGGCCAAAAACTGGCACCAGCGGGTG
>DATGCF010000289.1:0-7342 GCA_035312245.1 Desulfosalsimonadaceae bacterium
CAAAACCTATGAACCCGTGTCCCGGGACGGTCAGACCATCGGCGAGATCGTGATGCGGGGAAACAATGTGATGCTGGGCTATTATAAGGATGAGGCGGCCACGCAGGAGGCGTTTGACGGCGGCTGGTTCCACAGCGGGGACCTGGCGGTAAGGCATCCGGACGGCTATATCCAGATCATGGATCGGAAAAAAGATATTATTATCAGCGGCGGGGAAAACATTTCCACCGTGGAGGTCGAGAACACGCTTTACAAACACCCGGAAGTCCTGGAGGTGGCAGTTGTTTCAACGCCCCATGAGAAATGGGGGGAGGTGCCCAAGGCCTTTGTGACGTTAAAACCCGGAAGCACCGCCGCGACCGAGGACATTATTGCCTTCTGTAAAGAGCATCTGGCCCGGTTTAAAGCGCCCAAGATCGTTGAATTCTGTGAGCTTCCCAAAACCGCCACCGGCAAAATTCAGAAGTTTAAGCTGCGCGAGAAGGAATGGAAGGGCCGGGATCGCAAGGTGGCATAGAATAAAGGTGTAGGGTGTAAGGTGTAAGGTTAGGGTTTAGGGTAAGGGGTGTCGTGCTCGTCATCGCACTTGGAAATTTAGAGGCGATGACGAGCACGAATTAATCCGTTGTTACTTTCACAGCTGCAATTATATGTTGTTATTCCAAATCCTTCCGCCACTGTCATTCCGAGGAGCGCCAGCGACGAGGAATCTTGTTTTAAGGATTTCTCGATGACGCTCGAAATGACAGTATGACCCGAACACCTATTTTAAGCTTCTGCCGCCGGTAACCGCCGGATCGCCCTTGTAGCCCAGCGCCTTAAAATCCATGACGCCGTTTGTGCCATGACAATCCAGGCAGGACAGCGCTTCCTGTTTGGGGGCGACCTCATGATTGAGCCGCCAGTGCATGATCGTTTCCACGAATGTGATCTCTCCGCTGAAATCCAGGCCAGCAGCTTTCATCCCCTTGCGGGCCGCCTCCGGCCAGTCATAATTGGTGAAATAGCCGTTATGGAGTTTCGGAACAATCAATTGTTCGAGCTTTTTATCCGCCGGCACTTTGCTCTTCATTAATTTGTAGGGCGTGATTTTTGCCGCTGGATCATTAATGTCTCCCATTGGCGGATTCAAATACGTAACTCCCTCAAGGTTGACGGGATCGCCTTTTAAATACCGCTGATGTTTGCCGTTGTACCAGTCATAGGACGGGGTTAGCCCTTTTTCGCTGACCAGCAATCCCTTTTTCTTATTTATCTTTTTTGTTTTTTGATCGGTCTCTTCTATCATCTTGCTGGGCTCGCCGCTCCTGGACCAATCCCATCGCGTCGTGGTCTTCGTCTGCTTGGCATACTTCGGAATGTGGCAGGTCTGGCAGGCGATGGCATCGTAGTGGGAATTTAACCGATCCAGCACCGGGGAATCCGAATCGTGCGGGGCCGGTGAGTGGCAATCCGTGCATGCCACTTTGCCCTCACTGACCGAAGACGTGGTGCTTCTGCCTGCGATGCGATGGTTCTCGGTGGTGTGGCATTCCTGGCAGGTAAAATCAAGCGCTCCCATATGGAAGTCATGGTCCGGAGGCGGGTCAGCCAGGGTGTCGCCCATATCCCCGTGTTTCACATTATTTCCGCCGCCGCCATACCAGTGACAGGTCCCGCAATTGGAGCGCGTCGGCATACCGACATGGCGGGCCACCTTGCCCAGATCCACGGATTCATTTGGAAAGCCGCAGATATTTTTCTTTTTATCATAGGTGCCGGTGGTGTCATGGCAAACTAAACAATCGGCCCTTGACGGATCATCGAAGCAAAAACCGTCTTTCTTGCCGCAGGCGTCAAACGCCTCATCCTGCCAGCCATAGCCGGCATGACATTTGGTGCAACTGCACCAGTTCGACTCGATGCTCACTCAGAAGTTGTTCATCAGTATGCGTTTGCCCAACTCCTTGTCGGCTTGAATCCCGGCAACATGGGGGGACGCCCCCTTCCACCGCCAGTGGGCGGTTTCGATAAAATCCTGCCCCTGCTCTTGATGGCATTGCAGGCAGGCTTCGGTCACAGCGGGTCCATCCGCGTAATCGCCCGTCATGAAATTTCCGTGTTCAACAGCCGCTGCCGGACTGGATATCAAAACAGCCGCCAGGATCATCCCCATCAGATGACGCATTGTTCCACTCCTTTCCTTACTTAATCGTTGGTTAGGTATTTGCAGACAAATTGTATCGCAAGCATCTATTCAAACTGAATGCCAACTTGCGGAAGATTTTTAAGTTTTTGATTTTTTGGTTATTTATAGGATATGGACCGTCGGTGGCCGCCGTTACAGGGGTAGCTTGGTAACGCATAAGTAACAGTTAAGTAACGTTATTTAGGCTGAACCGGCCCGAAATTTTTCAAATGACCGATTTTTTGCCAGTCAAGCCCAAGCAGGGCCGCGGATGCGCGGTCAACGGAAAGCGCATCAAAGCCCGCCACAAGCGTTCCCACGGGAGGATCGCATGAGCGGCCGCCAAGGTGCTGGTCCGGCATGCCGATACTCGCATCCATAAGGGTTAAGTCCGGGGTGCGGTATCGGTTAAGGTCGATAATCGCCTGCTGAAGGCCCTGGTGAAACGCCGCCTTGTTCCAGATGCCGCCGGCACCGGCATAGTGGGCCGGCGGAGCGAACCCCATCATGTTTTTCAAACTGCCGGTAAATTTGGACAGGGTATGCACTTTTAGTACAGGCAAGGAAATGATAAAATGGGTATCTGCGATGCGCGGCAGAAAAAGTTCGGGCAGACGGGGGCAGTCTGGGTTTTTAGACTGTTCGACCGGTTCAGTGTTTAAGTCCAGCAGCGGCACGTCAAGTTCTTTTGAAAGACGGGTATAGCCAAGCTTGTCAAATACCTCGTGGGTCGTCTCGCATGGGTCGCCCGTGCCTTCGGCAATAATGATGTCTGCCGGACTGCAGGCCCGGATATATTGTATCACCGCCCGGCAGCAAGCCGTGGATGTGGTTACCGGATGCGGCATGGAGGTGACCAGGTTCGGCTTAAGAAGGATTTTCTGTTTTTCAGCCAGGCGCTCTCTTGCCCTGACGGCGTCCAATACAGCCGGAACAGAGTCCTCATAATTCAAAAAAGGGATTGTTTGCGGCTGCATCAGGCGTCCTTTTCGGTTGGTGTCTGGCTCTGGGCATCGGGTGATGGTTCAGCGGTCATCTGTTCCGGGGTGATGATCAGTTCAGCCGCTTTTTTGTTTTTCAGGTATTGCCCGGCCAGTTTGGACAGCTCCTCTGTGGTGATCGACTGGTAATCGCTAAAGAACGTCCGGCTCCACCCGATTTGCTCCGGATGTCGGGTGGAGCCCTTAAGCACGCTGTTTAACCAGTATTCGTTGGTCTTTTGTCGTTCCTTGATGCTGGTCAGGATCGGTTTGACCGCTCGCTCGAGTTCATCCTGGCCCACCCCCTGCCGGGCAAGGTTTGCCGCTATCTCTTTAACCGCGGCAAGGACTTCGCTCGAATCCTCGGGGGCGATTTCAACGATCGCATGGTAGATGCCAAAATCCTGAAACGCGCGGCTGGGGTGGTTGTAGGCCTGATACGAGTAGGCGGCCCCCATTTTTTCCCGGATTTTAATCCGCATCCGATCAGACATCACTTCCGAGAGCACAGATAGCCGGCGGGTCTTGTGAATATCCCAGAAGTCGTCCGTAGAGTAGGCGATGTCCACAAGCCCCTTTTTGATTTTCGTGGGCACCTCGATGTGTCGGGACTTTCCGGCCGGGAAATCCGGAGCGCCGGCCTTGTCAGAAGATATCGCTGCAGTTTTTCTCGGCGCCAGGGCACCAAAGTATTTTTTCGCGTTTTCAATCACCCGATCCACGTTTAGATCTCCCACGACTGAGATTTCAATCGGGGCTTCTGCCATACTTGCGCCCACCCATTCTTTAACATCCGCTAAAGAATTCTTTTGAAACGTTTCAACGTCGGGAAATCCGAACCGGCTGTCCCCGCCGGCCAGAAAACGCTTGCCGTCAAGCAGCAGGGCTCCGTGAATGGAGTGCTGCCAGGATTTATATTTCTGTTCAAACTGGCGCATGGCCAGTTCATAGGCATCCTTTCGGAATCCGGGATCCATGATATGCGTGTACATCAGGGAAAAGAGCAGGGAAATTTCTTCTGAAACCGAGTGCCCGGTGAAGACAAATTTATCCTCTTCCACGTGAAAGCCTGTGCTCGTATTCTTGCCGGCAAGGGCCTGTTTGAGCTGGTCGCGGGTGAGTTCGGCGGTGCCGCTTAAATTCACCACTTTTTGGGCAAGCTGAGACAGGCCGGGTTTATCAATGGGCTCCGCCTTATTGCCATGGCCGAAGACAAGGGCGGCCGTCACTTGGTTGTCCTTGAAGTCGGTTTTTTTAATATTAAGATTCACATTGTTTTTAAATTCAACACGGAGCATCTCCGGGTCTTGAATTTTTTCTTTTTTTGCGATTTCTCCTTCACCCGCAGGTGCATCCAGGTAGGGGAATTCAACGGCCGCCTTTTCGGCCGGTGCGTGAACCGGGGTTTTGCGGCTGTTGGTAAAAACATCGGCAATCTGTTGTTCCGGTTCGGCATCTTTGCCGGATAAATCCGCATTTCCCGTGACTAATACCAGCCGGTGGTCCGGGGACCAGTCTTTTTTCAAAGCCGCATGGATGCTTTCCGCGTCCGCCGCCTCGATCATAGGGGCCAGGATCTTCTTCTTCTGGCTTGGGGATTGAAACACCCGGCGGCTGTTAAGGCTGCTGATAATCTGGCGGGCCAGATGGCTGCTTTCCCGGGTAGCAGCAGATTTGATCCGGCGGTTCAGCTCTGCTTTCAACTCTTTTTTTGCCCGCTCGACCTCGTTTTTTGTAAATCCGTATGTCAACGCCTTTCGCAAGTTCTGCTCAAGGGTTTCAATCGTGGGCTGCCATTTGTTCGGCGGGGATTCCGCCCGGATTTCAGCGGCTTGAATATAATTGAGGTAGTTACCCGCATGCATACTCGCTGAAGTGAAAGGCGTGTCTGGGTGATCGAGCATCTCATCCAGCCGGTAATTGATGATTTGGCTGGCCATATTGGATAGCAGGCGCTTTCGCCGCAGGGATTTTGAATCCGCTGGCTGTGGCTTTTTGCTGACCACCTCAATGCTTGTGGTGGTGCTTCCCGCCTCGGGTTCATGGTGGTAGAAGGTTTGCGTGCCATGGTGGGATATGCTGCCGAAATCCGGATAGTCACGTAAGGGGCCTCTGGCGGAAAGACCGGCGAATTTGGCTTTAATCAGCGACTTCGCCGCATCCAAATCAAAGTCACCCACCATGATGACAAGCATGCGGCCCGGCCGGTACCAGGAGTCGTAAAAGGATTTGAGCAGTTCCCGGTCAGCGGCTTTGATGACCTTTTTCGTGCCGATGGGCAGTCGCTTGGATATCAACGCATCCGGAAATTCAAATTTCAGGGTTTCAACAAAGGTTCGGTAATCGACGGAATCGCGGGTCCGTTTTTCCGCAAGTATGACGGAGCGCTCCTTTTCCACCTCCTCAGCCGGAATCAGGGCCCCGGCCGCGTAATCCCGAAGCACCAGCAGACCTTTTTCCAGACCTTTTTTATCCCCTTCCGGAAGATCGATGTCGTATACCGTGTTGTAAAAACCGGTACGGCCGTTGACATCCGGACCAAAGCGCATCCCTAAGCTCTGGAAGTATTTTACCAGTTCGCCGGGTTTGAAATGTTCGGTGCCGTTAAACAGCATATGCTCCAGGTAGTGGGCAATGCCGCGTTCATTGTCCTTTTCAAGCATGGCGCCCGCCTGTATGTATAAATGCATGCTGACCCGGTCTTCTGGCTTTTGGTTGGGCATCAGGATGTAACGGAAGCCGTTTTCAAATTCACCAAAAGTCACATTCGGATCGGGTTTAAGATCTGACTGGCGGTGCGCAAGCGTTTGGCTTGGATTGAAAATGGCCGTGGCCGAATCTGCTATGCTTTTGGCGTTGACCTTGCCGCCCAATGCCGGCAAGGTCAGTCCCATCAGGAAGAGGGCAAAGATTCCAATAGTTAAAGAAAGATACTGGGCATACTGTCTATATCGCATTTTCCGTCCTTTGGTTAAGGTATGCAAAGTTTGGTTCAAACAATTTTTAAGCAGTTAAGATAAGACCTCCGATTGGGTTTGACAAATGATAAAGGATTTTAACCCCGGCGGTTGGGGATTGCCGACATTGGCGAGAAAGCGGGCTGCACGGATTTTGCCTTGCGCTGGTTATGTCAGTGTGTTAAGTCGACACCCAACTGTAACCATTCAGACAAAAAACGGTGGACAGCGTGCCAACTGAAATTGTTGTTCTTACAGTCGGTTTTATGGTGGGGTTTTATATGGCCTGGAACATCGGGGCCAATGATGTGGCCAATTCCATGGCCTCGGCTGTTGGCGCAAAGGCCATTACCCTTCGCCAGGCTATCTTAATCGCCGGCATATTAAATATCGTTGGGGCCGCCTTTATCGGGTCCCACGTGACCGATACCATTCGGAAGGGCATTGTATCGACGGATGTAATGAGCGATCCCCATATAGCCCTGCTGGGCGCCCTTTCCGCCCTGCTTTCTGCTTCTCTGTGGGTTTCATTTGCCACCTGGCGGTCCCTGCCGGTCTCGACGACCCATTCCATTGTGGGCGCTATGGTGGGGTTTGGCATTGCCATGGGCGGTTTTTCCGTAATTCACTGGCCGGTGCTCGGGGCCGTGGTGCTGAGCTGGGTGATTTCCCCGGTGTTCAGTCTGGTCATCGGATTTGTGATGTTCAAGCTGATCGTGCGTTTGGTGTTGTCCAAGCCCGATCCCTATGCGCTCGCCCTGAAACGGGCGCCGTGGTTTATCAGCATTACAGTGTTTATCATCGCCATGTCGTTTCTGTTTAAGACTCCCTTGGGCGCGAAACTGGCGCTGAGCACGTCATTCGCCAGTTTGATTTCCCTTGCCATTGCCTTATGTATTGGTTACTTCGGCAAGCGCCTGATAGAGTATAAGCTTGATGAGCAAAAGAAACTCAGGCTGGGGGCTGAAGCCATTTTTCGAAGGATTCAGATCGGGACATCCTGTTATGTGGCGCTCGCCCAGGGAGCCAATGATGTGGCCAATGCCATCGGCCCCCTAGCGGTCATTTATTTTCTGGTGAAAAAGGGGACGCTTGGCGCTACCGTACCGGTCCCCTTTTTTCTTCTGGTTTTCGGCGGGGTGGGGATTGCGCTGGGCATTTCCATGAGCGGGGCCCGGGTGATCCAAACCGTGGGCAGCCGTATCACCACACTGAGCAACACGCGGGGGTTTTCGGTG
>DATGCF010000290.1:0-3115 GCA_035312245.1 Desulfosalsimonadaceae bacterium
ATCGGCCGCCCCATACGGGTGCCCGTGGATATGGTAATTCTATGCGTGGCCATGGAGGCCCGGCCGGACGCCCAGGAAGTCAGCCGCACGTTCGGTATGAGTGTGGGGGCGGACGGTTTTTTCCTGGAAGAGCACCCCAAACTGGGCCCACTGGATACCCCGACCGCCGGGGTGTTCATCGCCGGGGCATGCCAGGGTCCCAAGGATATTCCGGATACCGTGGCCCAGGCCTCAGGGGCCGCGGTCAAGGCCCTGTCGCTGGCCACTCGCGGGAAAGTTCATATTCCGTCTGCCATTTCTTCGATTGATCCGGATTTGTGTGCCGGATGCCAGATGTGTATCGAGCTGTGTCCGTACTCCGCGATCGAATTTGATGGGCGGCGAAAAATTTCGGTGGTCAATGAGGCGGTATGCAAGGGCTGCGGCAGTTGTGCGGCCATATGCCCCAGCGGGGCCGCCCAGATCCGGCATTTCAAGGAAAAGCAGCTTTTTTCAGAGATCGATGGCCTGCTGAACGCCATTTATGCGGTGGGTCAGTGAATTTGAAGGAGGTCCCATGGAAGAAGAATTTGAGCCCACCATTATTGCATTCGTCTGTAACTGGTGCACGTATACCGCGGCTGACCTGGCCGGCACCTCACGGCTGATCTATCCGCCGAATGTCCGGCTGATCCGGGTGATGTGTACAGGCATGGTGGATCCCAAATATATCATAAAAGCCCTGTTGGACGGCGCGGATGCGGTGCTGGTCAGCGGCTGTCATCCCGGGGACTGCCATTATATCAACGGCAACTTCAAGGCCCGTCGGCGGATGCGGCTTTTAAAGGAGATCCTTCCCGGGTTCGGCTTTGAACCGGAACGCCTGCGCCTTACCTGGATCGGGGCCAGCGACGGCATCCAGTTTGCGGATACGATCAAGGAGATGGTTTCGCAAATCAAGCAAATCGGCCCGAATGCCTGCAAGCAGCAGATGGTGATATGATTATATTATGGGGGCATAAATGACAGACTGGTACAAGATCAACCGGCAGGCAGATGAACTGCTGACGGACATCCAGGGGTTTTTAAAATCCGTGCTGGAGCTGGACGGGATCAGCGGGGTGCTGGTTCCCCGGCGGCTGCCTGTGAAGCATACGGTAATGCCGGCCCTGGTGTCCCGGCCAGAGTTTTTGGATGATGCCGATCCACTGGCGCCCGCGTTTACAGTGAATTCGGCCAAAAACTTATCCCGCCTAACCCGCAAGGGACTGGACGCAAATATCGCCGCTGTGATGCGATCCTGTGAAATAAGGGCGTTTGTGGAGTTGGTCAAGCTCCATCAGAGCGAGCGGGAGCCGGTTATCCTGATAGGTATGGACTGCCTGGGGGCTTTGACCAATCGCTCCTATCCAAAGTTTGCTGAAGCGAATCCGGAGAATCCAAGTGAAGCCTTCCGAAAGGCGAGACTGGCGGGCAATGACCCCGCGGACCCGGCGGTAATGAATTCCGCGTGCCGGATTTGCGAACACCCGGTTCCGGAGGCGGCTGACATTGTCATAGGGCTCTATGGGATAGATCTCGAGGCCGGGCTTTTTTTGCAGGCTAAAACCGGGCGGGGTCGGGAGATGCTTGAAAAGATCGGCGCCAGTCCCGCCCAGGCGCCAAAGGATCGGGACGAAGTAATAAACAAATTAATTGATGAGCGCATCGCCGCCCGGGATCGGGTATTTGAAGAAACCGCGGAGGCGGTATCGAGTATCGAAAAACTGGCGGCTTACCTGGCGGATTGCGTCAACTGCTACAACTGCCGCGTGGCCTGCCCGGCCTGCTACTGCCGGGAGTGCGTATTTACAACAGATGTGTTCGACCATGATCCGATGCAATATCTTCATTGGGCGGATCGCCGGGGGGCGCTCAAGATGCCCACGGATACGGTTTTTTATCATATGACGCGGCTCACGCACATGAGCACCGCATGCGTGGGCTGCGGGCAGTGTTCCAACGCATGCCCGAATGATATTCCCTTAACAGAGCTTTTTCGGACCGTTTCCCACCGCACCCAGGCCGCATTTGATTACGAGGCGGGCCGGAGTACGGAGGAGCCGCCGCCGCTTCTGGTATTCAAGGAAGACGAGTTTTCCGAAATTGTCGGTATCGGGGAATAGGGGAGGCTTATAATGGCAGCAAAGTCCGGATCAGCGCTGGTTATCGGTGCCGGCATCAGCGGCATCCGCTCGGCCATTGATCTGGCTGAAACCGGCTACCAGGTCTACCTGGTGGATAAAGCAACCCATATCGGCGGTATACTCGAACAGCTGGATCACCAGTTTCCAACCAACCGATGCGGAATGTGCAAAATGCTGCCGGCCGCGGAGCCGGATCAGGCCATCCAGCAATGTCTGCGGCGCGGGCTGTTTCATGAGAACATCGAGGTGCTGCCCGCAGCCGAAGTCACAAATATTTCGGGGGAGGCGGGCAGCTTTTCCGCCACCCTGCACCAGCATCCCACCCTGGTGGACCCGAATCGTTGTGCGGGCTGCGGGGATTGCGCGGCCGCCTGCCCGGTCGAAGTCAAGGATGACTTCAATGCCGGCCTATCCACCCGGAAAGCGATCTATCGGCCCGCACCCCAGATGCTGCCCGGGACCTACACTATTGATCTTTCCGCCTGCACCCACTGCGGTGAGTGCGTTCCAATCTGTCCCACCGGGGCCATCCGAATGGCCACCGCAGACCGCGAGAAGTTTAGAATCCTGGTGGTGGATGATGAGTTGATCGTCCGGGATTCTCTGAGGGCGCTTCTGGCGGATGAAGGTTTTTTTGCCGACATGGCGGAATCCGGTGAAGAGGCGCTGGAGAAGCTAAAGGCGGATACGTTCAATTTGATGCTCCTTGACATCAAAATGCCGGGGATGGAAGGCGTGGATGTCCTGAAAGAGGCTTTGACCCTGCAGCCGGAACTCCAGGTGGTGATGATGACGGCTTATGCCACCATCGAGACCGCGGTGGAGTCCATGAAGATTGGCGCGGTGGACTACCTGGTGAAACCTTTTGAGGAGACGTCGCTCCTGCCCCAGATCTACCGGCTTTACGAAGAGAGCGACGGAAGTCCCGAGCGCGTACTGGATGTGGGGGC
>DATGCF010000291.1:0-4154 GCA_035312245.1 Desulfosalsimonadaceae bacterium
TCGGCTTTGCCCTGCTGCTTTCCTATGGCACTCGGGCGGCTGCCGCTTTCATAAAGGGCCTCACATTCATGGAGCGGTATTTGCGGCGATTGACCGCCGCCGTATTTATCGGCATCGGCATCTATTTTACTATGACCTACACTTTTGGGATCAGTTTGGTTTAAAGGCGCCGGCAAATGCTGCTCAAATCCTATCAAAAACAAATCTTCCGGCCGGAATGCAACCCCAGCTTCCAATCTGTGCATTGCATCGCCCGCCTGAATCAGGATATTTCGGCGGCCCTGCCTTACCTGAATGCGGAACTGGGGGGTACCCAGTATTTCAAGGAGCCGCCCGCGGTGATGCTGCATGTCCACGGCAAAATCATCAAGGTCGGGGCTACAGAGATCGCCATCAACGCGCTTAAAGACGAGGCTGAAGCGGACAAAATTCTGCAATGGTTGCAAAACGAGGTCAACCGGGTGTGGGCGGAAAAAGACAGCATCACCCCCAGCGAGGAAGGACGCAAGAAACCGCAGGTGCTTGAGATTTTAAAACTGCTGCCCAAAACCAACTGCAAAAAATGCGGCCTGCCCACCTGCATGGTCTTTGCCGCCCAGGCGGCCGAAGGCGGCCGCGGGGCAGACGACTGCCCGGAAATCGACCCGGAAAACAAGGAACAACTGGAAGCCTATCTTGCCGGTTTCCGATTTGAGTAATCCGGTTATCCGATTTACTCCAGTGCGAAGGGATCAGCCAGTCAGAAAAATGATGGGAATGGTTTATCGAAATCGCTATCGGGATCGCTATCGAAATCGAAATGTTTCGATCCCGATCCCGATAGCGATTTCGATCCCGATACAATTTCCACTGGAGTCAAACAGATAACCAGATTGAGTAAATCAAACAAGGAGAATCTGTTCATGACCGAATCCACCGTCAAAAAACTGCCGCTTCTCGACCGGTTTCTGACCCTGTGGATATTTCTGGCGATGGCCGCGGGTGTGTCAGCCGGCTACTTTTATCCCGCCGTCACCGACTTAATGGATCATGTTTCGGTGGGCACCACCAACATCCCGATTGCCGTCGGCCTGATTTTGATGATGTATCCGCCCCTGGCCAAGGTACGCTACGAAAAGCTGGGCGAGGTATTCCGGGATTACAAGATCCTGGGGTTGTCTTTGGTGCAGAACTGGGTCATCGGCCCCATCCTGATGTTTCTGCTGGCCATCGCCTTTCTGTCCGGCCACCATGAGTATATGGTGGGACTGATCATGATCGGCCTGGCCCGCTGCATTGCCATGGTGCTGGTCTGGAACGACCTGGCAAAGGGGGACGCCGAGTATTGCGCCGGGCTGGTGGCGTTTAACTCGGTCTTCCAGGTGCTGTTTTTTTCAGTATATGCTTGGTTTTTCATCACGATCCTGCCGGGCTGGTTCGGTCTTGAGGGCTCGGCCGTGGATGTCACCATCGGCCAGATCGCACAAAGCGTCTTCATCTATCTGGGCATCCCGTTTATCACCGGCATTATCACGCGCATCATCGGATTAAAGACCAAGGGCGAAACCTGGTATCATGAAAAGTTCATTCCCAAAATCAGCCCCCTCACCCTGATCGCACTTTTGTTCACCATCGTGGTCATGTTTTCGCTCAAAGGCGAATACATTGTCAAACTCCCCTTTGACGTGGTCCGCATCGCCATTCCGCTTTGCGTCTATTTTGTGGCCATGTTTTTGATCACCTTCTACATGTCCATGAAATTCAAGGCCACTTACGAGCAGAGCACCACGCTGTCATTTACCGCGGCTTCCAACAACTTTGAACTGGCCATTGCTGTTGCGATTTCGGTTTTCGGCATCAACTCCGGGGAAGCCTTTGCCGCGGTCATCGGGCCGCTGGTGGAGGTGCCGGTGCTGATCTCGCTTGTGAACGTAGCCCTTTGGTTGAAACGCAAATACTTTCCCTATGCCGTGGAAACGCCCACCGGGGTATGCCACGTGACGTGCCCCCCTTAGCGATGATATTGCCGATAACGCCTGCGGCAATGGCGGTCTTGGGTCTTGCGTTTGCTCTTTTACAGATGGAATACCATAATCGCAATCCTTTGAAGCCGATGAATCAATATAGAATTTAGATACTTTCCGTGCGCCGACTGTACTAATCATGTCGGCATGGGCCTGTCTTGTCAAACTTTGGGCATGTTCGGGCAGATACGTTTTTCGACCGGAAAAATTGCAGACTCCCTGCAGCATCACCGTTTAAAACAATAAAGAAATCCGATCTTTTGACAAATTTCCAAGGCGCTTCTATTTTTAGATTATATTCTCAGAGAGTCGAAATCCTTGCGTTACACCAAGACGTCGCGAAGTCGCAATTCCTGGGATATTGGAAAACAAGAAAAACTTCTTTGGAGGTCAATGATGGCTGAGATAAAAAAAATCCTGTTTGCGGTGGAGCTTTCTTCCCTGTCGGCGGATATCGCCGAATGGGTGAATGTTATGGGTGATCGGTTCAACGTCGAGGTCCATGTCCTGCACGTGGTCCCCGACCTCGATTACTGGGGCGTGGCCTATGCCGTGTCACCGAGTCATTTGGACGACCGGGACAAAATTATCAAACATGCGGAAAATAAACTCGAGGCCTTCTGCCAGGAAAATCTTGATCAGGCGCTTAGCCTGAAAACCCGGGTGGTCATCGGCCATCCTTCCGAAGAAATCCTCAGTTACATCGACAACGAGGGCATCTCCATGGTGATTATCGGCACCCACGGCAAAAGCGGTCTGGACCGGGCCATATTCGGCTCCGTGGCTGACCGGGTCCTACGGTTTTCTCCGGTGCCGGTCTTCAGTGTCAATCCGCATCCGCCGAAAAGCTGATGGCCGACAGAGGATTGCGAAATGAAAAAAGTAGTGGCCCAATGCCCTTCATGTAAAGGGGAGACGGTTATCACGCGGACATGAAGGCGGGTTCTTTTGCGTTGCAGGTCATGCGGCGCCGTTTATCCACCGGAAAAATTCGTCCAAGAGATGGATGATGCCTTTGAAGAGGAAATTTCCGAAATTCCCATAGATCGGCTGTAAACCAAATCTGTGTCCCATGAAACTGTAACCAGGAACATGAAGCCACTAAGCTTAGGTGTCAATTATGCACACCGCCATAGGTACAATTGCTTGGCAGTCCAAAGTTCTGGTTTAAAAGTCCAATGATTGCAACATACCGTAGTCATACGTTAGGCTGTTGAACTTGTAAGCTAAACGCCCCCTGTTGTATAAAAGGCATTGATTACCATAAAAAGGGCCGCCAGCCAGTTTGTATAGGCAAACACCTGTTTGAGGTATTTCGGTTTGGTGTTTAGGGCGAACTTTCCGCCGAGAATCCCCCCGATAACGGTCATGGCAGCCAGGGGCAGGGCCCATTGGGGGTTAAAATCGCCCTGCACGGCATGGCCGGTAAACCCCATAAAGGCAATGGCCGCGATCAATGTGGAGGATGTCCCCACGGCTTTGTGCATGGATACGCCGCAGGCGACCACCATCAGGGGCACCAGAAAGGAGCCGCCGGAGACACCGACCATGCCGGAGCCAAACCCGGTCAGTATTGTAGCCGGCACAGCGATCCATAAATTCACAAAATAGCGATCCTCCCCGGATTTCAGGCGTAACGTGCCAAACCTCGGGGTTCGTTCCGGATGCTTGTTTTCGGAAACCGGAACCAGCATAATGGCACCGGCGGCGGCCAGCATGCCCGCAAATATGATTTTCAGGGCAAAACCGCTGAACAGATGCGAAAAATAACCGCCAGCCAGTGCGGCCACAGCGGTGAGACCGCCGACCAGGAAGGCCAGCGGCCATGACACGGCCTTATTTTTCTGAAAAACGATCATGGCTGCCACTGATGCGGCAAAAAGAATAAACTGGCCGGTAGTGGCGGCCTGGTGCATGGGAAGGCCCGCTATGGCCAGAATCACCACGTAAAAATTGCCGCCCCCTTTACCCACCATGGTCATGGTGACCGCCACGATAAAAATCAGCGCACAGGAAACGATCAGATTCATCATCAGGGGTTACCTCCTTTGCGCTTCGGACCGGATGGATTTCAGGAGTTTGCCCGGCTTGACAGCCTCCGTAAGCGCACCATAGCCGCCCTCCAGGACCCTGGCCTGATCAAACCCCTTT
>DATGCF010000292.1:0-3617 GCA_035312245.1 Desulfosalsimonadaceae bacterium
ATTTAATTGCGAACCCTAAACCCTAAATCCTAAACCCTGAACCTTTCTTATGCCCAAAAGAGAAGACATCCATAAGATTCTGATCATCGGCGCCGGCCCCATTATCATCAGCCAGGCCTGTGAGTTCGACTATTCCGGCACCCAGGCCTGCAAGGCGTTAAAGGAAGAAGGCTACGAGGTGGTGCTCGTCAACAGCAACCCGGCGACCATCATGACGGATCCGGAAATGGCGGATCGGACTTATATCGAGCCGGTAACCCCGAAATCCGTTGAGATGATCATCGAAAAGGAGCGCCCCGATGCCCTGCTGCCCACCCTGGGCGGCCAGACAGGCCTAAATACCGCCGTTGCGGTGGCCGAAAAGGGGGTTCTCGAAAAATTCGGCGTCGAGATGATCGGCGCCAACCTTGAATCGATTCAAAAGGCGGAGGCCAGGGACCAGTTCCGTTGGGCGATGGAAAAGATCGGGCTGCGGAGTCCCAAAAGCGATTTTGCGCAAGATATGGAGACCGTCTGGCGGATTGCCGATAGACTCGGCTATCCGATGATCGTACGGCCCAGTTTTACCCTGGGCGGTACCGGCGGCGGGGTGGCCTACAACCCGGAAGATTTGAAAAACATGGCCGAAGCCGGCCTGGATGCCAGCATGACCACCCAGGTGATGATAGAGGAGTCGGTGCTCGGTTGGAAGGAGTACGAGCTTGAGGTCATGCGGGATAAAAACGACAATGTGGTAATTGTTTGCTCCATTGAAAATATGGACCCAATGGGCATTCATACCGGCGATTCCATCACCGTGGCCCCGGCCCAGACCTTGACGGACCGGGAATATCAGGTCATGCGGGATGCCTCTATCGCTATCCTTCGCGAAATCGGGGTGGATACGGGCGGTTCCAACGTGCAGTTTGCCGTTAACCCGGAAACCGGGGAGATGATCGTGGTGGAAATGAACCCCCGGGTGTCCCGAAGTTCCGCGCTCGCCTCCAAGGCCACGGGGTTTCCCATTGCCAAGATTGCCGCTAAGCTGGCGGTGGGATACACCCTGGATGAACTGCCCAATGACATTACCGGTGAAACCGTGGCCTCTTTTGAGCCGTCCCTGGACTACTGCGTGGTGAAAATTCCGCGGTGGACCTTTGAAAAGTTTCCGGAGGCAGAAGACGTGCTCACCACTTCCATGCGCTCAGTGGGCGAGACCATGGCCATCGGCCGGACATTTAAGGAGGCGCTGCAAAAAGGGCTGCGATCCCTTGAAATCAATCGCTACGGGTTTGGCGCGGACGGCAAGGATCACCTGGATGCGGAAAAGCCCCCCGAATCCGCGGCAGACATCGAGCGGCTTTTGGCCCGGCCCACCTCCAACCGGATTTTTTATCTGCGCTATGCCATTTTGGCGGGCATGTCCATTGATACTATTTATGAACTCACGGGCATTGATCCCTGGTTTTTATACCAGTTGAAGCAGCTCATTGACATGGAGGGGGAGCTTAAGGCAACGGGTACCCCCCTGCCGGCCGAATTGCTGGGGCGCGCCAAATCCTTCGGGTTTTCCGATTTCCAGCTGGGCGTTTTGACCGGGACCGATGAAAAGACGATCCGGGAAAAGCGCCGGATCCAAGCCATCCGCCCGGTTTACAAGCTGGTGGACACCTGTGCGGCGGAGTTCGAGGCGGCCACCCCGTATTACTATTCCACCTATGAAAAAGAGGATGAGGCCCGGGTATCGGATCAAAAGAAAATTATGATCCTGGGCGGCGGACCGAACCGGATCGGTCAGGGCATTGAGTTTGACTACTGCTGCGTGCACGCCTCGTTTGCGCTCCGGGAGCTTGGCATTGAGTCCATTATGGTAAACAGCAACCCGGAGACGGTGAGCACGGATTATGACACCTCGGATAAGCTCTACTTCGAGCCGCTGACCCATGAGGATGTGCTGCACATTGTTGAGACCGAAAAACCGGACGGCGTGATCGTGCAGTTCGGCGGCCAGACCCCGCTTAACCTCTCAATTCCGCTGCTTGAATCCGGCGCGCCGATCATTGGGACCCACCCCAAAAGCATCGCCCGGGCCGAAGACCGGAAGCAGTTTCAGGCCATGCTGAATAAACTGGATTTGATGCAGGCGCCCAATGATACCGCTATGAGTGTCGATGAGGCCCTTAAAGTGGCCGAACGCATCGGGTTTCCCGTGATCGTCCGGCCTTCTTATGTTTTAGGGGGGCGGGCCATGAAAATCGTCTATGACGCGCAAACCCTGGAAAATTTTACCCGCCTGGCGCTGATCGCCTCGCCCGATTATCCGGTATTGATCGATAAATTCCTCGAAGACGCGGTTGAGGTGGATGTGGATGCGGTATCAGACGGTGAAATCACCATCATCGGGGGGATCATGGAGCACATTGAGGCGGCCGGCGTCCACTCCGGGGATTCGGCCTGTGTGCTGCCGCCGTATTCGCTTACAATCTCTGAAATTGAAGCCGTAACTGCCGCCACCAAATCCATGGCCAAGGAATTGAATGTGATCGGCCTGATGAATGTCCAGTATGCGATCAAAGACGGCCATTTGTTTGTACTGGAAGTCAATCCCCGCGCCTCGCGCACCATTCCTTTTGTCAGCAAGGCCACTGGCGTGCCGCTGGCCAAAATCGCCACCAAGGTGATGCTGGGCTGGCGTCTGGCGGATCTGGGGTTGGCAGAGGAGGTTATTCCCGCCCATATCTCGGTTAAGGAAGCGGTCATGCCTTTTGACCGGTTTCCGGATGTGGATACCCTGCTGGGCCCGGAGATGAAATCCACGGGGGAGGTGATGGGTATTGATACGGATTTCGGCCGGTCCTATGCCAAGGCCCAGATCGGGGCGGGTCAGCATCTGCCGGTGGACGGCGTGATATTTATCAGTATTCAGGATGCGGATAAACCCGCGGTGCTGCCGGTGGCCAAGGCGTTTCGGGAGATCGGCTTCCGGATTCTGGCCACGCGCGGCACATCCCGGTTTTTCGCGGAAAACGGGATTGACAATCAGATGATCAACAAGGTGTCCGCCGGCCGCCCGCATGTGGTGGATGCCATCTTAAACCGCGAGATCCATCTGGTCATCAACACCGGCACCGGGGATGAAACCCGGCGGGACGGGTACATGATCCGCCGGGCGGCCCTTAAATTCGGCATCCCTTATGCGACGACCATTGCGGGGGCTAAAGCCATGGGCCGGGGCATTGCCGCGTTGAAGCAGAAGGCCCTGACCGTAGCGCCGATTCAGAGCTACCACTAGTAGGTATTAGATGTCAGGTATTAGGTATAGGGTGTAAGGTGTAGGGTGTAAGGTGTAGGGTATAGGGTTCATAAAATCAAAGACTTAGTGCCTCAGTGCCTTAGTGCCTAAGATTTTAGGTGTCAGGTTTCAGGAATGATTATCTTTTTAACCGTGAACCGTGAACCGTGAACCCGGAACTTAGACCCGGCTATAAAGATTTCTCGCTGACGCTCGAAATGACAGTGGCCCTTAAAATCCAATACCCAAAACCTAATACCCAATACCCTCTTAAATAATAGGTATAAACCGTGAAAAAGTCAGTCAATCCATTTATCGAAGCCCCGGAAACGGGGGACCGGCCCCG
>DATGCF010000293.1:0-6340 GCA_035312245.1 Desulfosalsimonadaceae bacterium
TATAGGAAAGCTTGTCTATCTGGTATTGATCCTGCAGGCGGGCACGAAGATTTTGAATGGCGTCCTGCAGGGCCACGTTGGCAATGGTGTCCATATAGTATTGTTCAAGATAATCATCCCGGGCCCTGGCCGCTTCCTCCAACTCCGCCCCGATGGTGATAACAAAGGGGAAAGCCCGTTCCGCGGATTCCAGGTTTTTTCTAAGCACCCGGCTTTCCAGGCGCACGCCTTCGATGGCGACCGCATCATCTTCCTTTTGCTGAATATAGCAGGCTTTGTACGCACATCTGGGCCGGATGAGCGCAGCCGCCTGATCCGCCATGGATTGCACCTCCTGCCATTCCCGGCTGTCTGCCCTCAGGCGCAGGCGTTTTTGGATCTCCGCGGTGTTTATCCGCGGCTGCAGGTTGTCTATAATTTTCATCAGTCTGGGGCTCTCCTCCATTGCAGCCAAGCACAAAGAACAGGGCGGAGCACGACCGGTTCACTAAAATTTGATAGCTGCTGAAGCCGCCCGCTCCGCACTGGACAAGGCACCTTCCAGGTATCCGCCAAAATAATCCGCGGTTTCTGTGCCGGCAAAGTGCAAGCTCCCATCCCAGATGCTTGTTTTTCCTGAGGGCGGGTGGAACTCGGGATGATTGTGGGCAGCCCGCTGATCATATTCAGTGGCTGTAAATTCTTTCTTTGCCCAATCCTGGTAATAAATTCTGACGGGCTCTCCGGCCGCCTGTCCGTAAAGAAGGGTCAGCTGGGTGAGGATGGCCTGGATTATTTCTTCGTTGTTTTTACGCCGCAATGCCGGGATGCCGACAAATCCGGTCAGCCCATAAGGCCTGTCCATCTCACCGGATCCGTCATGAATTTCCGCTAAAGGGCCGCACATGCTGAATCCCTGGCCGGAAAGGCCCATTTTGCGCCAATCCGCCCTATCATACAAAGCAAAGAATTTGGCATGTCCGGCCATCCAGGTGCTTGCTTTTAACATGGCCTGGGTCAGATCATAGGGGAAATCAGGTGTAAACACAATCGAGCGGGCAGCAAGCCGGGGCGGCACGGCAAGAATGATTCTGGCTGCCTTCAGCCGGCACTTGGGTTCCTGGTCAAGACGCCCCACTGTGACCCGAACGCCGCTTTCTATCCGTTCGATTTCGCAGACCGGATGATTCAGCCGGATGATATCTTCGGGAATCCGGGCGCAGAGCTCTTTGACAAGAGAGATCATCCCCCCGCTTATCCGCCATCCGGGCGGATCCATTGGATAGCCGGGAATGGTTTCAGCCTGGCCATTTTTAGCCTGGAGCCGGCTCAGGCCTTTTTCAAACTGAGGATACCCCTTAAGGCCCAGCTTCTGTATCAGCGCGTTTACTCTTGGGTTCATCATGGGCCAATACCAGGATGGCCCCAGATCAGTAAAAAATCCCTGATGCTCCGGACTTAAGATTCTGCCCCCGACACGGGAACGGGCTTCAAGCAGAACCAGGGATTTTGTCTTTTCAGCCAGCAGAAAGGCGGTATAAATCCCGCTGAGGCCGCCCCCGATAATTATGGTATCAACTTCTTCCGTATGCATATCTGCTCTGAGTCCTCATTTTTTTAAATTTCTATAAAACAGTCAGGTCCTTTGCAAGAGCGTTATGCGTTTCTAAAATAAAAGATGCCTGATAAATTTTTAAGAAAATTTATCCATTGATGGACTCGTAAAAAGTCGATTCTGGGACGGCAAAGAAAAAAGTTCAAGATCGCGGCGCGCAAATCCCGAGGAATGCAGAGTGCTTATTCGTACGTGAAATTCCGGGGGATGCAGCGCAAGAAAGATATTGGACTTTTTGCGAAGCCGTCGTTCATTAATTTTCAATTTTTGACATAAGTCAAACCATCAATAATAGTAATATGAGAAATAAAAATTATCAGGCTTGAGAATGTTTTGAATCAAGGAAAAAATTTTTTAGGAGAGTCATCACACAAAAAAGAAAAGGAGCAACCCATGTTTTGTTTTCAATGTCAGGAAACCGCAAAAAATCAAGGATGCACAGTTAAGGGCGTTTGTGGAAAACCAGAGAATACGGCTGATTTGCAGGACCTTCTCATCTATGTATGCAAAGGGATCTCAGTCTATGGCGAAAAATTGAAAGCGCAGGGTACCGTAGACAAAGATGCGGCCAACTTCATTTGTAAGGCACTTTTTACCACCATTACCAATGTCGCGTGGTCAGATGACGTGATTATCAATCGGATCAAAGAAGCCTTGAAGGTCCGGGAGTCGGTAAAAGAAAAGCTCGGCGCCCCCGTATCCGATACACTCCCGGATTGTGCAACATGGTATTCAGATGATAAGGAGCAAATTCTTGCCAAGGCAACATCCGATGAGGTCCGCATTACAGCGACAGAGAATGAGGATGTGCGATCCCTGAGGGAGCTTCTGGTCATCGGAAGCAAGGGCATTGCCGCCTATGCCGATCATGCAGCCATTCTCGGCAAGGAAAAAGACGATATTTACGAGTTCTTAATGGAGGCCCTGGCTTCAACCACCAAAGATCTCTCAACCGATGAGATGATCAATATGGTCATGAAGGCAGGCGATACAGCCGTTAACACCATGGCGCTGCTGGATGAGGCCAACACCAGTGCCTACGGAAATCCCGAGATCACGGAGATTAATATCGGGGTTCGAAATAACCCCGGCATCCTGATCAGCGGCCATGATCTAAAAGACATGGAAGAGCTTTTAAAGCAGACCGAAGGCACGGGTGTGGATGTCTACACCCACGGGGAGATGCTGCCGGCCAACTGCTATCCGGCATTCAAAAAGTATGACCATTTTGTGGGCAACTACGGCGGTTCCTGGTGGCACCAGAACAAGGAGTTTGAATCCTTTAACGGGCCGGTCATCCTGACCACGAATTGCCTGATCCCCATCAAAAAGGACAACACCTATCTGGACCGACTGTTTACCACCGGTGTTGTAAGCTACAACGGTGCCAAGCACATAGCGGACCGGCCGGCGGGCGGGGTTAAGGATTTTTCCCAGGCGATCGAGCTGGCAAAAAAATCTCAGCCGCCGGAGGAAATTGAATCCGGTAAAATCATGGGCGGATTTGCCCACAATCAGGTTTTAGCTTTAGCTGACAAGGTTGTCGAAGCGGTAAAGTCCGGCGCCATCAAACGCTTTGTGGTCATGGCGGGCTGTGACGGCCGTCAAAAATCCCGTAGCTACTTCACCGAGGTGGCGCAGAACCTGCCGCAAGACACGGTAATCCTGACCGCCGGCTGTGCCAAGTACCGCTACAACAAGCTGGATCTGGGCGATATCGGCGGTATCCCTCGGATACTGGATGCCGGCCAGTGCAATGACTCCTACTCCCTGGCTGTGATTGCATTAAAACTGAAAGAGGCCTTCGGGCTGGACAATATCAACGAACTGCCCATCTCCTATGATATTGCCTGGTATGAGCAAAAAGCCGTAGCCGTGCTGCTGGCGCTTCTCAGTCTTGGCGTTCAGGGCATCCGGCTGGGCCCCACGCTGCCGGCATTTCTTTCCCCCACCGTGGCCAACGTGCTTGTGGAAAAATTCAATATCAAGCCCATCGGCACGGTTGAGGAAGATATCGCCGCAATGATGGCGGGAAAATAAGACATCTTAAAAATAACTGGCTCAGCATGGCGCTTTCCTGATGATATTTGAGGGAGCGTCATGCTTCAGATTTTTTAAATAATTACAAGCTGATGTGCCAAAACCCCCAAAAAAACTGATAGCATATGATCAAACGGCCCGGCCGCAACCGATTCCAGCAACTGCCCGGATTTCGCATAAAAGATCGGGCATTACCAGTTCAGTTACCCCCACGGCGGTCCAGGCCGGAAAATCCTCAGGAATAAATTCGCCTTTGACCTTTGCAAATTCGGCGATTTCCTTCATGGAAGTGTGATAGGTCACCAATTCCACAACATCCGCCAGCCCGGCGCCGGCTTCGGCCAGAACGTGCTGCAGGTTGGCAAAGGCCGCCCGCGCCTGGGCTTCGACACCTTCTGCGATATTGCCGCTCGCATCCATGCCGACCTGGCCGGAGACCCAGACCATGTCGCCTGCGCAGACCGCTTGGGAAAACTGCATGCGCTGGTATATCTTTTCGGTTCCGGGCGGGTTGATCAGGGTTTTTCCTGCTGACTTCATAAAAAAATTTCCTTTTTTTTTTTGAGAGAACTACTTCACCTGCCAGATTTCTATTCGATGTCCCTCCGGATCATAAAAATAAAACACCCGGGCGCCCCAAGGGTGTTCCTTGATTTCTGTCGGCTCAAGGCCGGATTTAGCAAAGTCTGCCCAAACGGTTTCAATGGCATCTGTTTCCAGACTCAGGGTGATACCCATGCCGCCGCAGCTTTTGATGGAGGCGCGGCTTTCGTCTGCAATACTCAGCCGTGAACCATCAGTCAAGCAGAATTCCACGAACCAGTTGTTTGAAAAATTCACCGGCAGGCCGAGCCGGTCCCGGTAGAACTTGACGGTTTGTTCCCATCTTTTACAATAGAGAATGGTGTTTACCGTCTTAAGTTTTTTATCCATTATGCCCCGTACTTCCGGATCAGATCCACGCTTCAGCGGTGTTGATGAGGTTTCTGGCACCCACATTGTGGGCATTGTCCATAATGCCTATGTCCTCGAGTTCTCTCGTTATCATGTCTGCCTCCTTGAATATTTCGGCACGAGTGTGCTATTAAATATTATACGCCTTTTCCATACCTTGTTAACGCACGGCTGAAACCCGATCCTTGATTTAAGTCAAATAAAAAATACAAGCCGCAGAAAGGTGAAGCTCCCTGTGGACAAAGAAGCTATTGACGAAAACATTTTTTCTCAATCCGATTTGCTTAAGGATATACCCGAAAGCCAGGCTTCTGAGATACTGAACACCGGTATCCGGAAAACCCTTCAAAAAGATGAGGTTTTATTCCATCAGGGGGATTCGGCAAAAAAATGTTATTTCCTGCTGTCAGGCCGGATCAAGCTGACAAAGCTGCATGAAGAGGGGCGGGAGGCTGTAATCCGCTATATCGGCCCTGGGGGGTTGACAGCGGCAGGCGTTGTCCTCAGGGAAAATCAATATCCCGTAACGGCAAAATCTCTTTGCCCGGCTACCGCGATCGGGTGGGACAAAAACACCATGCTTAGCGTCATGCATCAATATCCCCAAATTTCTATCAATATGGTTTCCCTTGTTTTGGATCGGCTCGAAGAAATGCAGCAGCGGTTTCTGGAAATCACCGCCGAGCAGACAGAACGCCGGATTGCCCGGGCACTTTTGGGGATCATGCAGCACGCCGGCACCAAAACAGACAACGGCATCCGGATCGAAATTGATTTGAGCCGGGAGGACATAGCCGATTTCACGGGCACGACGCATTATACAGTAAGCCGCATATTAAGCGACTGGACCAGAAAAGGCTGGATTGCCACCAGCCGCCGGCAGATTACGGTCATGGACGCCCACGCCCTGAAGCTGTGCACGGAAACTTCGCTGTCCTGAAATTTTATTCTTTTCAAAATTTGTATAGCCTTATCATAAAACCCTTTCAGGCTATCAGGCTTAGTCCCGGCTTTTTTCCATCAAAGGATAGGCTTCCTTGTGGTGACAGATACCCAGTATAAGAATTTCATTGTCCGCCACCCTGAACACGATACGATAATCTCCTACCCTGAGCTTTCGGTAGTTTTTCAGGGTCTTGCGCAGAGGTTCGCCGTATTCCTGGGGGGCTGCCGGGAGGCGGGTTTCTATCGCCCTTTTGATCCGCTTCCGGATGTCACTGTTTAACTTCGGAATATAGCACTTTCCTGCGTCAGGATGATAGAGAAGAGTAAATGACAAGCTATTTCCACACCTCTTCATGGGTCAATGCGCTGGAGCGGTCAAAATCCTCCTCGCGTTGTGCGGCAAAATCGGCCAGGGCACGGTCTTCGCGCAGCTCCAGGGCTTCCTTGGCCAAATCGCGCATCAACATTGATAACGAAAGCCCCTGTTCTTCAGCAAGGTCATGCAGGGCGCTGTATAGGGGTTTTTCCAATACGACGTTGATTCTGGGGTTTTTTGTGGGCATGAGAGACCTCTTTTCTTGGATTTTTATTTAAGTGTAACACTTATGCGTCACTATGTCAAGTGCCATTTTGACCTGCATGGGCTTATATTTTCATTTTGTTGCGCCAACGCAATGAAACAGGCGGGAAATCCTTTTATCCTGACTTCCATGACCAATCCATCACCTCCAATAACATCCTGGATGACTGTAAAAACAATCCTGGAAAAATATCCGCGGGCCGCGATTGTGTTTTTCAGAATGGGCA
>DATGCF010000294.1:0-4726 GCA_035312245.1 Desulfosalsimonadaceae bacterium
TAAACCGGGCGGCTTCTGTTTTAAGTGCTAACGAGCTATTCGGTTTGCCGATTCAGCGTCTGCTGGTTCGTGCTCGTAATCGGCTTTTAATTTTTTCGGGTACGAGCACGAGAACCGCCCCGCTTGCGCGGGACTGAGTACGATTAAGTTACTTAGAAGAAGGAGGTGTGCCTTATGAAGATGAATATCGGTGGTTTTTTAACCAAGCGGGCGGTCCTTACCCCAAAGAAAGAGGCACTGGTTTTGGGGGATGTCCGCCTGAATTTTATGGAGCTAAACCAGCGCTGCAACCAGTTTGTCAATTCAATCGGGCAGCTGGGAATCGGGTACGGGGACCGGGTGGCGATACTGGCGTTAAACGAGCCCGAGTTTTTTGACCTCTACTTTGGCCTGGGAAAAATCGGCGCCATTATGGTGCCCATCAATCATCGGCTGGCCGGGCCGGAAATCCAGTATATCCTGAATGACTGCGGCGCCAAGGTGCTGATATTCGGCCAGGAGTTTGCGTCTGTGGTTGAAGCCATAAAAGAGGAGATCCCCTGCGAGCATCTGGTGGCCCTCATGGAAAGCCCGCCCGAATACGCCCGGTCCTACCAGCAATTGACCGCCGGCGCCTCGGACAAGGAACCTGAAATCAACTGCGGGGATGAGGATACCCTAACCATTCTTTATACGTCCGGCACCACCGGGCGGCCAAAGGGGGCGGAGCTGACGCATAGCGGCTATTTCGGCACCTCACTGACCCTTCGGGCGACATTCGGGGACATCGGCGAAACGCTGTTGATGCCGCTTCCGCTTTTTCATATCGGGGCGCTGGCGCCGGTGCCCATGTGCGTGCATTTCGGTATGAAAATGGTCTTTCAGCGCGCCTTTGAGCCCAAGAACTTCCTTGAGCTGCTGGGCCGTGAGCAGATCACCTGGTTCGGCTCGGTCCCGCAGATACTCATGTTTCTGAGGCAGATCCCGGATTTTGACAAGTACGACTGGCACACGGTGAAGATGGCCCTTGTCTATGCCGCGCCCGTACCGGTCACGTTGATCAAGGAGTATGCGGCGGCCGGCATCGAGATCCGTCAGCTCTACGGGATGACCGAATGCACCGGTCCGGCCACGGTTATTGACAGTGAGAATGCCATTGAAAAAGCCGGTTCCTGCGGCCCGCCGTTTTTCCATAATGAAATCCGGGTGGTGGATCTGGACGGAAATGGCGTGGCGCCGAATGAAATGGGGGAGGTGCTGATCGCCGGCACCAACCTGATGAAGGGCTATTGGAACAAGCCGGAAGCCACTGCGGAGACCCTTAAGGATGGATGGCTTTTCTCCGGCGATATGGGGAAAATGGACGAAGACGGGTTTCTCTATATTATGGACCGCAAAAAAGACATGATCATCTCCGGCGGGGAAAATATCTATCCGGCTGAAATCGAGGATGTGCTGCTTAGTAACCCTAAAATCGGGGACGTGGCGGTGATCGGTTTTGACGATGAAAGATGGGGGGAATCCATCAAGGCGGTGGTCGCGATAAAGGAGGGCGATTCCCTGACCGAATCCGAACTGCTGGAGTGGTGCCAGGGAAAAATCGGCAAATTCAAAATCCCCAAAAAAGTAGTGTTCACCGACCAAATTCCGCGCACGCCGACCGGCAAAATCCTGAAGCGGATTCTGCGGGATCAGTTTAACTAGTATTTGAAGCCCCTGTTCTTATCCGGTTGTCAGTCCACGGTCTCCGCCGCGCGCGGAGGCCGTGGACTGACAACCGGACGCCATTCCATATAACTTCCGGTTCACAGTTCACAGTTCAGAGTAACTTACACACAGGTTTTAGGTTTTGGGTATTAGGTATTAGGTGTAAAATTAAAGTGTTCAGGTTTCAGTGTTCAGTGTTCAGGCTTACAAGAATTTTGGCTCACTCGCATAATATTTCCTGAAACCTGACACCCTATACCTTAAATCGTGAAGTTACTTAGAAGTAATCCCGCCGGGCTACCGCCCGGGACTGAGCTAAAAATAACTTAATGATATAAATTTTTTAAAAATTCAATCTCTGCTGATTCGTACTCGTAATCGGCTTTTGATTTTTTCGAGTACGAGTACGAGTACGAGTACGAGAACCGTCCCGCTCGCGCGGGACTGAGTACGATTAAGTTATTTAGAAAAGGTCTATAAAAAAGGCAATTTCCTTTAAGTCCCCCTTTTATTATTGTGCCAAAAGGGGGGATTTAGGGGGATTTTTCACCTTGATTTTTAACTAAAAATTAGCGGTTGCATTCAGGTCCAAAATATAATAAAGTTTTTAAACTGAATTGAATTCAAATTAATAATTTAATTATACTCATTTAGAAAAGGAGGGAGGGTCATGACCGAAGCCTTCACCATTCGCGGGTTAGAAGACATCCGAGAGCTTGAGAAAATCCCTTATTCCGAACGGATTCCGGAAAAAAGCACGATCGAAATCCTGGAAAAGGGGGCGGCGAAAAATCCGGACAAGACCGCGATCAGTTTTCTGTTAAACGGCGACGCCTACGATCAGCCCATTGAGGTCTCTTTTCAGACGCTGATCAGCCGGATCCGGCAGGCGGCCAACATGTTCCATGATCTGGGCGTGGGACCCAATGATGTGGTTACCTACGTACTGCCCAATCTTCCGCAGACCCATTACGTGCTTTGGGGGGCGGAGGCCGCCGGCATTGCCAACCCCATCAATCCGCTCCTGGAGGCGGGAACCATCCGGGATATCTGCAGAGCGGCCCAGACCAAGGTGCTGGTGACCATGGGCAACGTGCAGGGCATTGATATGTGGCCGAAGATCGATTCCATCCGCAAGGAGATTCCCACCCTGGAGTATGTGATCCAGATTATGGGCGAGGCCAATGAGGCGGAAAAAATCATCAATTTTGATGAGGCCATAGAGAAATACGCCGCGGACAAATATACCTTTGACCGGGCCATTGATCCGGATGACATTGCCTCGCTCTATCATACCGGCGGCACCACCGGCACGCCGAAGCTGGCCCGCCGAAGCCACTACAACGAGGTGGCCATGGCATGGGACCTGATGGTAATGGGCGGATTGACCGAGGATACCACCTTGCTTTGCGGCCTTCCCCTATTTCACTGTAACGGCACCCTGGTGACGGGGCTTGCGCCCTTTTCCTATGGCGGGCACGTGGTGATGCTGTCGCCAATGGGATACCGGGATGAAAGCATCATGAAAAATTTCTACAAGATTGTGGAAAGATACAAGGCGGAAACCTTTTCCTGTGTGCCCACCATTCTTTCCGTGCTTTTGGATATCCCCACCGAGGGGGCGGACATTTCCTCCTTGAAATACGTGATCTGCGGGGCCGCCCCCTTAAGCGTGGAACTATTCAAGCGGTTTGAGTCGCATACCGGCATTAAGATCCTGGAGGGCTACGGGCTGACCGAAGGGGCGGTGGCCTCGGCTATCAACCCGAAGGACGGTGAGCGAAAGGTCGGCAGCATCGGCATCCGGATGCCTTATCAGGAGATGAAGATCGCTGTTTTGGATGATGACGGCAATTATGTCCGGGATGCGGAAACCAATGAGATCGGCGTGGTGGCGATCAAAGGCCCCACCATTTTCAAGGGATATGTTGAAGACGTCCACAACCAGGGGATCTGGCTGCCGGGCGGTTTCTTTAATACCGGCGACTTGGGCCGGATGGATGCGGATGGCTATGTCTTTCTCACCGGCCGGAAAAAGGAGCTGATCATCCGGGGCGGCCATAATATTGATCCGGCGATGATCGAAGAGCCGATTTACAGGATGCCCAATATTAAGATGGTGGCCGCGGTGAGCCGGCCGGATCCCCATTCCGGGGAGGTGCCGGTGGCCTATGTGGAGGTGGCCGAAGGCGCGGAGATTGACGAAGAAAAAATTATGCAGTGGGCCAGGGAAAATGTCGGCGAGCGGGCGGCGGTGCCTAAAGAAGTGGTAATTACCCCCCAAATACCTTTAACGCCGGTCGGTAAAATATTCAAGCCGGCGCTCAGGTGGGATGCCACCAAGCGCGCCTATGAGGAGGAACTTCAAGCCTTAGGGGATATGGTGGAATCCTTTGCCGTGGAAGTCGGCGAAGACAAGGTGCATGGGACAAAAGCCAAGATCCGGGTTAAACCCGCGGCCGGCAATGATCTGACTGCGGTTAAGGATAAGATCGCCGAAATCCTCGCCCGGTATACATTATTTTACGAAGTCGAGGAAATGTAGGGTCTGACCGGATTTCCAATTTCACCGCATCTACTGTGTCAAATGATGTCTCGCATAGGCAACTATAGCTCGGCATCATTTTCCTTGTATCTGCGGCAAACTCGAAAATCCTTTAATTCATGCAGGGCCAAAAGTTTTAACAAAAAGTCGATATACAGCCGCCTGCCGGTGCATGCCGGCAGGCGGCTGTTTTCATTGGATATAAAGTATTTTATACTTGTCACGCGGTCTGGCCGGTTTTATATTATTTTTACAGTGATGGCTTCGCAAAAAGCAGTTTATGCTGTTACTATGGGATTTTTGAAGAAAGTCAGTCAAAAAGGCTCTGAAAATGCGTCCATACCCCATACCTAAAACCCGTGAACTTTACTTAAAGGAATTTACCATGTCAGATCTTGATAAATTAAATATCAGTGAGTCCAACATTCAGGATATGGTGTTGGTAAAAGATGCGGCCGGAAATGAATATGTCTGCAACATCAGGGATTTAAAGCC
>DATGCF010000295.1:0-4941 GCA_035312245.1 Desulfosalsimonadaceae bacterium
CTCGCCTTAAACCGTGAACTGTGAACCGTGAACTGTAAACCGTGAACTGTAAACCGTATAGATATTGGTGAGAATAATGACACATATCCAAACCTTTCAAGTATATCCAAAAGTTCCGGAGTCTGCCCGATTTGTTGAAACCCTGGTCAGAAACATGTGGTGGTGCTGGAATCTGGATGCCATTGAACTGTTTCGAAGAATTGATCCCAAGCTGTGGAACCGGGCCGGCCGCAACCCGATCCTGTTTTTCTCACAAATTCCACAGCGCCAATTGGAAAGCATCGCCCGGGACAACAGTTTCCTCTCCCATCTGGAGCGGGTAAAAGCCGCCTTTGAGAGGCATGTGGAAAAGCCTGTGGAGAATTCGGAAGGCGTCGGCCCGATCGCCTATTTCTCCATGGAATACGGCATCCACGAAAGCCTGCCGCTTTATGCCGGGGGGTTAGGCATGCTGGCGGGCGATCACCTGAAGGCCGCATCGGATCGGGGCGAACCCCTGGTCGGGGTGGGTCTGCTTTATCGGATGGGCTACTTTCACCAATACCTGGACCAAAGCGGGTGGCAGCAGGAAGAGTACCCGGAAACCGACCTGTATCAGCTGCCCATCGAGCGGGCAAGGGATAAAAACGGCAATGAAATCCAGGTCATCGTGCCCGGCCCGGACGGCGACATCCACGTGCAGGTGCTTAAGATCATGGTCGGACGGGTCCCCTTGTTTTTGCTGGACACCAATGTGCAGGCCAATGCACCGGAAAACCGAAACGTTACCGCCAAACTCTATACAGCCGACTCTAAAAACCGGCTCGCCCAGGAGGTGGTATTGGGCATCGGCGGTATGAAGGCATTGGAGGCAATAGGCATTTACCCCGCGACTTGCCATTTAAACGAGGGACACTGCTCGTTTGTGATTTTAGAACGCATTGCCCAGCTGATGCGCCACTACAACATCGATCTGGACACTTCACGGGAAATTGTCCCCCGCAGCACCGTGTTTACCACCCATACGCCGGTGGCCGCCGGACATGACGAGTTTCCGCTGGACATGGTCAAGCCCTATCTCAAGCCCTACGAAAATCAATTCGGGGTATCAGTGGATGAAATCATATCCTGGGGCCAGATCCGGCAAACGGATAATAACCCGCCCTTTTCCATGTTCGGATTAGGGCTGCGAAACTCTGAATACTGCAATGGTGTCAGTGAACTGCATGGCCATACGGCGCGGAAAATGTGGAACAAGATCTGGCATGGCCTGCCGGAAAACGAAGTGCCGATCCGTCACGTGACCAATGGCGTGCATATTCCGTCCTGGATATCCATCGAAAATGCCATGCTGTTTGAACGCTACCTCGGGCCTGAGTGGTATCTGCATACCTGGCATCACCCGGAAATCATAGATCGCATTGACGATATCTACGACGAAGAGCTCTGGCGGGCGCATGAGATGAGCCGCGCCCGGCTGATTCGGACATGCCGGCAGCTTATGACCCTTCAATACGGAAGACGCAATGCCCCGAAATCGACCATGGAGGATGCGGCCGCCGTGTTGGACCATGATGCCCTGAGCATCGGGTTTGCCCGTCGGTTTGCCACCTACAAGCGGGCCTATATGCTGCTCCAGGATCCCGAACGGCTGGAGGCCATGCTGGCCAACCGCCAGCAGCCGATCCAAATCATTCTCGCCGGCAAAGCCCACCCCAAAGATAATGAGGGCAAAGGTGTCATTCAGCGGCTCATTGAATTCGGTCGAAGATCCAAAATCCGCCACCGGTTCATCTTTTTAGAAGATTATGATCCGTATATCGCCCGTCATTTGGTCCAGGGCTGCGACATCTGGCTAAATACCCCGCGCCGGCCCTATGAAGCCTGCGGCACCTCCGGCATCAAAGCGGCGGTGAACGGCGTATTAAACGCCAGCATTTTAGACGGCTGGTGGTGCGAAGGGTATGCCCCGGACCGTGGCTGGAAGATAGGCAACGGCGATGAGTTTGAGGATTGGGACTTCCAGGACTCGGTGGAAAGCCAGGCGCTCTACAATCTGCTTGAAAATGACATTATTCCCAAATTCTACGACAGAAAAGACGGGGATATCCCCGCGGCTTGGATTCAAATGATGAAGGCATCCATGAAAATGGCCATGAAGCAGTTCTGCGCCCACGGCATGCTGGGTAAATATCTGGAATCCACCTATCGCCCGGCTTCAAAGCGATTCCACGAATTAATCTCCGATCAGGCAAATGCGGCAAAGGAACTCAAACGCCTGGAAAATTGTCTGGCCAAGCACTGGGGCCAGGTGTATATCGAACGACCGACAAGGGATCTGGACGGGCCGTTCCGGGTGGGGGATCAATTCCACGTCACTGCTAGAGTCCATCTTGGAGAGCTTTCCCCTGATGAAGTCGATGTGGAACTCTGCTATGGAAAAATCCGCAGCGTGGAATCCCTTGAAAATATTCATGCGGATAAAATGGCTGTTAAGACGGACCTGGGGGACGGCACCTATCTTTATGAAAGCACCCTGGACTGTGAAATCTCCGGGCGTTACGGATTAACCGGCCGGGTGACGCCAAAGGGCGATCGGCTACTAAAATATTCACCGGGCATGATAACCTGGGCGAGCTAAATGGTTGTGCTGATTTTATTCCCTATGATGAAACACTATGCCGAATCGTATTAAAAATCCCCGCATATTGATTGTCACCCCGGAGACCACCTACCTGCCGGAGGGCATGGGCAACCTGGCCAATGCCATGGGTGCCAAAGCCGGTGGACTGGCCGATGTATCCGCCTCCCTGATCAGTGCGCTGTTTAACCAGGGGGCGGATGTGCATGTGGCCATGCCGGATTACCGGGCCATGTTTGACAACCAGATGGATCCGGTCCTGCGCAAACAGCGCCACATCATCCGCACCCAGATGCCCCATGAGCGCCTGCATCTGGCTGAAGACCGGGCTTTTTTCTACCTGCACAATGTCTATTCCAGTTACGGATGGGAAAACATGCGGATCTCCCTGGCCTTTCACCGGGAGGTCATGAACCATATCGTGCCCTGGGTCAAGCCGGATCTCATCCACTGCAATGACTGGATGACCGCCCTTGTACCGGCCATGTCCCGGCAAATGGAAATCCCCTGCCTGTTTACCGTGCACAACATCCATACGGTTAAAACCACGCTGGCCCATATCGAAGACCGGGGCATTGACGCCGCCTATTTCTGGGACCACCTGTACTACGACAATATGGCCGAAGAGTATGAATCCACCCGGGAAACCAATCCGGTGGATTTTCTGACCAGCGGGGTATTCGGCGCCCATTTTGTCAATACGGTTAGTCCCACGTTTTTAAAGGAGATTGTTGACGGCTATCACAACTTCGTGTTTCCTTCGCTCCGCAAAGAACTCACCAATAAATGGTATGCGGACTGCGCTACCGGAATTTTAAACTCTCCGGACCCAAGCTTTGACCCGGTCACGGACAAAGTCCTGATCCGCCAGTATGGGCCGGAAGACCATCCGGTGGGAAAGATTCAGAACAAGCGCTACCTCCAAAAATCTTTGGGGCTAGTGGAAAACGACAATGCCCCGCTTTTCTTCTGGCCGTCCCGGCTGGACAACAGCCAAAAGGGATGCCAGCTAATGGCGGAGATTCTTTATAAAACCATCGATGCCTATTGGGATCAACAGCTTGAAATCGTATTTGTGGCAAACGGGGCCTTTAAACCGGTTTTCCGGGATATTGTGGCCGTGCACGGCATTGAAAACCGCGCGGCGGTCTGCGACTTTGATGAGCGCCTGTCCCGCATGGCCTATGCCGCCTCTGATTTTATCCTGATGCCGTCGCTTTTCGAGCCCTGCGGACTGCCCCAGATGATCGCCCCGATTTACGGCTCTCTGCCAGTAGCCAGGGACACCGGCGGCATTCATGATACCATCACCCATCTGGCCCCGGACGCGGATACCGGAAACGGGTTTTTGTTTGAATCCTATGATTCCAATGGACTTTTTTGGGCTGTTGAGCAGGCGATGCAGTTTTATGCGCTGCCCGTCAGCCGGCGCCAGGCCCATATCACCCGGATCATGAAAAACGCCCGGGAAACATTCAACCATGATGTAACCGCCCGAGAGTATATTGACCTCTACGAGCGCATGCTGGAAAGACCGCTCATCAATTAAAAAACCAAAATTGAACGTTCCAAAAAAATTTCATAAAGCGGAGAATTTATGGTCGCAGCCGACAACCATACTGATTTGATTCAGCGCCGACTGGAACGCCGCCTGTCCACGGATTCCTTTCTTGACCCCTATCAGGCGGAGATTGAACGCCGTCTTGGGAAAATCCTTCAAACCAGGCGGCGACTAACCGGCGGGCAAATCAGCCTTGCCGACTTTGCCGCCGGGCACGAATTCTTTGGCCTGCATTACCGGGACAACCAATGGATATTCCGGGAATGGGCGCCCAATGCCGAAGCCATCTACCTGATCGGCGATATGACCGACTGGCAGGAACGCCCGGCATTTGCGCTTGAGAATACAGGGAATGACGGCATCTGGGAAATCCATCTTTCTCCGGATGCCCTTTATCACCGGGATCATTATCGGTTGCGGATTTACTGGCCCGGTGGCAGCGGCGACCGGATTCCGGCCTATGCCCGCCGGGTGGTTCAGGATCCGGAAAGCCTGATTTTCAATGCCCAGGTATGGGCGCCGGAACAGCCCTATGAGTGGCGCCATTCCGCCCTTGCCCGTGATTTTAACGACCTGTTGATTTATGAGGCCCATATCGGAATGGCCCAGCCGTATGAAGGGATCGGCTCATACACGGAGTTTAGAAAAAATGTGCTGCCCCGCATCGTTGAGGCCGGATACAACACCATCCAGCTCATGGCGATACAGGAACACCCCTATTACGGCTCGTTCGGCTATCAGGTATCCAATTTTTTCGCCG
>DATGCF010000296.1:0-8549 GCA_035312245.1 Desulfosalsimonadaceae bacterium
ACCAGAACTTCCAGAAACGCGTCATTGATATTCTGCGAGATCGCCTCCTTGGCGACCACCCGGACGGGCTCCTTGGCTTTAATCTGAGCGGCCCGCTCTTTGAGCGAGGCGCTTAATACATCGGCGATGTCTGTTTTAACCGGTATGCCGGCCATTTTTCCGTCAGCCCCATGGATGCTGGGGGCTTCATAGGTATGGGTGCGCTCCCGATATGTGGCGAATGAAAACCGAATGGACGGCGGGGCCACGATATTCTGTGGAATCTTTACAGGCGAGCGGCCCTGGCTGATGAAAAGGATGACCTCCGGCCCCGGTCCATTTTCGACAGCCTGGCGCTGGGCGGGAGAAAGATACTTTTCATACTTTGCCGCCTCATCATAAAATCCCAGGCGGCGGGCAAGCAACACCAGCCGATCCGCCACCGGGGAGGGGTCGTCCAGCGCCTGAGCGAGCTTCTTGTACTCAATATAGGCGCCGTTTACCTCATTATTGGCCTCAAAGCAGTGCGCGATAAGCGCGCGGGTAAAGTATGCGCCCTCCAGAGCATCCGGATGGGCATCAAAGACCTCCAGCGCCTGTTTGGCCTCCACCAGGGCATCCTCCGGATCATGGATCAAAAGATAGTTCATCATCAGGTAGGTATGCACCCACAGACGCTCCGCGTACTCTCCCTTGTAGCGGGTCAGCCGCTCAGAAGTGACAAGGGAGCCAGTCTGACGGCTGGCACTGATCACCTCCTGCCGGTCGATCAGATCAGCAGCCTGCCGGAGCATCCGGATGCTTTGGGCATAATCCTTCTGGTGGTGAAGAATGATACCCTTTTCCAGAAAATAGAGCAGCCGGTCACGCCGGGGGATCTCTGCCTCATCCCCCAGCACTTGGGCGGCATAATCCAGCCGGCCGTCGTAGAATGACTGCCGGGCCAGCTGCAGCTTGCCGGCAGCGCAGCCGGTTGCCGCCCAAAGAAGCAGGCAGAAAAGAGCCGCCCAGCGCCCGTTAAAGCCCAAATTCTGCATATATCCAGTTAATTACCAGCCGATAAAGGGCTTGGCCGCTTCGCGTACGATTTCCACGCTGTCGGTCCACTCGATCAGACCGGTTTCCAAATGCGTAAGCTCCAGTGTCAGGCTATAGTATTGCAGGGTTTTCTTCTTCAGCCGCATCTGCTTGGGCTGTTTTTTCTTAATGGAGCGAAGGGTCCCGGTGAGCATATATTCCGCGCCCACCTGCCGGGCCCGCTTGATGCGGGTTTCCGGACTGACATCGCCGCCGTATTGGTAGCCCAGCTCCTCTTGGATATTTTGGCGCTGGGCTTTATTGACAAACCGGGCTTTGCCCGTGGCCAGGATTTCCTGGCGGATGTCATCGGTAATGCCGCTGGTATCAATATGCTGGCTGGTCCGGTTGGCCACGTTATAGACCACAATCACGGGCCGGCCCTCCCGGCAGCACAGCGGGGGGTTGTTGGCCAGGGAAGTAACCAGTTCACCCACAATCGCCTTTTTATCGGTAAAATCGTAGGTTTCGTCGTAATGAACGGAATCCTCGGGCGATATATCCCGGGTGGTTGCCCGGCAGCCGGCAACGAGCACGGCGCACACGCAGACAATTATATAAAGCCGCCATTTCCTCAACTGGACAATCATTTGTTGCCTTCCTTTCCTAAAATATTGATGGTTTCTCAATGAGCGATTTATTCCGCCGCGACGGTATTTTTGCAGAAAGTAACTTTTGATTCGTACTCGTGCTCGTAATCGTAATCGGCCTTTAAATTTCCCGAGTGCGATTAAGAGTACGAGTACCGTCCCGCTCATGCGGGACTGAGTACGATCAGTTCCTTGTAAGCGATGATTAGAATATAAATGTTAACTCAAAACGCACGGGTCAAGCAAGCATTTCAAAACGGAATCTGTTTGCTTGACCCAAAATTATCTGTTATGAATAGACACCTTTTTTCAGATAAAGTATAACAGGCGGAAATAATGAATCAATCCCGTATGACCGAAAATCTCATCAACCAGGTGTGGAAATTTTTTGCCTCCGTCAAACTCTCTGTGGTGGTGCTGCTGTCCCTGGCCGCCACATCAGTCATCGGTACCATCATTCCCCAGAATGCCAGTCCGATGATGTACATCCAGAGATACGGAGAGACCCTTCACAGCATCTTCAATGCGCTGAACTTCTTTGATATGTACCATGCTTGGTGGTTTCAGCTGCTCATGGGGCTTTTGACCATCAATATCATCGTCTGCTCCATTGACCGGCTGTCAAAAACCTGGAAAATCATTTTTCCCAAAAAAATCAATTTTCAGGCCAACCGGTTTCGGAAATCCCCGAATCGGGTGGACTGGACGGCCTCCGCCAGACCGGAGGCACTGAAAAAGACCTATGAGTCCTATCTTTCCAAACACTACCGGCATATTACCACCCAGGAAACGGAAAACGGCCTGCTGATCTTCGGTGAGAAGGGCCGCTGGACCCGGTTGGGCGTTTATGCCGTCCATTGCAGCATTCTGCTTCTTGTGATCGGCGGACTGATCGGCTCCTTTTTCGGATTTGAAGGGTTTGCCAATGTCCCGGAGGGGGAGAGCGTCCAGCAGATATCCCTGAAAAATCGGAATCAGGAAAAAAAGCTCCCATTTGCCATCCGATGCGAAAATTTTTCCATCAGCCACTATGACTCCGGCATGCCCAAGGAATACCGCTCCACCATTTCCATCCTAAATGATCAGAAGGTCGTTCATACCGCCGACATCCGGGTCAACGATCCGCTCCGCTACGGCGGCATTAATATCTTTCAGTCCAGCTACGGCCGCATTCCAGGGGATAAGTTTACGGTGGTGTTCACGGATTCGGAATCCGGCATGACCTATGAAAAACAGGGCGCCATAGGGGCCCGCATCCCCATGCCGTCGGACAAAGGCACCCTGGTGGTCGAAGACTTCCGGAGTAATTTTAATTTCCGCGGCCACAACATCGGGGATTCCTTTATCTGCCGGATCATACCGCCTGAGAAGCAAACGGATTCAGAAACCGGAAATTTTTTCATCCTTCCGCTCTCCTATCCCCGATTTGACCGGATGCGGGGCGGGGATTTCGCAATTTCGATCAATGACGTTGAGTTCGAATATTACACCGGGCTTCAGATCACCCGGGACCCGGGCGTGCCGGTGGTATATGCCGGATTTATCATAATTATTGTCGGCTGCTACATCACCTTTTTTATGCTGCACAAGCAGGTGGGTGTAGAGCTCGCCGAGACAAACGGCCGGACATCGGTCATGCTGGCCTGTCTTTCCGGCAAAAACCGGCCGGGGATGAAAGCTGCCGCCCATCGACTGGCCGAGCAGCTGAAAAATCTGCAAAATACCAAGGAATTGTGACAATGATATCCAGTGCTAGTTTGTTTTCCATTATTACATTTATTTACGGGCTGGCTGTCCTTCTATATATCAGTGCCTGGGTGTTTAAAAAGGAACTGCCCGGCAAACTGGCAACAGCGGCCACGATTGTCGCAGCTGCCGGAAATTTGACAGGGATCATCCTGCGCTGGATCGAATCCTACCAGATGGGCTACGGCCATGCCCCGCTATCCAATCTCTATGAATCCCTGGTGTTTTTTGCCTTCTGCATCGCCGCCCTTTACTTGTTTCTCGAATTCCGCTACAAACTGCGGATCGTCGGCGTAGTGGCAAGCCCCATCTCTTTTCTGGCTATGGCCTATGCGTCGCTGCCCAAAGTGAACAGCAGCATTGAACCCTTAATCCCCGCGCTCCAGAGCAATTGGCTGATCGCCCATGTGATCACCTGTTTCATCGGCTATGCCGCTTTCGCCGTGGCCTTTGGCATCAGCCTCCTCTATTTTATCAAAGCCGGCCGCGACCATCAGACGGGCGGGGTTGCCGGAAAAATTCCCCATGTGGACATGCTCGATGAGCTGACCCACCAGATGGTTACGTTCGGATTTCTCTTCCTTTCGGTGGGGATCATCACCGGCGCGGTGTGGGCCAATCAGGCGTGGGGGCGCTACTGGGGCTGGGACCCGAAGGAAACCTGGTCCCTGATCACTTGGCTGATCTATGCATCCCTTCTGCACGCGCGGCTCATGCGAGGCTGGACCGGGAAAAAGATTGCAGTCCTCTGCTGCGCGGGTTTCCTGGCGGTCATCTTTACCTATTTCGGCGTCAACCTACTTCCGGGGTTGCATAGTTATCAGTAGTTTGACATTTTTGTTGACATCTGGCTTCAAAATAGATATCCAATTTTTCTTTAAATATAATAAACTCAACGGATATGCATGGATCAATACGGGGATAATAACACATCAACGTAGAATAACGGAGTATTCATGAACACCAACGATCAACAACATCCGGTCTCCCACGCGGCATCCCCGGAATCCGGCGATGCCCAGGAAAAGCGCAGCAACGGCTCCGGCTGGTTTATTCTGCTCTTTTTTATCATCGGTTTCATCGGCAGCCTTTTAGGCGGCTGGCTCATGTTTCCGGATCTCCTGTACTCTGAGAAACAGCAGCCCATCGATTTTAACCACCAGCTTCACCTGGGGGTGGTCTACGAAGGCTGCCAGAGCTGCCACTACTTCCGCTCCGACGGCAGCTTCTCCGGCATCCCCGACCTTTACTCCTGTTCCGGCTGTCATCAGTTCGTTCAAGGGACCGACCCGGAAGAGGAAAAATTTGTCAACGAATACGTACTGCCCAATAAGGAAGTGCCCTGGCTGGTCTATTCTGAGCAGCCGGACTGCGTTTTCTTCTCCCATGCCGCCCATGTCAAGGGCGCCGGCATGGATTGCAAAACCTGCCACGGCGACATCGGCCAGTCTACCCATCTCCGGGCCTACCAGGAAAACCGGATAACCGGCTACAGTCGGGATATATGGGGCTACAACATTGCCCGGCTGGGTGAACCCGAGCATGGCATGCGGATGAAGATGAACGACTGCGCCGAATGCCATGAGCGGGAGACCGGGCACAAAGGGTACTGCTTTCAATGCCATCAATAACAGGTATTGCCGAATTGGATACTGATATAAGGGGTTAAATCCATGAAAATTGATCGAAGAAGTTTTATCTCGCTGGGCGTCGGGGTGATTGTGGGCACGACACTTTCTCCGGTGCCTTGGAAACTGACGGACGATATATCGATCTGGACCCAGAACTGGCCCTGGACACCGGTCCCCAAAGACGGGCTGGATGCGTACAAAACCTCCGTTTGCACTCTATGTCCGGGCGGCTGCGGCATCCGGGTGCGAAAAATTGTTAATCGGGCGGTAAAAATCGACGGCCTGCCGGACCACCCGGTCAGTCAGGGCAAGCTCTGCCCGCTGGGGCATTCCGGTCTTCAATTCCTATACGGTCCGTCACGGGTAAAAGGCCCTATGAAGCGCGTCGGCGAGCGGGGCGAAGGCAAGTGGCAAAAAATCACCTGGGAAGAGGCCATTTCAGCGGTGACCGGCAAACTAAACGAACTGCGGGATGAGCAGAAACCACATACGGTAGCCTGGGTGGCCGGCGATGATAAGGGCACGCTGCCGCAGCTGATCTACCGATTCCTGACCGCCTACGGATCACCGAATTTCATCAGGCCGCCGTCGGTTCAGGACGCCTATGAACTGGCCGCCTACCTGATGCAGGGTCAGCAGGGGACTGTGGGCTTTGATATCGAAAATGCCGATCATGTACTAAGCTTTGGCACCGGTCTGTTTCAGGGCTGGGGGTCGCCGGCCCGGATGCTAAACATTTACGGTAAGACGTATGATAAGAAAAAATTCGTTCAAATCGAATCCCGGCTATCAGAGACCGCGGCTAAAGCCCATCAATGGGTACCCATCACGCCGGGCACCGAAGGGGCGCTGGCCCTGGGTATCGCCCATGTGATGATCAAGGAATCCCTCTACAACAAATCTTTTATCAATAAATGGGCTTTTGGATTCGAAGACTGGACCGATGATGCCGGCAACCGTCATATGGGATTCAAGAGTTTGGTCTCAAAGGACTATGCGCCGGAAATCGTATCCGAAATCACCAGCGTGCCCAAACCCATGATTGAAAAGCTGGCCCGCCAGTTCGCCCGTGCCAAGAAGCCTATTGCCATCAGCGGCCGCGGCCAGGGCCATCTGCCGGGCAGCCTGGATGAATGCATGGCGGTTCATGCCTTAAACGCCCTGGCCGGAAACATCAACCAGCCGGGCGGCGTCACCGTCGTGGCTGAGCCGGATTATGCCAAATGGCCGGAAGTCAATATTGACAAGACTGCCTCCAAGGGCCTTCAGAATCCCCGGGTGGACGGGGCTGGCAGCGATCCATACCCGAATGCCAGATTTCTGCTGCACAGACTCCCCGATGTGATCAACAGCGCCAAAGGGGATTCCCCGGTGCAGGCGCTTTTGGTAAGTGATGCCAACCCGCTCTATTCGCTGCCGGACACCCAGGCCACCAAGGCGGCTCTGGATAAGATCCCATTTCTGGTCAGCTTCTCTTCATTTATGGATGAAACCGCCAGCTACTCGGATTATATCCTCCCGAACCATATGTTTCTTGAACGCTATGCGGATGTGCCCACCTCGCCGGGAACCGTCCAGCCGGTCATCGGGCTTTCCAAGCCTGTCGTCCGGCCGCAGTACGACACCCGGCACGTCGGGGATGTCGTCATTCAGATGACCAAGGCCATGGGCTCATTTGTCCAAAAGGCCTTTCCATGGAAAAACTACCAGGCCTATCTGGAAACCGCACTAAAGGATCACTGGAAGGAGCTGGAGGATAAAGGTTTTGCCGTAGTCAAGGCGTCGCAGGATATCCCGTTTGCCGACCAGTTCAACACGAACACCGGCAGGTTTGAATTCTACCCGACGGCGAGAAATAACGCATCCGGCAAGGACAAGGATGTTCTCCCAAACTTTACCAAGGTGGCCATTGCGGGTAAATCCGATCAGTTCCCGCTGATTCTGATTCCTTATGATTCCATCCGGCTTACCAGCGGCGAAATCGGCAATCCCCCGTTTATGACCAAAACCATCGATGAAACGGTGCTGCTGGATCAGACGGTTTTTGTGGAGATTAACCCAAAGACCGCACGAAAGATGGGATTTTCAGAGGGCGACCGGGTTAAGCTGTCCACCCCGAAAGGCCAGGCGGAAGTCAAGCTCCATCTGTTTGAAGGCGTCGAACCGGGTGTTGTCGCCATGCCCCGGGGCTTTGGCCATACCGCCTATTCTAAATACCTGGCGGACAAGGGCGTCAATTTCAACAAGCTAATCGGCCCGATCGAGGACCCGATGTCCGGGCTGAACGCGGCATGGGGCATTCGGGCGTATATAACCAAGGCCTAATTCCCGACAGTTTGAATATTCAAACAAACCGGGAAAATAAACAGTCAGCGATGAGGTTGGGATGAAAGAACAACATGGATACACAAGCACCAAGCGCTACGGCATGGTCATCGATCTTGACAAATGCACCGGCTGTGGGGCCTGTATGGTGGCGTGTTACGCCGAAAACAATGTGCCGTTTAAGAAAAACGAGACGCATAAACTGGATAGTCTCAACTGGATCCGGATCTTTCAGCTAGACAACGGCAAACCCTATCCGGATACCGAAGTGTGCTATCTGCCGATGCCCTGCCAGCACTGCGACGGGATCGGCAAGCACGGCCATTCGCCCTGTGTCTCGGTCTGTCCCGCAGTGGCCACCGATTATGACTATAGCACGGGAGTGGTCAGCCAGATTCCCACACGATGCTTCGGCTGCCGGTACTGTATGGCCGCCTGCCCCTATCATGCCAGAAAATTCAACTGGTGGGACCCGGTATGGCCGGCGGATACGGAAAAATATCTGAATCCCGATGTATCCCCGCGGATGCGGGGCGTGGTGGAAAAATGCACTTTCTGCTTTCAGCGTTACCAGAAAGCCCGGGATAAGGCCTATATGGAGGGCCGGGATGAAATCCATGAGTCCGAATATCAGACCGCCTGTGCCGAGGCCTGTCCGACAAACGCCATTGTCTTCGGCGATCTGAACAATCCGGATCACGAGGTTTCCAAATTAAAGGATAGCCCCCGTGCCTTCCGGCTTCTGGAGCGGCTGCATACCAATCCCAAGGTCTATTATCTCTCCAGCAAATCCTGGGTGCGGCGCGCCGGGGACAATTATCTGGAAAATGAATCTAAGCCACAGTCCGGCCGACAAAAGATTCACCATAAATAGTTAACCTATGGCAAGGAGCAATACAAATATGGAGACGACGCCAATTATACCTCAGGGGGTAAAACGCTGCTCAAAAATGCAATTTTCCCTGTGGATGGCTGCTGCCACGGCCGTCCTCCTCTGGGGGGTCTATGCCATGTATCTCTGCTGGTTCAAGGGATTGAACCAGACGAATATGAACGATGCATACGGCTTTGCCCTCTGGATCTGGGCCGATCTGGCGGTCATCGCACTTGGCGGGGGCGCCTTTTTTACCGGTTTTCTGACCTATATTATCGGCAAGGATAAACTCAAAAACATTATCAATTACGCCGTCATCATCGGGTT
>DATGCF010000297.1:0-10312 GCA_035312245.1 Desulfosalsimonadaceae bacterium
AAAAAAGAGCTGTGGACCTCAGACAGCGACAAGCGCATTGTCAACGTCAACGGCGGCGCCATTGCCCTGGGCCACCCCCTGGGCTGCACCGGCGCCAAGCTTTGCGCCCAACTGATGAATGAAATGCAGGAGCGCGGTGTCAAATACGGCATCGAATCCATGTGCATCGGCGGCGGAATGGGCGCAGCCGCAATTTTTGAATTGTGTGACTAAGCACCTCCTCCTTTCCTTGTGTGTATATATAAAAAAAGGCTGCTCCGGGTTATCCGGACAGCCTTTTTTAGCTTGATGGCTTCGCAAAAAGCCCAATATCTTTGTTGCGCTACATCCCTCGGAATTTCACGTACGAGTCAGTACGCTGCATTCCTCGGAATTTGCGCGCCGCGATCTTGAACATTTTGCTTTGCCATCTTTACTTCCAGAACTGGAAAAATTTTTTCCGGGGCGGATTTTTAAGCACCATCACCGGAATCTCTTTTTCCATCAGGCGGAAGGATTCTGAGAGGTTTCCCAGCAGGGAGGTCACAGTGGCGGTATCGCCCTGGGCGCCGATGACAATGAGCCGGGCGTTATCGTCTATGCCCGCCTGGTAGATATTTTCCGCCTCGCTGGTTAACTCATGGCCGGTCTCGATCCGGCAGGGAATATCCTCCGGCGAGAGCTCATAATCCTTGAGAAACTGTTCATAGGCCTTTTGGGCCTGCTGCTGATAATGGCTGGCGCTTCGTTCCGTGGTGGCCGGGAAATAAGCCCGGGCGGGGTCACACACAAAATAGCAGTTCATCTTAACTCCCCAGGTCCGCGACATATCCAGAGTCCGCTCAAACGCCCGCACGGATTGGGATGAAAAATCAATGGCGCACAGAATGGGATCAATGCTCTTTTCTGCATACTGGGGGACAAACAGGAGGTCGCTGAATGCCTCGGCTGCGATCTTGTGGCTGTAGCGCGCCTGGCGGTTTTCCCCGAATTTCTGGCCGATCAGGGTCAGATCAATTTTTTTTGTTTTGATATATTCAACAATCTCCCGGGCGGCATCCTCATAGCCCACCTGGGTGGCAATTTCCCAATGGCACTCTTCCTCAAAATGTTTGTCTACGGAGTTGTGCATTTCATCGCGGATGATCGCGTTTAGCTCGGTTTCGATATCCGGAAAAGAGCGGCTACTCCGGTCCGGCAGATCATAGGCCTGAATGGCGTGAAAAAAGATGACCTTGCTGGCGGGCAGCATCCTGGCCATGAATGCGGCATAGGCAATCAGGGACTTGTCGATGTCGGTCAGATCCAGGCACACCAGCAAGTTTTGAACCGGTTCTAATTTGGGATAATTGGCATTTGCTGGCATATGGGCACCAATTTCAATCGTTTTTCGGGTTTTTGGTTTCGCCGGATGCGTCTTTGTTTTCCGCATTCCGGGCTTCCTTTTCGTGGAGCAGCCGGTGAATCAGTTCCTGGTAGGATTCCCTTTCGACTGTTTTGGCCCGAAGCTGATCCGCCTCATACTCGTTGTTTAAGCCTTTCCAGAGGCTATACCCCATTATGAGCAATAAGACGGCAAAAGGCAAGCCTGTGGTGATGGAGGCGGTCTGCAGGGCGCTCAATCCCCCACCGAGCAAGAGAACAGCGGCCACCGCCCCTTCCATGGTCGCCCAGAAGATTCGCTGGCCCACCGGCGAGTTGAGTTTGCCGCCCGAGGTAAAGGCATCCACCACCAAAGAGCCGGAATCAGAGGAGGTGACGAAAAAGCTGATGACCAGCACCACGGCCGCAAGATTGGTGATCCAGGAAAACGGAAACTGCTCCAAAAGATAGTAAATCGCCACCGCCACGTTTTCCTTGACCGGCCCGGCAATGCGGCCCATGTTTTCCATTTCGATATAAAGGGCGGATCCCCCGAATGCCGTGATCCATAAAAAAGTCAGCAATGACGGAATGATCAGCACGCTTAGCACGAATTCCCGCACCGTACGGCCTTTGGAGATCCGGGCGATAAACATGCCCACAAAAGGGGACCAGGAAATCCACCAGGCCCAGTAAAATACCGTCCAGCTGTTCTGCCAGTTACTGTCCTGATAACTCTCTGTCCAGAAACTGGTGCTGAAAAAATCCCCCAGATAAACCCCCAAATTCTGGACAAACGAATCCAGAATCAGCACACTCGGCCCCAAAAGCAGCAGAAAGACCAGCAGGATGGCGCCCAGATTGATGTTCATTTGGCTTAGTCGTTTCACCCCCTTGTCGATTCCGGAAACTACGGACAGGGTGGCGGCAAAGGTGATGGCCGCCACAAGCACCACCTGAATGACGGTATTGTCGGGAATCCCGAACAGGTGGTTCAGCCCGGCATTGACCTGCTGAACGCCGAAGCCAAGCGAGGTGGCCAGACCAAACAGGGTGGCCAGTACCGCCAGGACATCAATCACATCCCCCCAAATGCCATGCACTTTATCGCCCAGCAGCGGATAGAAAATCGAGCGAATCGCCAGCGGGAGTTTCCGGTTGAATGCGAAAAACGCCAGGGCCATACCCACCAGCGCATAAATCCCCCAGGGGTGCAGCCCCCAATGAAGGAAGGTCATTTTCATGGCGATTTTTGCCGTCTCAATGGCAGAGCCGCCGCCATAGGGGGGCTCCATGAAGTGATGGATCGGCTCGGCCACACTCCAGAAGAGAATTCCAATCCCCATGCCGGCGCTAAAGAGCATGGAAAACCAGGAAAGCCTTGAAAAATCAGGCACCGCGTTTTTGCCGCCCAGCCGGATACTTCCCAGCCGGCTGAAGGCGATAAATATCATGATAAACAGATAGAGGTTGACCGAAATCACCAGAAACCAGCCGAAGTTGTCGGATATAAAGCTCTGGGTTGCGGCAAAGGCGGTTTCCATCGGATCGCCTACCAGGAGGGTGACCGCGATGAAAAGTGCCGCCAGGGTGGCGGCCGGCCAGAAAACCGGCGGATGGATGTCAAAATACCGGCGCTGGCGCGCTGCCTGTGAGGTATCCCCGGAAGTTGTTGTTTGATTTGTCATGCCAATGATCCTGTCCTTTGCCATCGCCGAGCGTCAGTGATAAACAAATGGGGTTACGGTGGTGCTCCAAAACATATACTAATTCTAAAATTCTTTTATGTAAAATCTGAAATTTAAGCGATTAACGGTTGGCGCACAACCCAAAAATTTGTTCCCGGCAAAAAAGCCTCCGCTTTTTCTCCGCCTTTTGCCGTCAATCATTGTTTGACTCCGGTGAAATGCCCTTTATACTATTTAGAATAGGAGCGAACCCATGTATGAGCAGTTTAACAATCTATTGGAAGACATTTCCGATCCCATCTATCTGATGGATCCTGAGGGTGCCATTCAATATTTAAATGAAGCCGCCCGGGGCGTATTAGGCTTTGAAGGTATATCCAATCCCTTAAGCTACCGATTATCGGACTGTCACCCGAAGTGGGCCGAGGAGATGATCCGGGAAGAGGCCATTCCCTCGGCCATTGCCAATGGCCGGTGGCGGGGGGAAAGCGCGCTTTTGACCCAGGATGGGATGGAGCTTCCGGTCTTTCAAACGATTAATTTGCAGCGGACGTCTCTCGGCGGTATTGCGCATTTGTCCAGCGTATTCAAGGCGGATACCGGCGACTATTTTGAAAAAGCCAGAAAACTGGACCGCCTGACCCAGTTGGAAACCCTGATTAACCTGTCCAAAGATGTCATGGAGGAGTCCCGGCGAAGCGCATTGATTCAGCGGTTGGTTGCCGCGGCCTGCGCCTTGACCAAGGGCAATGTCTGTATCTTCTGCAATATATCCCCCACCGGCCAGGCGGTTATAGACAGCACCTCTGATTTTAGTGACGCCAATAAGGTTTTGATGGCTGATATCCAACGGCTTTTGGATGCCCCGAAATTCCTGGCGGATTTATTTCAGCGAAAATCCCTTCGCCTGGTGTCACCGGAATTTTCCTATTATAGTGAACAATTTTCCGGCCTTTCAGAAGAAGATGGCTATACCAGGCTCAGGCACTTGGTCTGTGCCCGCCTGGCTAAGCCCGCAGGGGAGGGCGCGGGTATGATTATGGTGGGCAATGCCGATAATGTGGCCTTCACTCCGGAAGATGAGGCCATGCTGATTCATCTGGCCGCATTTACCGAACTGGCCCTGCGGCATATAAATTCAAACAAGGAGGCCAGGCGCCGATCCAGGGAAATGGAGCTTATTTTTACCAATCTCAAGGAGGCGGTCATGGTCTGCGATGTCAATGGTACCCCTATAATGGCCAATCCGGCCTGTGTCGCCTCCCTGGGGTTTGACCCGGTGGGCAGCCCCTGCCGCAATATTGCCCGGCAGATGCGGCTGCAGCTGCCGGACGGCACCCGGATTTTTTCCGAGGAAATGCCGTATGTCCGGGCGCTGCGGGGTGACTCCGTCCTGGATGAGCGCTATTATGGCTATGATGATAATGACAATCCGTTGGTTTATGTGATCTCCTCAACACCGTTGTACCGGGAGGATGAGATCGTCGGCGCCGTGACCGTCTGGCGGGATGAGACCGACCTTGAGCGGTTGACCGAACAGCTGATCTCCGAGCAGTCCGCCCTGCAGACCATTATCCGAAGCGCGCCGGAGGGGATCGTGGTGGTGGATAAGGACTGCCGGATTACCATGGCCAACCCAACGGCCATTCGGCTGTACGGCCGGGATGTGCCCTATGGGCAGCCATTGGCCGCCCAGGCGGATTTAAGCCTGATGCAGCCGGACGGCACCCCTTTTGATCCAATGGATCTGCCGCTTTCCCGCTCGGTTTTTAACGGCGAGGAGCTTTATGACCAGGAAATCGCCATATCCCTGGCAGATGGCCGTATGCGGTATCTGCTGGTCAACACCACGCCCATTAAAAATCAGGCGGATGAAATCATCGGCGGCGTCGGCGTATTTCATGACATTACCCAGCGGCGCAGTGAAAAGATGCAGCTCCAGCAGGATAAGAATGTCCTTGAAAAACGGGTGGCCGAGCGAACGGCGGAGCTTGAGCATCTGGTTGAGACCCTGAGAACGGAAATCGGTGAGCGAAAGCGCGTTGAGCAGAAGCTTCGGGAATCGCAGCAGGAGCTTCGGCTGATGTCCAGGCGCACCCTTGAAGCCCTTGAGGCGGATAAGCAGGCGGTGGCAAAAGAGCTGCATGACAGTATCGGCGCAAGCCTGGCCGCCATTAAATTCAGCCTCGAGGACCGGCTTTCCGCCATGCAGTCCGTCCCGGATGTGGATACCATCTCCCTTGAAAAAATCGTTTCCTATCTCATGTATACCATCAAGGAGACCAAGCGGATATCAGCGGAACTGCGGCCGACGACGCTGGATGACCTGGGGTTGTTGGCCACTATTGACTGGTTCTGCCGGGAATTCTCCACATTTTACAAAAATATTAAACTCACCAACGAGATTACCCTCCTGGAGTCTGATTTGTCGGATGCGATGAAGATCGTGATTTACCGGATTTTACAGGAGTCTTTTAATAATGCCGCCAAGCATGCCCAGGCCTCGAATATTCATTTTACCCTGGCCAGATATAACGGGGGCGTTCGGATGATCGTAAAAGATGACGGATGCGGGTTTGAACCCCGCTCCCCCCTGTTTGTCGAGGATCCCTTAACCGGCCATGGCATTGACGGCATGCGGGAGCGCGCTGAACTCTGCGGCGGCCAATTGGAAATCGACTCCCGCAAAGGGAAAGGGACAAGGATCACCGTCAACCTGCCGTTTTAATACGCTTCACCTGTGGGGAATAATGGGGAAGATTATTTTTGCTGGACCAGGCCCTGATCAATGGCAAACGCGGTAAGGGCCGCGGCATTGTGCAGATTTAGCTTTTGCATGATATTGGCCCGGTGCTTTTCAACGGTTTTTACGCTGATATTTAGGAGATCCCCGATCTGCTTGTTGGTATAGCCCTCGGCAAGCAGCTTCAGCACTTCCCGCTCCCGGTGGGTCAGGTTTTCCCATGAGGACTTGGATTTGATTTTTTTATGCCCCTCCAGGTAGCCTTCCATGACATTATCCGCAATACCGGGGCTGATATAGGTTTTGCCGTTTAATATGCTGTTTATGGCGAGCAGCAGTTCCTCTCGGCTCGCATCTTTAATGCAGTAGCCGTTAGCGCCGGCTTCAAAGGTTTCAATCACATACTGGTCGGATTCATGGATGGTGAGCACCAGGATCCGCATCCCGGTGAACTGCCGGCGCAGCTCTTTGATGACGCTGATCCCGCTTAACCGGGGCATGGAGAGATCTAAAAGCAGCAGATCCGGCTGTTTTTTTTTGATCGAGTTAATAGCTTCCAACCCGTCCCTGGCTTCGCCAATAACCTCGAGTCCGTCTTTTGCGGCGAGCATGGCCTTCAGGCCGTCACGGAACAGTTGGTGATCCTCGGCAATAAAGACGGTTTTTTTATTTTCCATAGTTTTTTGGCTCAGTCCATCCTAAATCAGTTGGAATTCATAAAAATTCATTCTAGGATAGAGTATTTATAATAAAAAAGGATACGAGTGTAAATATAAATTTTTGCGCGAAAGGCACGCGCATAGATGGCATCGGCCGGAAAGACGTAGGGTTAAGCGGTTTTTAGTCGGGAATTCGAAGGGAAAGTGGTAATGCCCTATTTTTAGGACAAAAAAAGGGCGGCCAAATCGGCCGCCCCGAAGGAATTACCCAAAAATGAGAGGATTATGAGGCCACGGCATGCGCCAGTTCTTCATAATCCGGCAGTTCTTTTTTCAGAAAATCCCGGATTTTGACGAGAATTTCGCGCTCCACCTGCCGGACCCGTTCCCGGGAGATGCCCAGAAAATCCCCGATTTGCTGGAGCGTTTGAGGCGTTTCCGCATAGATCCGCTTATCAAAAATGGTTCGCTCCCGGTAGGTGATGGTTTTACGGAACTGGACCATTTTTTCGCGGACCATATCCGACAGCTGCTTTTTCGACACCTGGGTTTCCGTGGACTCCTCATTTGACTCCAAAACTTCAAGCCACTCCGTGTCCGAATCCGCGTTCAACGGCGCATCCAGGAACACATTGCTGCTGTGCAGGCGCTGGTCCATGTCCACAATATCCTCTTCCCTGACACCGCAGTTTTGCGCCAGCCGGTCCGCGGTGGGGCGGATGCCCTGGCTGGCCAGCTTATCCCTTTCCTGGCGAAGCTTGAAGAAAAGTTTGCGCTGGCCTTCGGTGGTGACAATTTTAACGACCCGGAAGTTATCCTGGATATATTTAAGGATATAGGCTTTAATCCAGAAGGCGGCGTAATAGGAGAATTTGACGTTTCGCTCCGGGTCATACTTCTGGGCCGCCCGCAAAAGTCCGATGTTTCCCTCCTGGATCAGGTCATTCATGTTGTGCTTCCAGAAGCGCTGAAATTTCATCGCGATTTTGACCACGAGGCGAAGATTGCAGACCACCAGCTGATAAACCGCCGCCTGATCGTCTTCATTCTGAACCCGCCGGGCCAGCGAGATTTCTTGCTCCCTGGTGAGCAGTTCGTGCTGGCGAATATCGGTCATATAGCGCTGCAGGGCATCTGAGCTGCTGGGCGCGGCAGTCGTCTTTTGCTCTTTGGTGCCGTCATCTTCGGTTTCTTTGGCAGCTGCAGCAGAAATGGGTTTGGCGGTTTTCGGGTTAAGTGCGGGTATTTCAGATCTCGTCGTTTCCGTAAACATAGTGGCATCTCCCCTTCAAAATATTGGCGGTTCTGATTTAACCCAATGACTCTCCGTGTGATTTTTTAATCAAAATGGATTTTTGAAAACCTTGACCGGGAGCCAGTGATTCCGAATTTTGGATTCACTATATTCGGCTTTAAGGGGAAAGTGTATTGGGGTAAGGATGTATTTTATGCATCAGGGGACTGTAGTCCCTGTAGAAAAATCCCGCATTTTTTAAAAATTGCCCATAGGGGAATCTTCGGGATGAGCCGGCGGTACGGTCGGATAAGGGGCTTGTAGGGGGAAATAAAAGGATTATGTTAATTGACAGTCAATGTCATTTAGCTGAAGGAAAGGAGCAGCATGGGAATTAAGGCAGAAGCGGCAAAGAAGATTCGGAAAAAACCGGATAAAACCTATGATGTGATTGTGATCGGTTCGGGGGCGGGAATGGCGGTTGTGGAAAACGCCGTTCAGCAGGGGCTTCGGGTGGCCTTAGTGGATAAGGGGCCGGCCGGCGGGACCTGCCTGAATGTCGGGTGTATTCCCTCTAAAATGCTGATCGCTGTGGCGGACCGGATTATGGAAATCCGTGAGGCCGAACGTTTCGGCATCCAGGCCCGCATCGCATCCATCGATTTCGCGCAGGTGATGAAGGAAATGCGGGATGCGGTCATACCGGAGCATCAGCAGATCCATGGGGCCTTGCAGTCAGAAGACCGGATCGACTACTATGAGGGGACCGGCCATTTTGTGGCGCGCAGCGAGCTTGAAGTCAACAACTATCGGATTCGGGGGGAAAAAATTTTTATCGCCGCCGGCAGCCGGCCGATGATTCCCGAAATTGCGGGGCTTGACCGGATCAATTACCTGACCAATGAGACCCTGCTTCAGTTGGAAGTGCTGCCCGCATCCATGGTGATCATCGGCGGCGGTTATATCGCTTGCGAATATGGGCATTTCTTTTCAGCCATGGGAACCGATGTCACCATCGTCCAGAACCGGGACCGCCTGCTGCCCGACGAGGAGCCCGAGATATCGGAAATTCTGGCATTTGATCTCGCCAACCGCCTTTCCATTTATAACCACTCGGCGGTCGCCGAAGTCCGGCCGGCAGATGGTATGATCGATGTCGCCATCCGGGATAATAAGAATGGAGAAACGCGATCAGTGGCGGTCGAACATGTTCTGGTGGCCGCTGGCAGGCGGTCCAATGCGGATCTTCTGCAGGTCGAAAATGCCGGGATTGAGACAGGCGCCGATGGATACATCCGCACGGATGCCTATCTCCAGACCAGCCAGAAGGGAATTTGGGCGTTCGGGGATGCCAACGGCCGGCAGATGTTTACGCACACGGCCAATGCTGAGGCGGATATCGTCTGGGATAATGCCATGAACGGGTCCCATGAGTCGATAAACTATGATGCGGTCCCCCGGGCTGTTTTCACCTATCCGCCGGTGGGGGCGGTGGGGCTGACGGCGGAGCAGGCGGGTAAGGTCCATGAGATCCTGGTGGGTACCGCCCAATATGGGGATGTGGCCAAGGGCATGGCGCTCCGCGAGGACCGCGGCCTGGCCAAGGTGGTGCTTGAGAAGGAGAGCTTAAAGCTCCTGGGGTTTCATATCATCGGCCCGCATGCGCCCATCCTGATTCAGGAGGTGGCCAATGCCATGGCCATTGGCGGCCAGCTTGGGGCCTTGTTTGCCGGTCAGCATATCCATCCGGCCTTGACGGAGCTGATTCCTAAAGCATTCGGCAATTTGAGCGAACCCGAGTAGATCAGAACAGGATACCTATGCAGACCTATGTAGGGGCCCCTTGGGGTAAAATACAGGATTGGCCGTATTGACCCGACAGGCGACAGCATGTACTTATGCACATAAAATTTCATTAGATTTTAGACGGTTACTTATAAACCGGATCAAAACCCCCCAAACTTATAAAGGAGGATTATCATGGCCAATATCGGCGATTTATTTCAGTCCGGCGATTGGAAAAACGAAAAACACGTGCCGGTGATCGAATGCCCGGAAGGCGTGACCGCGGATGAGATGTTCGAGGTTAAGCTCTCGATCGGCAAAGAGATCTCGCATCCCAATACCACGGAGCATCACATTCGGTGGATGCGGCTTTATTTCAAACCGGCAAATGACAAGTTTGCCTACGAGGTCGGCAGCTTCGAATTTACCGCGCATGGCGAGGCGGCAGCCGGCGCCAACCAGGGGCCGGTCTATACCGATCATGCGGTAACCGCAAGACTCAAGGTCAATCAGTCCGGAACGCTGATCGCTGCCTCTTACTGCAATATCCACGGGCTCTGGGAAAGTTCCAAGGAAATCACCGCCGGATAAGGCTAGAATCTAAATAATTGAAACGTTCAATTTAGTTGAAAAGATGACAGTCTCGTAAAAAGTCAATTTTCAGATGGCAAAGCAAAATGTTCAAGATCGCGGCGCGCAAATCCCGGGGAATGCAGCGCAACAAAGATATTGGACTTTTTGCGAAGCCGTCAAAAGATGATAAGGAGCAGCATACGATATGAAACAGATGACTGAGCAGCACATGATCAACGCCTTTGGCGGGGAAAGTATGGCCAACATGCGCTATAAGCATTTCGCCATC
>DATGCF010000298.1:0-4584 GCA_035312245.1 Desulfosalsimonadaceae bacterium
CCAGGTCTCAATTCGGAATATCAAGGTCTGTTTGAATACTGGCGTGGACGAAGCACTGATTGATCGGGAAAAGCCGGATCATATCATCCTGGCCACCGGCGCGGTGCCTATGACGCCGCCCATTCCCGGCATTGAAATGCCGCATGTGGTCCAGTCCTGGGATGTGTTATCCGGCAAATCCTATACCGGCCGGAACGTGGTAGTGGTCGGCGGCGGGGCCGTCGGTGTGGAGACCGCGCTGTTTCTGGCGGAAAAAGGCACGTTAAGCGCTGAGACTTTGAAATTTCTGTTTGTCAACCAGGCGGAAGACCCGGATGTGCTCTATGAGATGGCCACCAAAGGGACCAAGCAGGTGACGGTGCTCGAGATGATGGAGAAAATCGGTAAGGATTTCGGCAAAACTACGCGCTGGGGCATGCTCCAGGATGTCTCCCGTTTCGGAATTCAGAGCCGCGTGGCGGCCAAGGCCCTTGAAATAACGGATAAGGGGATCAAGATCGAGGCTGAAAACGGCGCGGAAGAAATCCCCGCCGACACCGTGGTGCTCTCCGTGGGGGCGAGATCGGACAACGATCTTCAGCAGCTGATTGCATCCAGAGGCATTGCCTGCACCGTGGCAGGCGATGCGGAAAATGTGGGCATGGCATTTGATGCCGTGCACCAAGGATTCAGAGCGGGGCTTAATATCTAGGCGATGCCCTGGCACTTGATCGTACTCCGCCCCGCTGGCGGCAGTTTGCGCCATTATCGGCCGGATTCCGACCCCGGGTGAATATAAGAAACTCGCAGAAAAAAAATTTTTATTGAAAAATCGAATTAATCGGTTATCTTCAATCGGCGTTTAAAAAAAATCAATTAATTAAACTTTTTTGACGGACATACCCGCTGCCGATTTGCCGACAGTCTGCATTGAGGCCTGTATTTACGTCATAGATTTTGTTAAGGAAACCGGCCCTATGCAGCTATCGGATGCGCAGCCGACATCCGAATTCATCCAAAATACGCTGCCGCTTCTACTGAGCCGCTATACCATCAGCTTTCTGGCGGAAGGCGACTGTATCGAGTATTTTCTGACCGACAGTGCCACGGATGATGAAATTTCGCAAAACCTCACGATCTCATTGAACCGATTCGCCCGGCGGATCGAAATTATCCGATTTTATCCGGAACTGAAGAAGCAGCCGAATACCAAATATTTCTCAGCTGCCTGCTTTTATCTGCTGGTCCATCATTTTGCCCGGTATTTTAATCTTACCCATCATCATAAAATATTTGTCCGGACCCAGCCGGAAATCTATACCCGATTCTACAAATCCCTGGCTGACTTCAATTTTTATCCGGAATCCCAGATCGCCAACACCATTGACCTGCTCTCCGATTTCAGCCCAACCGACGTGGATATCTCAATGATCGCGGAAAAGGCGGCGGATCCGGATGAAATGCTGTTTATGATTGCTTAGCCCGGCAACATTCCGGGCATTCTATTCAATCAAACCATTACCAGCCATGCGTACCCGGCTCGCCCTTAAACGGTCCGACGATATCGCTTGTGATCCAACCGCCGTAAAAGTCGCCCGCCTGGGCCGCCACCTTCTCCCCATCCACATAGCAGGCATCCATGGCACTTGGATAAAAGGCCAGATGGCCTTTAAGTGCCGCGTATGCGGGCCGCGGCGCTGGATACTCCCATGCCGCCCGGTCTGCCTGTTTTTCGCCGACGGTAATCGTGTAATATTTCGCCGCCCCCTTCCATTCACAAAAAGATGTCCCCCGGGTTTCAGATACAAACACCATTTTTATGTCCGCCATGGGAATATAGTAAACCGGGGGATGGCTGGTTTCCAGCACCCTTAAGGCCGAAGCCGAATCGGCAATGGTCTGGCTGTTGAAAACCACCCAGATACGCTTTTTGCAAGGCTCCAATCTGGGCGGCCGGGGATAGTCCCAAGCCGATTCCTGGCCGGCTCCCGGCTTTTTTCTTTTAGGATAGCCCATTACATGGCTCCTTTTTCATCTTTGATTCAAATGCCCCAACGATAATCCCATTTGCGCCGCCCCCTTCATATCGTCAGGAAAGACCGAAAAACAGAAGATAAAACGCCCGGGCGATCACTATACCAGGCCTAGTTCGCATCAAAAAAACCCCGTGGATTTTCCATAAATGCCTTGAAAAGCCGGTAATGGTCGGTTTCTTCATAGCGTAAGGATCGGATTGGCGCCTGATCAAAGCTATAAATGCGGGCACCCGGGCAGGCGAGCAAAATAGGAGAATGGGTGGCAATGACAAACTGGGCGTGGCCGGCCCGGCTCATTTTGATCAAAAGATCCACCAAATCGATCTGGGTCCTTGGGGAAAGGGCGGTTTCCGGCTCATCCATCAGGTAAATACCGGTTCTCGAGTATCGGGACCGGAAATAGGACATCAAAGACTGGCCGTGGGATTGCGATATCAGGGATTTGCCGCCAAAGTAATCAAGCTGCCCTGGATCCGCCAGCGCCCACTCATCCAATACACGGGCGAAATCCTGAAAGACCGAGGAACCAAAAAAGGAGCCCGGTACGCGGCCGTTCCGCCAATTAACCGAAATGTAATCACAGAGCCTGGACTCATAAGGGTTGTCCTCATACCGCTGGCGCTTCGGCCCCTGCCAGATATAAATCCCGCATCGAGCGGCGATCGCCTCCAGAAGCGTGGATTTACCGGTCCCGTTTTCCCCGGCAAACAGGGTAACCGGGGTTTCAAAAGCCAGGGTTCGAATCTTTTGGAATAATTCCAATTTAAACGGATAATATTTCCGGGTGGGATAATTTTCCGGATAAAAATCTATACGATCCACATGCATATGGTTTCAGCCTTTCCAATAGCGACCCGGCCGGCGGTTTCATCACGGGCCGGCGGTTGGCTATCTGTACGATGCCAGAATAATTCCTTGAAGGTAAGGTATCCGTATTATACCTAAATTGAGCGTTCCAAATTTTAAATAGGAAATTTTTATAATCTTTGTAAGAATTTGAATCATTCTTTAACTTAAAGTTCGGAATCCTCCGGGATTTCCAATTCCACCGCATCTACTGCGGCAAACTTGAAAATCGCTCATTTTAGATTATAATATAAATTTAGTGGACTCGCTACAGGAAACCGGTATTCTCAAACATAACTTTTCGATAAACAGAGACGGGGACATGCCATGAAACCATTTGCCGGCCTGCTGATACTTGCCATGATGCTTTCCACTACCGGCTGCCAGCTGGTGGCAGTACCGATCGCTGTCACCTATTCGGTGGAAAAAGCACTGGATGTGGGAACCGCTGCCCTGCCCTATTATGCCTATTCGGACGTGAGCCTGCAAACATTGAATCAGCGCATGCAGGAAGCCAACATGACTGTGACGATTAGCGAAACCTATGAAATGGCCTACGGGAAACTGTTCAGCAAGGTGCTGCCGGACGGCGAAACCGGCCAGGTGATCGGCAACATAAAAGATGCCACCGAATATTTTCAGCGGATTCTTTCGGGAAATGGCATAAAAAATTCCGGGCATTATTATCTCACCAGCATCCCAGCACCGGAAGATGAAAGCTTTACCCTTTTTGCCGCGGTTTACCGTCCGTACGCGTTTATCGAGGTCTATGACAAGCACAATCCGTCTGAAAAACGCACGCTGAGCCAGACAGATATGAAATTCTACATCCCTTATGAACAAGACGCGGACGGGGAAGAGCTGGATACGGTTTATGAATGGTTTGCCTTGTCCACGGACTGCTATGCAAACCAGCGTCATCAGGCCATTCTCCTGACCCTGGCCGCCAATGAGGTGATCAAGCAGAAGCCCCGGCCGTATTACTGGACGGCTGAAAAAAAATGGCTTTTCGGAGACTACATGGAGGTGCTGACAGCACAGGACGAAGCGGTTTGCCGGGCCGTTGGCGTGGAGTCCGGATTCACCATCCGCAAATAGCTGCATCTGTCATCCATTTGTGAAATGCCGCCTGGTCAGGCCGCTGCCTATGTGATTTGTCCCGCCTGTTTCAGGCTGCGGCCTTAACCCAACACTTCAAAGGAGGTGTCCTATGTCCATCGGTTGGCTTGCCGGCTTTGCTTTTCTGCCCATCCTTGTGGCCCTGATTCTCATGGTAGGATTCCGCTGGCCCGCGACCCGGGCCATGCCGGTCGCCTGGCTGGTCGCCGCCCTTACGGCGGTTTTTGTCTGGCAGATGGATGTGGTCGTGGTCGCCGCCTCCACGCTCCAGGGGTTCGGCAGCGCCATTACCGTTCTCCTGATCGTTTTCGGCGCGCTGCTGATTCTCTATACGCTCTCTGAAAGCGGCGGCATGGAGACCATCAACCACGGTTTCCATGGCATTTCAACGGATCGCCGGGTCCAGGTGATCATCATTGCGCTTATCTTCGAGGCATTCCTGGAAGGGGCCGCGGGATTTGGGACGCCGGCGGCCATTGCCGCCCCCCTGCTTTTAAGCCTGGGCTTTCCGGCGCTTGCCGCCGTGCTGGTGGCCCTGATTTTAAACACCGTGCCGGTTACCTTCGGGGCGGTGGGCACGCCCGTTTGGTTTGGCCTGAAAAAC
>DATGCF010000299.1:0-11336 GCA_035312245.1 Desulfosalsimonadaceae bacterium
TATGAAACGAAAGAATCCGCCGGAACTCGTTATAGGCCGCAGCACCCAATACCCCCGTCACCATGGTGACCACCGCGGCAATTAGGAGGAGGCCATGCGTGTAGGCCACATTAAAGGTAAAAACCAGGGTAAACATCCGGATCAGCGCATATACCCCGACTTTGGTTAACAGCCCGGCGAGAATGGCGGAAACCGCCACCGGCGGCGTATGATACGAAACCGGCAGCCAGAAGAACAGCGGAAAAATGCCCGCCTTAATCCCGAATGCAGTCATGAAAATCGCCGCCACCGCTGTCAGAAGCGCCTTGTCCGGCACGTTCTGGACCGCACCGTGGAGATCGGCCATGTTCAGCGTGCCGGTCATACCGTAGAGAAGCCCCAAACCGCTGATAAACAGCAGGGTTGAAAACAGGTTGATCATCACATATTTCACCCCGCCGTCCAACTGCGGTTTTTCCTGGCCTAAAACCAGCAGCCCGAAAGAGGCCATCAGCATGACTTCAAACCACACATAAAGGTTGAACAGATCCCCGGTCAAAAAGGCGCCGCAGACCCCGCCGAGGAGAATATGCATCAGGGAATGATAACCGGCGCTCATCATGTGCGGCTTGATCTCGGCTTTTGAATAGACGATGCCTGAGAGCCCGAGCAGGCCGGTCACTGCCACCATGATCACACTTAAATGATCCGCCACCAGGGTAATGCCGAAAGGCGCGGGCCAGCCGGCCACCTGCATGGTCGTCAGGCCGGTTTTGCATACATGGACAAGCAGCCCCAGGCATACCCCGAAGTGCAGCAGCCCGCCCAGCATACTGAGATGCTGCTGCCGTTCTGCATCGCGCCGGAACAGCAGGCAGAGAGCGGCAAACGCAAACGGTATAATGATCGGCAGCACCAGCAGCCAGTTCATGCGTCGTCCCCTTTCCGGACCGCCTGATCCGACTCCCCGCTGCCCGGTTCGGCAAACCGCATCTTTTCGGTGTCTACCGTGCCCAGGGACTGGTAAGTTCGGTAAAAAAGAATAAAAACAAAGGTCAATAAGGCAAACCCGATAACAATGGCGGTCAGAATAAGCGCCTGCGGCAGCGCATTGGCCACCGGCGCCGGGGGCACGGCGGCAGCCTCGGGAATCAGCGGCGGCCGGCGACTGGAAAGCCGACCAGCGACAAAAATCAAAAGATTGACCGCATTGGTGGCAACCACCAGGCCGAAGATAAACCGGATGATATTGCCCGAAAGCATCAGGTAAATACTGGCCGCCGCCATAATCCCGCATAAAAAGGCTAAAACCGTTTCCATATCAGCTCTCTTCCAGCGCCAGGATGAGGGTCAGAATCGTTCCCAGAACAATGGCATATACGCCCACATCAAAGAAAAACGGGGTGCCTAATACCAGCTTGTAGTCCGGCAGTTCAACCACCGACCCCCACAGCCCCGTTAAAAACGGCTGGCCCAAAAATGCGGCCGCCAAACCGGAGACTATTGCCAGCCCCATACCACAAACAATCAGCTGACGAGGATCAATTCGAATGGCCCGCCGGACGGATGCGGCGCCTTCGGCAATGGTATAAAGCGCAAACCCCGTACCGGCCACCAAGGCGCCGGAAAATCCACCGCCCGGGGAATTATGACCCCGAAACAGCAGATAGACGGAAAACACCAGAATCAAATTGACCAAAAGCCTTGTCGCGGTCCGCAATATCAAGGACTGCATCGTATCATTCCCCCCGCCTGTTCCGGATTAGCGCATACCCCGCCAGACCGGCGGTGGCCACCACAATGATTTCCCCTAGCGTGTCCATGCTTCGGAAATCGACCAGGATCACATTGACGATATTTTTGCCATGCGCGGCCAGATAGCTCTTTTGTTCAAAAAAGGCCGTAATGGAGCGATCCAGATCTGTGTTCAGAACCGCCAGCAGCAGCATCGTCACCAGAACGCCGGTGCCCACGGCCAGCAATGCATCCAGCACCCGTTTGCCCTGGTGCTGCCTCGCCTGCGATCCAAGCCCGGGCAGCCGGAGCAGGATGATGGAGACGATGACCACCGTCAAGGTTTCCACAAGCAGCTGCGTCAGGGCCAGGTCCGGGGCGCCGTAGCTTAAAAAAATGATGGCAAGGCCTGCGCCGATTACCCCCAGCGCGCAAATCGCTAAAAGCAGAATCCTTGTGGCCAGCACCGTGACCACGGCTATGGTGATCGCAATAATAAGCAGCCACTCCCGCCATGCCAAAAGCGGCAGCTCCGGCACCGGCAATTCGTGGGCCTGGCTTAAAAAACTATAGCCGGTGACCAGCAGGAAGGTGCCGGCCACAATAAAAAAATACCGGTGCAGGGAACCATTTTGGATAAACCGCGTCTGGATTTTGCCCAGCGCCGCCACTCCGTTTAAGGTCCATTCATACACCTGGGAAGCAGTGACCGGCATCCTGTTCGCTGCCCTTTTCACCCATCCATGAATGGATCGATGGGTCAAATAAAAAAAGACGCCCAGGGTCAGCGTGATCACGCTTAATAAAAGCGGCATATTGATGCCGTGAAAAAGATGCAGATTGATGTCTTCGGAGGAAAAATGGAAAGCCTTCACTGCCGGCGCCACCAGCCAGTGCGCCACCCATTCCGGAAAAATGCCAAAGGCGATACCCAGCCCCCCCAAAATCACCGGACCGCACCACATAAAGATGGTGGCCTCCCGCACCGGAAGCGCATACTGGCCCATACCCTTCAAAAACGGCCGTATAATCAGAATGCCGCCCACAGCGGTCATCAGGGCATTTGAGAAAACCGCCGCGCCGGCGGCCAGTTCCGGGCACATAGCTTCGGCCAGCGCCCCTTTGTACATGATTTCCTTTCCGATAAATCCGAAAAACAGGGGAAATCCGGCCATGGACAGGCAGGCCGCAGCCGCGGCGAATGCGGTGAACGGCATGAATTTTAACAGCCCGCCCAGTTTTTCCAGCTGACGGGTGCCGGTTTGATGGTCAATGATGCCGGCCACCAGAAACAAGGCGGATTTATACAATGAATGCACCAGCAGAAATGTCATGGCAGCCGTCAAAGACGGCGTTGTGCTGCCGCCCAGAAACATGGTCATAATCCCCAGGGCGGTAATGGTGGTGTAGGCCAGGATCTTTTTTAAATCCGACTGCCCCATGGCCAGCACCGCTCCACCCACGGCCGTTATTGCCCCGATGATCATCAGCGGACAGGTCCAGGCGGCCGTGCCGCCCAAAATCGGATGAAAGCGCGCCAGCAGATAAATGCCGCCCTTGACCATGGTGGCGGAATGCAGGAACGCGCTGATCGGCGCAGGTGCGGCCATGGCGTTCGGCAGCCAGAAATGAAACGGAAACTGGGCGGATTTGGTGAATGCGCCGATAAGGATCAAGACCAGGGCGGCGCCGTAAAGCGGATGGGCCTTTAGATGCGCGGCAAACGGGACCATCTGAGAAATTTCATAGGTGCCCGTAATAACACCAAGCAATAAAAACCCGACAAGCAGAGCGAGCCCCCCGGCGCCGGTGACCAAAAGCGCTTGCCGCGCGCTTTTTCGCGAGGATTCTTCTTCATGCTCAAACCCGATCAAAAGATAGGAAAAAATCGTGGTCAGCTCCCAGAAAACAAAAAGCGCCAGCACGTTGTCCGCGGTCACCAGTCCCAGCATGGAGAGCATAAACACATGCAGAAACACAAAAAACCGACCGATAAGGGGGTGGCCATGCAGATAGTCGACCGCATAAATGGTGACGAAAAATCCGATAATACTGATGACCAGCGCAAAAAGAATGCTCAGGCCGTCAAACATGAAGGACAGGTCAACCCCTAAGGCGGGCACCCATGAGAGAGAAAGCCGATAGGATTCGCCCGCTGCCATTTTCGGCAGCATGGCACACGCGGCCAAGGCCATTACCAGCGGCAGGATACAGGTGGCGCGGGCGATCCATTCGATATGAGTTTTTCCGGAACCGGTCATTTAGATATAGATTTCCTTCTTTTCTGTGCTTTCCATGGACTCCTTCAGGGCATCATAGCTGTCCCATAAGTCCTTTTTCAGCTTTTCCCAGGCCTCACTGGAGTCCTTTTTCAGTTTCTCAAGCTTTTCCATGAGTGCCCGGCGGTTTTCCTTCATACGTTTAAGGGTCTGCTCCGCCTTCTCCCGCGCCTGCTGGTCCATTTCATCCCACTTGGTTTCCATTTCCCGCTTAAATTCCGAAATCCGTTGGTCTGCCTCGTCAAGCGCGGTTTTGGCCTTGTTCATGAACTTTTCCTGCTGCTGGCGGGCATAATCTTTGGCTGCCGCCGCCGCTTCGCCCGCCTCCTTCTGGACATCCTTCATGCTGGTTTTGGCGTCGGATTCGGCGCTGGTTTTTTTCTCGGATTCGGCATTGCTGCACCCCAGAAACCCAACCCCCAGCACCCAAAAAACAATAACGCCGGCTAAAAACATACGTTTCCCTTGCCTGCCCATCTTCTGCCTCCTATCAAATTGCGGACTTTAAAAAATATAATTAATTGCCCTATAAAATATCCCCAAAATGCAAAAGTTTCAAGAAATCCGATGCTTCTTTCTTTGCTTGCGGGCATTTGGCAAACAATGATAATTTAAATTGAGGGATAAGCTTTTTAAAGACTTGAAACGCCCCATTTGGGCAGGATTTTCTCAAAAAGGATTTTCTTTGATGGGGACTTCACAGCAGTCTGACATTTTTGATGTGATTATCGTCGGCGGCGGGCCGGCCGGCCTGTTTGCCGCCTATTATCTTTCCCTCCATTCAAGCCTTCGCGTGCTGCTTCTGGAAAAGGGCAAACCACCCCGAAAGCGGCAGTGTCCCATCAATGGTACCGGCGAATGCCTGAAATGCGAACCGTGCCAGATCCTTTCCGGCATCGGCGGCGCCGGCCTGTTCTCCGACGGCAAGCTCAACTTTATTGCTAAACTCGGCAAAACGGATTTGACCCAGTTTCTCCCCGGCGCACAGGCGGATGATCTAATCCGGGAGGCGGAGGCAATTTTTGACACCTTCGGCATGACCGGTCCGGTCTTTCCGTCGAATATGGAAGCCGCCCGGGCGATCCGAAGGGATGCTAAAAAATTCGGGGTAGACCTGCTCATCATTAAACAGAAGCATCTGGGCAGCGACTGCCTGCCGGGCTATATCGCCGGGATGATGAAACATTTGGAAAACCGGGTGACAATTTACACCTCAGAGGCGGTGATAGACATAGAGACCGCGCCGGACGGGAAAAAGCGGGTCGCCACGGACAAAAGCGAATACACGGCGGCAAATGTCATTCTGGCCCCCGGCCGGGTCGGGGCGGAATGGATGTCCGGGCTGGCCCGGAAATACAGCCTGGGCATGAGCCAGCGGGGCATTGAGGTGGGCATCCGGGTCGAGGTGCACGGGGACATCACCCGGGACCTCTGCAACATCATCTATGACCCGGTATTTTTTATTCAGACCGGCAAATACGATGATGAAACCCGGACGTTCTGTACCAACCAGGGCGGCTATGTCACCCAGGAATTCTACCGGGACTTTGTTTGTGTAAACGGCCATGCCTATTCGGATCAAAAATCCGAAAACGCCAATTTTGCCTTCCTCTCCAAGGTGGTGCTGACCGACCCGGTCACGGACAACCAGTCCTATGGGGAATCCATCGGCCGGCTGGCAACGCTTATCGGCGGGGGCAAACCCCTGCTTCAGCGGTTCGGGGATTTAAAACGCGGCCGCCGGAGCACCTGGCCGCGGATACGGAAAAGCTACATCGAACCGACGCTGACCAACGTGGTTTGCGGCGATATCGCCATGGCCCTGCCTGAGCGGATCCTCACCAATGTGATCGAAGGGCTGGAAAAGCTTAACCAGGTGGTGCCCGGTGTCTCCAATAATGAGACCCTGCTCTATGCACCGGAAATCAAGTTCTTTGCCACCCAGATCGAAACGACCAAAGAACTTGAAACCCCTATACCCGGACTTTTTGTGGCCGGCGACGGCCCCGGCGTGGCCGGCAACATCGTATCCGCCGCGGCCACGGGCCTTATTCCGGCCAAAACGATTATCCAGCGGATGTCAGATAGCCCAGCATCCCGTTGATGGAGTTCCGGGTAAAGTAGCGCTCGCGCTCGTAAATGGCCGGGGGGAGTTCATGGATTTGGCGATAAATGGGATCCCGGGCGGTCAAATCCGCGATAATAGCCCCCATATCCGGACTTTCCGAATGTTCCCGGACCACATCGATCCACAACCGAAGCTGCTCCCGGCAAAGGCGGAGGATTTCCGGGCCGTCCGGATGGCTGCCGTAATGGGCGAACCGGATGGTTCGGTTGATGTATGGAAAAATTTCATCCATGGAGTTAAAAAACGCATCCGCAACGAAGCGGGGCGGTGTGGCCGGCCGAAGATAAATCCGGCCGCCCAGATCCTGAAAAATCCCGAACAGCTCACCGCAGAAAAGCTCGTTTTCAAACACGAAACAAAGATGGTGCGGGGCATGGCCGGGCGTGTCAACGGCCCGGATGCCGCTGCCGAAATCGATCCGGTACTCGGCTGACACGCGATCTTCGGGCACCGGCTTGATCTCGCCGTAAACCTCTGCCACATGACCGAGCGTCTTAAGCGAGCCCTCCCACAGACGCGCCGGATCGATAAGATGCGGAACCGCCTTTTCATGGCAGACAATCTTGGCCTCCGGAAACCGCTCGGCCATATGCCCGATGCCCCCCGCATGATCCATATGGATGTGGGTTAAAAGGATAAAATCCAGTTTGGTTATCCCGCGCGCGTCCAGGGCCTCGCATAAATGGTCAATGGTGCAGGCCGGCCCCGGATCGATCAGAAATGCGCCCGCCTCGCCCTGATAGACCCAGGCGGAAATAAACCGGGTATAGCCCAGGGACGGTATGTCGAGATCAATTAAATCAAGCATAAAAAAATCCAATGATTGATTATATAACTACCTAAACTGAGTGATTTTCAAGTTTGCCGCAGATACAAGGAAAATGATGTCGAGCTATAGTGGCCTATGCGAGACATCATTTGACGCAGTAGATGCGGTGAAATTGGAAATCACCCGATTAAAAAGCCGCCATGGCCTCGTTGGCCGCCTCCTTAACCAAATCCGAGTAATCACCCGCCAGCACGGCTTCTATCTTTGGCCGGGCCTCCGGATGGGCGGTTTCACCGAAAAGATAGAGGATATCGGCCTTAACCGGCTCATCAAGCTCTTCAAACTGTTCCCACAGGCCATTGACCACATCGGCGATCAAATCCTTCCGATGCTCCCCCAGATACTCCACCGTCGCCATGGCGCCCAGCCGGACCGGCCACTCCGTATGCGTGAGCAGGCTGTATATCCCGGGAAACACCTTGCCCCAGTCCGCCATCATTTTGGCCAGATCCGAGGCTTTGCCGTCATAGAGGATCTGTTTCAGGGTTTCGCTGCTCAGATGGGCCGGATCCCGGTTGACCAGAATATCGATAAGTTCCGGCAGCTGGACATTTCCGGTCCAGCGGAACTGATCATCCAGAAAGACCGTGGGCACGGAACTGACTTTATCGGCGGCCGCTTTTTCCGAAAACATGAACCCGTCAATCACCACAAGATGAATCATTTCCTGATGCATGGCCAGTGAAGCCAGCAATTGAACGGTCTGGGGACAGAAAGGGCATTCCGGACTGATATAGACCTTAATGATCGCCGGCATGCTGATTTTTTCCAGAACATCCGTATCCGAGAGGTGCCAGGCCTGCGCCTCTTTGTTTAGGCCGGAGAGGATCTCCAGAAACGGCTTTAGCTCATGGCCCTGGGGGACGGCCTGATAGGTGATATTCGGCTTAATCCGGATCTCGGGCAGCGAATCGTCCGCCTCGTATTCCGTCATGATCCCGACGGCCGGCGCCAGATTTTGCATCCGATCCGCAAATTCCCGAAATGCCTCACTTCGGCTGTCCTGGCTCAAAAATATTCGGACCGGGCGCGGCTTTTCGGTTTCCCGGGCCCATTCCGAAATAATGTTCTCATCATTTGCCATTAATTACATTCCTTGCCTTGTTATTGTATGTTCAGACGCAGCTGATTAAGAGTAAGATTAAGAGTAAGAGTAAGATTAAGACGTTAACGGATTTTCAGGGTCTCCCCGGCTTTGGGCACATGCACCGAGTAGCCCGCTTTTTTTAACGTATCTGAAAATGCCAGGGTCGGCGCCTCTTCCCCGTGTACCAGGGCGATTTTCTTGATCCGCAAATTGGACTCTTTCAGGAATTTAAGCATTTCATTTTTATCCCCATGCGCGCTAAAACCGCCCAGCTTCACCACTTCGGCTTTTAATGGATACTCCTTGTTCAAAAACCTGAGTTTCGGCGGCTCCCCCTGTCGCCCGTTGGCCGCATATTCCTCACCCTTTTCCAACAGCCGCCGGCCCAAAGTGTGCGCCGCCATATACCCCACAATGAGTATGGTATGCTTGGTGTTGTGAATCTTATATCGCAGATGGTGCAGGATGCGACCGGCCTCGCACATGCCGGAGGCGGATATCACGATGTGGGGATCCTCCCGGCGCATCAACGCCATGGAATCCTCAACATCGGTGACAAACTGCACCTTTTTAAACATAAACGGATTCTTGCCTTCTTCGAGAAAATCCTCATGCGTCTGCTGATCATACATTTCCGGATGCTCACCGAACACCTTTGTCATCCGGGTGGCCAGCGGACTGTCCACATACACCGGAACTTCCGGCACCTCCTTATTGTTGTAAAGATCATGAATCACATACAGCAGCTCCTGGGTCCGGCCAAACGCAAAAGAGGGAATAACCACCGTACCCCCGCGGGAAATGGTGTCATTTAACACCTGTTTTAAATGCGGGGCCAGGTCCTTGACCGGCTCATGCGTCCGGTCGCCGTAGGTGCTCTCCATGATCAGAAGGTCGAGATCCCGGTCTTCAGGCTGAAACTCCAGGGTCGGATCCTTTAAAATGGGCTTGTTAAACCGGCCGATATCCCCGGTAAACCCGATGGTTCGCCTATGGCTGTTTTCAGTGGCATGAATAATGGAAATGGCCGAGCCCAGGATATGGCCGGCATCGTAGAAACGACATTCAGTGCCATGGCCCAGGGTGAAAGTTTCTTCATAGGGCCTGCTGTCAAAAAAGGACAATGCGGCTTCCGCATCGGCTGATGTATAGATCGGGGAAACGGCATCCAGATGATACCTGTCAATCAGTTCATAAATGGCCTCAAGGTTTAGCCCCCGCTCGGTTCTCAGCCGCCGGCGGGCAGATTCCCGCTTTTTCTCCTTGTTTTTGCCGGCGGCCATATCCGTTAACACGTTCCGAACTGTCTTATAATTGAGATAATTGGCGTCTGATTCCTGGATATGCGCGCTATCCGGAAGGAGGTACCGGCAGGCATCCGAGGTGGCCCGGGTGCTGAATACCCGGCCGGTAAAGCCGTCTTTGGTTAATAGCGGAATCCGGCCGGAATGATCGATATGGGCGTGGGAGAGGATCATGTTGGTGATAATGCCGGGGTCAAAGGGAAGCATCCGGTTTTTTCGGTCTGTCTCCTTGCGCCGGCCCTGAAACATGCCGCAATCCATTAATATTTGATCATCCCCGGCTGAAAGCAGATGCAGTGATCCGGTCACCTCGCGAACCGCACCATAAAATGTTATATGCACCCCATCCTCCTTAAGATTGCGAATTCCATAGGACTGCTCGTACTCAGTCCCGCGAGAGCGGGACGGTTCTCGTACTCGTACTCGTAATCGGGGAATTTAAAGGCCGATTACGAGCACGCGTACGCGTACGATTGAAAATTGCCAAGCGACTGAATAATATAATCATTTATTCCAAAATATTACACCTCTGTCATTCCGAGAAGCGTAAGCGACGAGGAATCTTAAGATCACTCGCTACCGCTGTTCCCGGTAGCTGTAACGGATTTCCGGACAAATGACAATATGAAACCTAAATTGAACGTTTCAAGTCAAAGATTCGAAACACTTAATTCAGGTGCATGGCAGCGGCTCCAATGCAGGCGCAATCAGCCGGCGGGCATTTTTTTCGGTTTTACATCGCCGGCATAAATGTTATTATATAAAAATTTAGCAAGGATTTATCTCTAAGGAATCTAAAAAGTGACTGCCCAGTTTGAAGGCCCGGAAAAAAAACTCGAAATTATTCTGTCCCGACCCGTTAAGGGATTGCGAAGCAATGCGGATGGGCGGTGGGACCGGATTGTTAAAGCCAGCGGCTCCTGGATGATCAGCGCCGCATCCACCCCGATGATGGACGCCTATCTCTTATCCGAATCCAGCCTGTTCGTCTGGGAAGACCGGATCCTTTTGATTACCTGCGGTCAGACCAACCTGGTCAATACCATCCCGGAAATTCTGCGGGTGATAGATCAATCGGATATCGCCTTTCTCTTTTACGAACGCAAGAACCTGATGTATCCGGAGTCCCAGCTCTCGGATTTTGAAATCGAGGCCGCCCGGATTTCCGCTTATTTCCCCGGCAAAAGCTATCGGCTGGGGCCAGCTAACTATGATCATGTGCATATTTTCTATTCATCCCATGCATCGATCACCGCAGATGACGATATTACCCTGGAGCTTCTGATGCATGATCTTCATCCCGATGCCATGCGGGTCTACACCCCGGAGAAAGGCCAGACCGCCGATGGCGTTGTTAAGCTGACCGGTATGGACGCCCTTTATCCGGATATGACCATTGACAGCTATTTGTTTGACCCCTTCGGCTATTCATTAAACGCGATTGCCGGCAACGCATACGTCACGATACATGTAACCCCCCAATCCACTGGCTCTTATGCAAGCTTTGAGACCAACCGGTTGGGTACCGACTATATGGCGCTTGTCAATCGGGTGTTAAAGGTCTTTCAGCCCGCCAAATTTACCTTTGTGCTGACCAGTTCCGTAACGGAACAGCGCCTGTCGGCAGCCCCGGCGCTGCCCGACCGCATAAACGGGTTCCGCCCTACGGAGAAAAGCCTGTATGAATTGGACTGCGGGTATCAGGTCAGATTTTCAAACTTCATCCGTTCATAGGGATACGTTTAAATGGACACACTTGATTTATGGGTCAGTGAGACCCATCAGGACGCAGTGGCATTAAGCTTCAAGGTGGAAGAAACGCTTTTTTCCGGCAAAAGCCCCTTCCAGCAGGTCGATGTGGTAAGGACCAAAGATCACGGGGCCATGCTTTTAAATGACGGGATCATCATGGTTTCCGAGCGGGATGAATACGTCTATCATGAAATGATCGCCCATGTTCCCCTGTTCGTCCATCCCGCGCCCGCCCGGGTGCTGG
>DATGCF010000300.1:0-14745 GCA_035312245.1 Desulfosalsimonadaceae bacterium
TAGGGATTTTTTTCAATAATGAAAACTTCGTACCCCACTTCGGCGGCTTCGAGGGCTGTTGTCAACCCGCTGATACCGCCCCCGACGACCATTATGCTTCCGCTAAACGGGGCTCCTGTTCCTTCAGTCATCCTAACCCTCCGTACATTAAATTGTTGGACTTGCTGGTTTGTGCCTCAGGCCCACGTCTCGTGCCTTCGTATGGTGCCTGAATCCGCACAACCCCCAAGACTTGACGCAAAACTTAAAAACTCGATACCGGCACCCCCCCGGATTTATCCGGTGCCCAGTTTTTAAGTTTCCCTGCATGGGCACGTCGCCGTTTAAGGCAAACCAGCGGGCCGCAAGGATTAATAAAAACCTCCAGGTGCCGGAGAGGCACCTGGAGGTGTATCGCTTACATCACAACAGATCCCGGTTTAGTTCGGAATGATCTGGACATAATCGCGCTTAAAGGTGTCCCATTCACCGGTTTTGGGATCGTACTTGGAGTTGGTGAAGCAGAACCAGTTTTCGTCATCCTGTTTCGGATAGTCGGCCTGGTAATAGAAGCCCGGATACCGGGTTTCTTTCCGGAACTGAATGTGGCGCAGGTGGGATTCCACCGTCCAGATACGATGATAGATTTCCCAGGCGCGCATCAGCTCATGGAGATCTCCGGCAGCCAGACTTTCACAGTCTTCGCGCATGACCCGAAGCGTATCCATGACGACTTCGAGCATCTTGGAAGTCGTCTCATAGTAGGTCTGATGGCCGGCGCCGTATTCGTTGGTGGCCTTCATCAGGCGCAGGGCCATTCCGGAGGGTTTGATGTAGGCCGGGTTAATATCGATATCCGTGGTGTATTCATAGTTGTCCAGGAAGGTCCGGACCGGTTTGTACACCATGTCCACGATTTCTTCCTTGCTCATGGGCAGTTCCGGCTTGAAGTCCGCATGGTCCTTGGCGTAGCGGACCATCTGTTTTGCCGCCATCCGGCCTTCCGCATGGGAACCGGAGGAGAACTTATGCCCGGAGCAGCCAACGCCGTCACCCGAGGTGAACAGCCCGTTGACCGTGGTCATCCGGTTGTAGACCTTGCCGTTGTCGGCCTTGATCTTGTAGGAATCCGGGACCCAGTCAAAATCCGGGCCGGAGGTCCACAGACCGCAGCAGCCGGAGTGAGAGCCGAGCAGATAAGGTTCGGTCGGCATAATCTCGGAATTCTTCTTTTCCGGCTCGGTGTTGGTGGCGCACCACAGGTTGGCCTGACCGCAGGTCATGTCAAGGAAATCTTCCCAAGCTTCGGATTCGAGGTGCTTGAGCTCCTTCTTGTCCAGCGATTTGCCCAGCTCAGCCAGCGCGGTAACCGTATCCATCTGGATCGGACCGCGGCCTTCTTTCATCTCAAAGAGCATGAGATGGTTCCGCAGACAGGTCGGGGTAATCGCGGCCGTTCCATAAGGCGCGTATTTTTCCAGCTCGGCTTTGGCCGCATCGCCGGTCACGTAGACTTCGCCCAGACCGTTCAATGCTTTGGCTTTGAACAGCAGGAACCAGGCGCCGACCGGGCCGTAGCCGTCTTTGAACCGGGCCGGGGTGAATCGGTTTTCCATCATGGAAAGCTCCGCACCGACCTTCATGCACATGGTGTAGGTGGAGCCGGCGTTCCATACCGGATACCATGCCCGGCCTTTACCTTCACCCACAGAGCGCGGCTGATAGATATTCACCGCGCCGCCGCAGGCCACCATCATGGTCTTGGCTTTGATGATAAAGACTTTGTTCTCGCGTACGGAAAAACCGACCGCACCAGCGACCTGGTTTTCTTTGTTCTTGTCGAGCAGCAGCTCAACGATGAAAACCCGCTCCAGCATGTTGTCTTCGCCAATAGCCAGTTTGGCCGCTTCAGAAACGATGCGCTTGTAGGATTCGCCGTTGATCATGATCTGCCATTTACCGGTCCGGACCGGCTGGGCACCGGACTTCAGGGTCCCCAGCTTGAGGCCCTTTTTACCGTCCATGTTCTTGCCCTCATCGGTCTTTTTCCATACCGGCAGGCCCCATTCCTCGAACAGATGAACCGAGTCATCGACGTGGGTGCCCAGATCGAAAATCAGGTCTTCCCGAACGATGCCCATGAGGTCGTTTCGGACCATGCGGACATAGTCATCCGGCGTGTTGTCGCCGAGGTAGGTATTGATGGCGGAGAGGCCCTGGGCCACTGCCCCGCTTCGTTCCATGGCGGCTTTATCAACCAGCAGCACACTCTGGTCGTCGCCCAGCCATTTCTTTACTTCAAAGGCTGCTCCGCAGGCTGCCATACCGCCGCCCACAATCAGCACATCAACTTCTCTTTCTTCAACTTCGGGATCCCTTACTGCTTTGAGCTCTCCCTGCGGTTTATTCGGTAATGCCATGTGTTATCCTCCTAACTTAAATATAAATTGACACATTATAATCAAACAAAAAAAGCTTCCTCCGCCTTTTCCCTAAACAGTCGCCTGCGGTTTCGGCATCTGGTAGCCCTCGGACTCTTCGGTTGAAAGCAGTTCGCTCTCAAGATCCTTGCCTTTCAGGTCCGAATAAGCATTGGCGGAACCTTCAGGGGTGGTCCGGATGGGGAATTTAAAGCGTTTGATAGTGCCATTGCGGAACTTGCAGGTCCACATGATATCCTCGGTGCCCATCATCGGATAGATGCTGCTTCCCAGGGGAACAAAGTCCGAATAACCCCGGACTTCGATGGCCTGGCTCGGGCAGATTTTAACACAGGAAAAGCATTCCCAGCATTGATCGGGTTCTTGATTATAAGCCTTCATGGTATTGGGTTCCAGCACCATCAGGTCGTTCGGACAGATGTACTGGCATGCGGTCTTATCGCCGCCCTTGCAACCGTCGCACTTTTCTGTGACTACGAAACTCGGCATTATCTACCTCCTACTTGTTTACGGTTTAATGACAGTGGATTCATCTCCACTTTAACATACTTATTTTTGTCAGGTTTAGGTTGCCGACACCTCCTTTCTCCAGATTCCCATTCCCTTATTTTCAATATATATCTCAGGCAATCAATTCGTCCCCTGCCTTGGTTTAAAAAATCCGCTGAAACAAAATTTCCAAATAAATCAAACAGATATATTATATCCATATGCAAAGTAAATTATTTAACACCCCCCAAAACGCTTGTCAAGAAATTTTGATCTGCCTGTTTTTAGTGCAGATACAGGAAGTTATGGACACTTCAATTCTCAACATAAGGGATCTATCACAAACATGGGCACAACATATTGTGCGATTAACCTGATGGCTCCCGGTACCGCCGCGCCACCCGGTCGGAAACACCGGCGACCACCTCATAGCTGATGGTCCCCAGCTGCTCTGCGACCTCCGCCACCGGCAGCTCTCCTGGCCCATCCGGACCAAACACCACCACCTCATCCCCCATCCTGACATCCGGGATATGTCCCACATCCATCATCGTCTGATCCATGCAGACCCGGCCGATCACTGGTGCGGATATTCCCCGGATCATCATCCGCCCCCGGGAGGAAAGCAGCCGGTTATAGCCGTCCGCATAACCGATGGAGACCGTGGCAATGGTTGTAGGCTGACGGGTCCGGGCCGTGGCCCCATAGCTTACCGAAAACCCCTCGCCGACGGTTTTTAGATGAATGATCCGGGATTTCAGGGTCATGGCCGGCTTCAGATCTATCCGGGCCTGATCGACCGCACTGGACGGATAAAGCCCATAAACCGATATCCCGGCCCTGACCATGTCCATATGTGTCTCCGGCATATCGATAATCGCCGCGCTGTTTGCCGCATGGCACAGGTCAAATGCAATGCCGGCATCCGCAAGGGCGGATTTAAGCTGCTGGAACCGATTCAGCTGGCAGCGGGCAAAGCACTTATCCGGGTGGTCGGCTGTGGCAAAATGCGTATACAGGCCTTCAACCCAAAGGCCCGGCAGTTTCGTGATCGCTGTGATTTCATCCACCGCTGCAGGCGCCAAAGGCCCTTCCCCGCTGGCATTGCCGGCATCAGGCCCTGCCGCCATAATACCCAAACGCCCCATGCCCGTATCCACCTTTATATGGACGGCCAGCGATTTTTCCGAATAGCCTGCGTGCTCGGCCATCTGCTTGGCGGTCTGATAGGAATAAACCGTTTGGGTGAGATGGTTGGCCATGAGCTCGCGGGTGAATTCAGGCGGGGTGTAGCCGAAGATCAGAATCGGGGCCCGGATGCCTGCCCGACGGAGATCCATCGCTTCGGTGTAGCGCGCAACTCCCAGAAAATCCGCTCCTGCCGCCAGGACAGCGTTTGCAACCTTCACCATGCCATGGCCGTAGGCGTTGGCTTTCACCACGCTCATCATCCGGGTCCCCGTGCCTAAAATCGACCGCAGCTGCCTGATATTGTGCTGGATCGCCGACAGGTCGATTTCCGCCCACACATCGCCGCCTTTTCCATCCGTGCCGGCCTGAGCGATCATCTTTTCAACCATGTATGCATGCCAATAATTGCATCATTTTTGCCAATGTGTCGTTTCCTTATCCTTCCGTTTACCTGATCAAAGCCCCCGGTCCAAACTCCGGTATTGGATCGCCTCGGCAATATGCGCCGTGCCAAGGGAGTCGTCGCCGGCCAGATCCGCAATGGTTCGGGCAATTTTTAAAATGCGGTGATACGCCCGGGCGGACAGACCAAGCCGCTCCACAGCGCTTTCCAGCAGCGCGGCCGAATCCGGGTTCACCTGGCAGAAGGTCTTGATGTGCCGGTTCTGCATCTGGGCATTCATATATCCGCCGGATGCTTGAAACCGCTCTATCTGACGGCTTCGAGCCGCCATAACCCGTTCGCGAATCGAAAGGCTCCTCTCTTCAGACCGGTCCCCGGCCAACTCCTGGTAAGACAGCCGGGGCACCTCAATATGGATATCAATCCGGTCCAGTAGGGGACCGGAAATTTTCTGCCGGTATTTCTGAATCTGGGCCGCCGAACAGGTGCAGTGATGATGGGGATCCGTATAATAGCCGCACGGGCAGGGGTTTAGCGCACCGATCAGAATAAAGCGGGAGGGGTAGGTGATGGCACTGGCCGCTCTTGAAATCGTGACCTCATGGCCCTCCAGCGGCTGCCTGAGGACCTCGAGCACCGGCTTTTTAAACTCCGGCAGCTCATCCAGAAACAATACCCCGTTATGCGCCAGGCTGACTTCGCCCGGCTTGGGGTTGGCCCCGCCCCCGATCATCCCGGCATCGGATATGGTATGGTGCGGCGCCCGGAACGGCCGCTTAGTCACAAGGCCCGGATGCCCATTCATCAGACCCGCCACGCTAAAGATTTTGGTGGTCTCGATTGCCTCCTCAAAGGTGATCGCGGGCATGATCCCGGCAAATCTTTTCGCCAGCATGGTTTTGCCGGATCCGGGCGGGCCGATCATGAGTAAATTATGCCCGCCCGCGGCGGCGATTTCCATGGCCCGCTTAACATGGGCCTGTCCGGCGACTTCGGCAAAGTCATCGGCGATTTCGCCTTGAATGTCAAATAAATGGTCCACGTCGCAGGGCTCCGGCAGGATCTCCTGCGCCCCAATGAAGAAATCCACCGCATCCGCCAGATTTTTCACCGGATAAACCGGGATATCTTTTACCACAGAGGCTTCCCGGCGGTTGTCAAAAGGGACCATAATGCCCCCATACCCCGCATCCCTTGCGGCAATGGCCATGGGCAGGCATCCGTTTACGGGTTTAACCCGGCCATCGAGCGCCAGTTCTCCGATAATCGGTATATGGCGCATGCCCTCATCCGGGCCTACCCCCGTGGCCGCCAAAATGCCCAGCGCAATGGGCAGATCAAAACCGGTGCCGCCCTTTTTAATATGGGCCGGGGCGAGATTGACCGTGATGCGGTCATCCGGAAACCGGTATCCGCAGTTGGTAATGGCTGCCTTGACCCGCTCCCGGCTTTCCCGAACGCTTACCTCAGGCAGGCCGACGGTGGTAAACGCCGGCAGCCCGCGGGCGATATCAACCTCCACCTCCATGAGGTATCCGTCAATCCCGACGACCGCTCCGCTTACGATTTTTGACAGCAAATCGCCTCCTCACCATACCTAAATTGAGCGGTCAAAATTTTAAAAAGGAAATTTTCATATACTTTTTAATGCTCAATTTAGGCGATAATTACAGTCGCGTTTATAGCAAAGCATGGAAAAGAGAACAATCGCTTTTGCGACGCATGTGTTTGCATTTTTTTTCCATATCAGTTATATCCCTAACTAAATGGATAAAAATCACCCGAAAAATAACAAAAATGTAAATATCGTCGCGACCTGTGAATCCTGTCCCATTCATCAGCGGACACTGGCAAAACCGGTCCATTTTTCAGGGGTCGGGGTGCACTCGGGCAAATCCGTGAATCTGACCATCAAGCCCGCGCCCACGAATTTCGGCATTAATTTCAGACGGATCGATCTGCCCACGTCCCCGCTCATCAAGGCCATTTTCAGCCGGGTGGTGGATACGAGCCTGGCCACGGTCATCGGCGAAGGCGGCTGCATCGTCTCCACCATCGAGCATCTAATGGCCTGTTTTGCGGGCCTGATGATCGACAACGCCATCTGCGAAGTGGACAATTACGAGCCGCCGATCATGGATGGCAGCGCCGGCGAATTCACCCGGGCCATCAGCGAGGCCGGTATTGTCAGGCAGAATGCACCGCGGATGTACTTTGTGGTCCAATCGCCCATCGAACTGGTCGGCGAAGATAAATCCGTGCACCTGTACCCGTCCCGGGAGCGCCGGCTGACGAGCACCATCAAATTCAGCCACTCCGCCATCGGCGAGCAGACATTCTCGCTCATCCTGTCGGAGGATAATTTCGTCCGGCAAATCAGCAGCGCCCGGACATTCGGCTTTCTCAAGGAAGTCGAGTACATGCAGTTTTTCGGACTGGCCAAAGGCGGCTCGCTTGACAACTCAGTGGTCATTGACGAAAACGGGGTCATCAATGAAGGCGGTTTGCGGCACCCGGATGAATTCGTACGCCATAAAATACTTGACGCGATCGGGGATTTTTCTCTACTTGGAATGCCGATTCTGGGCCATCTTGTCCTATACAAGTCAGGCCACAATTTTAACCATGAATTTCTGAAAACCTTTTTTGATCAAAAATCAGCATGGGAGACAGCCTCTTTAAATGCCCTGGATATGTCTGAACTCCCCGAGGCGGATCAGGCCTCGGTCAGCACCTGAGGCCGGCAACATCTGGAGTCCGAACCGTTTATGAGAAAACCGAATGGCGTAAGCTTTAAAATCATGCTGGCAGCTGTCTGCCTGCTGTTCGCCCTCTCCTCGGCAGCAATGGCCAAAGAGGTGGGGATCACCGATTTTGCCGTCACCAACAACCGGGATGACCTGCTTGTTTTTTTTACGGTCAACGGGGCCTTTACCAAGGAGATGGTCGAGGCGATCCAAAACGGCATCCCCACGACCTTCTCCTTTTTCGTCCGCCTGGAGGAGGATAAGGCCCTGTGGTTTAAAAAAAAAATCGCCACCAAAAACTTCACCCACACCATCAAATATAACAACCTGAAAAATGAATACGTGGTCAAGCGCTCCTGGGACGCTAACAAGGCTATCACCACCGATTCCCTCGAAAAGGCAAAATCTCTCATGGCTGAAATCAAAAGCTTTCGCCTGACCGGCCTTGAGCCCCTGGAAAAAGGGCACCGCTACCAAGTCCAGGCCAAAGCCGAGCTGGACAAAGTAACACTGCCGTTCAATCTGCACTACATCCTTTTTTTCACTGCGCTGTGGGATTTTGAAACAAGCTGGCATTCGTTCGAGTTTAAATATTGACCCCGCCCCCGAACCATGAAGCCGAACCGATATAAAGCGCCCAGCACTGCAATGGATCGAAAACGCCGCAAGCGCGAGGTCATTATTATCATTGGGGTCTTTGCCCTGATCTCGCTTTTAAGCTATATCACAGTCCGGGCCTTTGGCTCCGGATCCCAGATACCCCCCTCAAATATGGTGTTGATGTTTATTCTGATAAATATCAACATGCTACTCCTGATCACGCTTTTTTTTCTTATTTTCCGGAATGTGATCAAACTCTATCATGAGCGCCGCAACCGGGTGGCCGGCAGCAAGCTGCGGACCAAACTGGTAGCCGCATTTATCGGGCTGACCCTGCTGCCCACCATCGTGCTGTTCTTTTTTTCCATCCAGTTCATCACCACCAGCATCGAATTCTGGTTTAAAATACCGATTGAACAGGCACTGGAAAACTCGCTGGCCGTGGGACAGAACCTGTACAAGCTGGTGGAGGAGAACAATACTTTTTTTCTGGATAAGGCCGCGTATCAGGTCGACTCCCGGAATCTGCTTCAGCCAAAGAACCGCTCTGAACTGACCAACTACACCCAGGTGGTCCAGCGCGCCTTTAATTTAAACGCTGTGGGAATTTATAACTCCAATTTCAAGCGGCTTACCCTGTCGGTTTCCGAAAAGCTCAAAAACCAAACCTTCAGACCGGTGGATGCCGATGCCCTGCAAAAAGGCATGGCCGGTTCCAAAAAGACCTGGTCCGTCTCTGAGCACATGGCGGCTGGTGAAATTATCCGAAACATCGCCGCCATCCCCTATGGGGCGGAAGGCCCGGATATTGACGGATTTGTCGTGATCAGCATCCTGCTGCCGCCGGAACTCGAAAAGAACCTGGCCTCGATCTCCAAAGGGTTCGAAGAATACCAGCAGATGAAAATGCTCAAACGGCCCATCCGGCTCTCCTATTATATTACCCTGACCATTGTCTCCCTGCTGGTGGTGTTCTGCGCCATATGGTTCGGGATGTATCTGTCCAGAAACATTACCGTGCCGATCATGGAACTCTCCGAGGGGACCCGCCGGGTGGCGGAGGGCGACCTCTCCTACCGAATCGATGTGATTGCCGATGATGAAATCAAAACCCTGGTCGACTCCTTCAACAAAATGACCCGGGACTTAAGGTTTAACCGTAAAGAACTCGAATTTTCGGCCAAAAAACTCTATGAACAGAACATCGAGATCGAAGAGCGGCGGCGGTACATGGAAATCGTGTTAAACAACGTGTCCACCGGCGTGATCTCATTTGACTCCCATGGGCTGATCACCACCATCAATGATTCGGCGGAGCGGATGCTAAACATCAATGCCGATGATGTGCTGAATAAAAGCTACAAACACCTGCTTCATGCTGAAAACAATGTCCTGATCCAGGAAATCCGGGACCGGTTCTGGGAAAAACGGGAAGAAAGCCTCATCAAATCCGTCAATATGACGATTAAGGGCAAATCGAGAAGCTTCAAGGTGACCTTCAATGCCTTAAAGGATGACAACGGCCGCCAGATCGGCCTGGTTATGGTCTTTGACGATATGACCGAAATTGAAAAAGCCCAGCGGATGGCGGCCTGGCGGGAAGTGGCCCGGCGGATCGCCCATGAGGTCAAAAATCCGCTCACCCCAATATCACTGTCCGCCCAGCGCTTAAAGCGTAAATACAAATCCGCGATTGATGATCCGGTTTTTGACGAATGCATCCAGACCATTGCCGAGCATACGGAGTTAATCCGGAACCTGGTCAACGAGTTCTCCACCTTTGCCAAATTTCCGACCGCCAATCCGGTCCCGTGCGAACTCCCCCCGATCGTGAAGGAATCGATCGCCCTTTATGAGGACGGATATCCGAGCATCCAATTTCATACAAAGATCGGCGATGACATCCCGGTTCTGCAGCTCGACCGCCAGCAGATCAAACAAAGCCTGATCAACCTCATTGACAATGCGATCTCATCCATTAAAACTGAGGGGCATATCACCGTGGAGGTCTCCTGTAATGCCAACCATGACAAAGTTTACCTGACGGTCGCGGACACCGGTGAGGGCATTGCCGAGAATAACAAACCGTTTCTGTTTGAACCGGACTTTACCACCAAAAAATCGGGCATGGGTTTGGGCCTTGCCATCGTCAGTACTATCGTATCCGATCACAACGGCCGGATCTGGGCCGAGGACAACCCGCCCCAGGGGGCCCGGTTTGTGCTCGAACTGCCGGTCAACGGTACCTGAAGGAGCGTTTATGTTTCCATCGATTCTTATTGTGGATGATGAGGCGTCCATACTGAAATCACTAAGCGGGATTCTGGCTGACGAGGGGTTTGAGACCCTGACCGCCACCAACGGGTATGAAGCGCTTAAGATCCTTGAGAGCGAACTGCCGGATCTGGTGCTGCTCGATATCTGGATGCCGGGCATCGATGGGATCGACACCCTAAAAGAGATCAAAAAAAACCATCCCAGTACCCAGATCGTTATGATCACCGGGCATGGCACCATTGAAACCGCAGTCAATGCCACCAAAATGGGCGCCTATGATTTTATCGAAAAGCCCATCTCCATTGACAAGGTCATCGTGGCCATCAATAACGCATTAAACTTCCGCCGGCTGGAGGAAGAAAACCAGTATTTGCGAAAAAAAACCATTGATCGCAACTCCATCACCGGCAGCAGCCCGCCGATTCAGGAGCTCAAGAAACAGATCAGCATTGCCGCGCCCACGGATGCCTGGGTCATGATCTCCGGCGAACACGGCACCGGAAAGGAATTGGTCGCCCGAATGATCCATCAGTTCAGCCACCGGGCGGAAAAGCCGCTGATCGATGTGAACTGTGCGGCCATCTCGCACGAGCTGTTTGAAAGCGAACTCCTCGGCCATGAAAAAGGCGCCTTTACCGAGGCCACGGCCAAAAAAAAGGGCAAATTTGAACTGGCGGATCAGGGCACCCTGTTTTTTGATGAAATCGGGGACATGGATCTAAAGACCCAGGCCACCCTGCTCCGGATCCTGCAGGAAAAAAAATATCAGCGCATCGGCGGGGACCGGACGCTCACCATAGACGTTCGGATCATCGCCTCGAGCAACAAGGATTTGACAAAAGAGATTGAGGCCGGCCGTTTCCGGGAGGATTTGTATTATCGGATCAATGTCATCCCGATTGAAGTGCCGCCCCTGCGGGAGCGGCAGGCGGATATCCCGGAACTGGCGAATCTGTTTTTATCTCAAATTGCTGAGAATAGCGGCGTAGCAGTCAAGAAGCTGTCCGAATCCGCAGTAAATATGCTGCAGCAGTATTCCTGGCCCGGCAATGTCCGGGAGCTTAAAAACCTTCTGGAACGCCTGGTAATCACCACGGGCAAGGAGACCATCGCGGCATCGGACATCCCGCCGCCGTATAATCCCAAATCAGTCGATACCAAGGGGGCAGATGACGGCCTGTTTGGTTTTGATCGCTTAAAGGACGCCCAACAGGCCTTTGAAAAAGCCTTTATCCGCCAAAAACTCAAGCAGTATGAATTTGATATTCCAAAAACCGCCAAACGCATTGGCGCGGAGAAATCCCATGTTCAGAAGATCGCCAAGCAGATAAAATAACCCCATGCGCATTATCAGCGGCCGATATAAAGGCAGAAAGCTCACCCCGGTGCACGGCCGGGAAATCCGGCCCACCGGCGGGAAAGTCAGGGAGGCGGTCTTCAGCATTCTGGCCAGGGATATACCGCACGCCCGGGTCCTGGATCTCTTTGCCGGCACCGGCGCGTTCGGCCTGGAAGCGTTGAGCCGGGGGGCGGGTCGCGCAGTATTCATTGAATCCGATGATCAAGCCATTGCGGCGATTAAAAAAAACATCCGGCTCTGCGGGGCGGGAAAACGGGCCCAGTGTATAAAATGGGATATCACAAGGGATTTAAACTGCATCCGAACCCTCCGGCCCGGTTTTGACCTGGTATTTATGGATCCGCCTTACCACGGTGATTTTATCGCCGCGACCCTTAAAAATCTTGAAAACAGTCAAGGGCTTGAAGATGGAGCCCGCATTGTGATCGAGCATTCGGCCAAAACCGCGCTGCCTGATATCCATCCCCCGTTTTACGTCACGGATCGCCGCAAGTATGGGAAAACCCTTGTCACATTTCTAAATTTTGTGATAAAAGGACCTGCTTCGGATGGGGTATCAGACCAATAAAACCCGAAAATCAAATATAGAAAGAAGACGGCCTATGGAACGTACCGCGGTATACCCCGGCTCATTTGATCCGGTCACCAACGGGCATCTGGATATTATTCAGCGCGGCCTGAAAATTTTCGACCACATCATCATCACCATTCTGGATAATCCCGCCAAACAGACGCTCTTTTCTGTGAATGAACGCATCGCCCTGTTGCAGGAGTCCCTGAAGGACATCGAGAATATCGAAATCGACTCCTATAACGGTCTGCTCGTGGACTATGCCCAGCGCCGCCACGCCAATGCCATCCTCCGGGGCATGCGGGCGGTATCGGATTTTGAGTATGAATTTCAGATGGCGCTGATGAACCGCCGGCTAAACCGGGAAGTCCAGACCGTGTTTCTCATGACCGGGCTTCGCTGGATATTCACCAGTTCATCGATCATCAAGGAGGCCGCCCGCTTTGGCGGTAATATTGAAAGCATGGTGCCGCCGGTGGTTCAGAAGCAGCTTCAGAAAAAATTTGCCGCTATGACCTAACTATCGGCTTTTTCATGGGAGAGTTTTTCCAAACAGTAATCCGCAGGGCGGATAAGCGCCAGCGCATCCGCCAAATACTAACCCACGACTTTTTCACGGGAGAACCTTTCCAGGCAGAGCACAAAGACAAATCCGACCAGCATCAGGCCCAGGGCAAAGAGCAGATCCGTATTCACCGCCTCGGGCAGGACATTTTTCTCGCGCAGCACCCGTAGCTCGCCGCCAATCATTTTGGCCTCCAAAGATTCCTTCCAGGGCCAGATTTTGCGCATAGACCCAACCATCAGGCCGGTCAGAAATGCCAGCGTCAGGTTATGATAGGCGTCCAGCAAATATTTCAGGATTCTGGAAAATCCTGCCAGACCCAGGCCGCAGCCGGCCACGAACACCAGAATGATGCCGGTATTGACCGGATCGAACGGGTTTTTAAGCGTTGCCGTGATAAACTCGTACTTACCCAGAATGAGCAGAATAAAGGCCCCGCTCAGGCCGGGGAGGATCATCGCACAAATGGCGATGAATCCGGATAGAAAAATAAACCAAAGGGTTTCCGGTGTGGTGGCAGGCACCAGATTGACGATCTGAAAGGCCGCGGCCGCGCCGATGACAAATGTCACTACCGTGCCGATGCGCCACCGGTCAATTTTTCTCCCCACCACCCATATCGAGGCGGCAATCAGTCCGAAAAACAGGCTCCAGGTCAGCTGCGGGTGATGGTGGAGGAGATAATTCATAATCCGGGCCAGCGTGACCACCGCCACCCCGATCCCCAAAAAAAGCGAAAGGAGAAACCGGATGTGAATCTCGGCCAGCGCGGTCTTGATATCCAGTGCCGCCAAGCGCCCGAGCATTTTGGCATTGACGGATTTCACCGCCGCCAAAAGCTCTTCGTATATCCCGGTAATCAGGGCGATGGTTCCCCCCGACACCCCGGGCACCGTGTCTGCCGCTCCCATGCACAGGCCCTTGACGGCGAGCAGAAAGGCGCTTTTCAGGGACCGGGGCCCCGGACTGCGGGAAAACGCATCCGCCCAGGATTCAGGGACATTTTTACTCACTCTTCGCCCCACCCGTGCTCGCCAACCAGTTTGACAAATCGGCAGCCGCCGAGTCGGGTTTGATGAATGCCATTTTCATCCCGGTAAAGCTTGATCAGCTCCTGGGAAAAGGACTGGCCCACGGGAATCACCATCCGGCCGCCCAGGGCCAGCTGATCCACCAGGGTTTTGGGGATGTCCGGAGCGCCGGCGGTCACCAGAATGGCATCAAACGGACTTTCCTCCCTCCAGCCCATGGTGCCGTCCGAGTACCGCGTCACAACGTTCATATACTTCAGCTGATCAAAAATTTTGCGCGCCCGGATATATAGGTTGCGTTTTTTTTCGATGGTATAGACTTTATAGGCGATCTCCGCCAAAACCGCCGCCTGATAGCCCGAGCCGGTGCCGATCTCAAGCACCCGGTCTTCGTCATCAACCTGCAGGGCCTGGGTCATGTGGGCCACAATGTAGGGCTGGGATATGGTCTGCTGCTCACCGATGGGCAGAGGGTGATCCGCATATGCCTGATCCATCAGCGCCTCGCTGACAAACATATGCCTGGGAACCCGCCGCATGGCGGCAAGCACCGACGGATCCGCAATGCCGCGGGCCTCAATCTGGTTTTTCACCATGGATTCCCGCAGGCGCTGGTATTTTCTTGAGTCATATTGCATAATAATAAGCGAACCTATCAACTCCCCCGGCAACCGTCAAGCGAATAAGGGAGCGGCGCGGATAAACCATCTTCCGCCCGGCCGCGCGCTTTAAAATCTTCTTGTTTTTCGCTATAATTCGACATACCTTGGGCCCCATCTTTTAGACGTATTCCCCCCGGCCCGGGGCCCGGGGCCGAGATAGAAATAACTTAATGATATAAATTTGTTAAAAATTCAATCTCTGCTGATTCGTACGCGTAGTCGTACTCGTACTCGTAATCGGCTTTTGATTTTTTCGAGTACGAGTACGAGAACGAGAACCGTCCCGCTCGCGCGGGACTGAGTACGATTAAGTTACTTATAAGAAGAGTGGATAAATGAAGTGGATTGAGGCCAAAGTTATCATCGACTATTCCCTGTATCAGGATATGGACACGGCAATCTCCCTGATTTCAGATATTTACTATGACA
>DATGCF010000301.1:0-2771 GCA_035312245.1 Desulfosalsimonadaceae bacterium
AAAAATAAAATGCATTGCTCCAATTTAGGGGCGGATGCTTTGCATATGGCCATCCAGAATTACGAGGATCGTCAGGCGGGTATTACCCGGCAGGAGCCGGTGCGCAAAGAGGCCCATGAACACGTTGAAGGGGAAAAATGCTATTGTCCCTATTGTGATATTGAACTCGATGATGCGGTGACTTTCTGCGAAGCCTGCCACCGGGAGCTGGAGGAAGAGCACTAAGCCGATGCAGAAAGGAGGCCGGAAATGAAAAATTATATCAATTTGGATCATATATCAGCCAACCCGTTGCCGCGGGATGTTAAGGATGTGATGATCGAAGCGATTGAGAATGATTATCATAATCCGTCGAGCCAGCACAAAGCCGGCGAGCAGGCCGCGGAGCAGATCGAAATCGCCCGGCAGCGAATGGCTGAGCTGATTAATGCGGCCAACCCGAAGGAAATCGTGTTTACCTCGGGCGGGACGGAGTCCGTCAACCATGCCATCAAGGGGGTGGCGGCGGCCAATCGCGAAAAGGGAAACCACATTGTCACCACCAATATCGAGCATAATGCGGTGATCCGAAGCGCAAAGCGGCTAAAGGCGATGGGGTTTAAAATCACCTCGCTGCCGGTTAATGAAACCGGACGGGTAAATCCGAAAGATGTCGCGGATGCCATTACGGATGAGACAATCCTGGTTTCAGTGATGCACAGCAACAACGAGACCGGTATCATTCAGCCCATAGAAGAAATCGGCCGGATCACCCGGGAGAAAAAGGTGCTTTTCCATAGTGATGCCGTGGACTCGGTCGGTATTGTGCCGATTGATGTGCAGGCGCTCAATGTGGATTTGCTGAGTTTTGCGTCCAATCCGTTTTATGGGCCCGCCGGCGTCGGCGGGTTGTATATCCGGCGCGGGACTCGGATTTTTCCTCTGCTTGAAGGCGGCGTGCAGGAAAATAACAAGCGGGCCGGAACGGAAAATTTGATCGGCATTATCGGCATGGGAAAGGCCGCGGAACTCGCCGCCCGCGACCTGGATGTCCGATACGCGCATTTAAACGGATTGAAAGCGTATTTTCTGGAACAGCTGCCGAACTATATTGATGCGTATTTGGTCAACACGAATCCGGAATACAGCCTGCCGCACTTGGTATCGATTTCGATTAAGTATATCGAAGGCGAAAGCGTGATGCTTATGCTTGATGAAGAAGACCTTGCGGTTTCAACCAAGTCCGCCTGTGCCACGGGTTCGCTTCGGGCATCGCATGTTCTGCTCTCCCTTGGCTTAAGTCACGCGGACGCCCAGGGAACGCTGGTCATCGCCTTTGGTATAGAAAACACCAAAGAGGATATTGATCGGTTTTTAGGCATACTGAAGAATGTGGTGGATACCCTGCGGAATATGTCGCCGCTATATAAGAAAGCGGTGCAAACCGTATGAAAAGATGACGCCAGGAGCCAGAATATCCGGCAGGATACGCCTTCTGGATTCTGGCTCCTGACTCCTATGTTCAATTCATGTCGCTTGTCGCAATCTCGCGGAGCTTGAATTTCTGGATTTTACCGCTCGCGGTGGTGGGAAACTCGTCTACAAAATAGATGAACCGCGGGATTTTGTAATAGGCGATATTTTCCTTGCAGAAATTGCGGATATCTTCTTCGCTGAGGCTGCTGCCGTTTTTCATCTGAATAAAGGCGGCCACCTCTTCCCCGTATTTTTGGCTCGGCACGCCAACGACCTGGGCGTCCTTAATCTGGGGATGGGTGTAAAAGAACTCTTCGATCTCTCTGGGATAGATGTTTTCGCCGCCGCGGATAATCATGTCTTTTAACCGGCCCTGGATGGTACAGTTGCCCGCCTCATCCATGCTGGCCAGGTCGCCGGTATGGAGCCATCCGTCTTCGTCGATGGCTTCCGCGGTCTTTTCCGGCATCTTATAGTAGCCTTTCATGATATGGTAGCCGCGGCTGCAAAGCTCCCCGGTTTCCCCCGGGGGTAGGGTTTCGCCGGTGGCGGTATCCGCGATTTTGACCTCCACATTGGGAAGGGCCCGGCCCACGGTTTCGGTCCGGATGTTCATCGAATCGTCGCGCCGGGTCTGGGTGATGCCGGGCGAGCTTTCGGTCTGCCCGTAGACAATGGTCAATTCCTCTGCCCCCATTTTATTGATGACCCCGTTCATTACTTCCACCGGGCAGGTGGAGCCGGCCATCACCCCGGTGCGCAGGGCAGCGGTGTCGTAGGCCTTTTTCTCCATTTCTTCGAGATCGGCAATGAACATGGTGGGAACCCCATGGAGCGCGGTGCATTTTAGCGCATCCACCGCCTCCATCACCACATCCGGCTTGAAAGCCGTGATCGGTGCCATGGCTGCCCCTGAAACCGTGCAGCACATGGTGCCGATGACACATCCGAAACAATGGAACAGGGGCACCGGAATGCAAAGGGTGTCTTCAGGGGTGAGCGCCATGATTTCCGCCATGCTCTGACCGTTTCCGATCAGATTCCGATGGGTCAGCATCACCCCCTTGGGATAGCCGGTGGTGCCCGAGGTGTACTGCATCATAATGACATCCTCTGGCTCCAGGCTTTTGGATCTTTCGGCCAGTTCGGTATCCGATATTTTTTGGCCAAGCGCCAGCATGTCATTCCAGTTATACATACCCGGGATTTTTTCTTCACCCAAGTGAACCACATTTTTGAGATACGGCGCTTTTTCCGCTTTCAGTTCGCCGGCGGCGCAGTCCTTTATCTCCGGGCAGACCTGTTGAACGATTTTG
>DATGCF010000302.1:0-3642 GCA_035312245.1 Desulfosalsimonadaceae bacterium
GGCCGAGTATGGCGAAAACAGGGGTTCTATCCGTCACTATATTTCCTTCCAAAGTCTATTCGCCTAAAATCTCAACCCGCATATACGGATCGCCGAGCTTGGCAATGGCATGCTCCCATATCATCCGGTCGGTATCCGCAGGGGGGGTGAATATATTTATCCCCCCGGGTTTGCCGATCAAGCCGATGATCAGGCTGTTTTGGATACCTAGTTTCCGGCGGATAGCGGTAATCCAGGAAAGCGTCTCCTGAATCGGCGGCTGCCAGGCCTCTTGTATGATGACCAGCCGAAGATCCGTCGGTTTATCGTTCTTGCGCAGGTTTTTATGAATCGCCTCCACATCAGCATCCGGATCATAGCTGCAGGCAATCTCGGTCTGCATGTCAAGGCCTAACCGCGGCCGAAGCAGTTCCCTTAAATCGTCTTTCTGATACTGCCCGTAAAGCTCCTCAGGTATCAGAACCACGGCCGGAGCCAGGGCTTCAAAAGGAGTTTCGTCGGTTTCAGTACCGGCTGATCCGGCGGCGGACGCAGCAGCGGATGACGGATCGCCCGGCTTTTCATACGCGCGGCTTTGGGTTTTGACCCGCGGGGTTTTCATGGCTGAGAGCAATTGGTCGCCGGCTGCATGGTTGAATGAAAGCCTTTTTATGGCCCGGTGCTGGCAAATGACAGTGACCGCGAAAATTAAAAGCCGGGGGATCAGTCCGTAAAAGATCACCGAAAGCAGCAGAAACGGCCACCAGGCCGTTAGAGCCGGGCTGTCCAGGTGATGCATGCCTTCTTTTAAAACAAATTGGCTCCCTTCGATTTGGGCAACCGTGGGATGGGAAATGGCCTCCGGCATAAACCATGACCAGGGCAGCGCAATGGTATCCACAATGCGGTAGACGGTTTCCGCTGCCGGCTGAAGCGTGGACTGCCATCCAAAGGCCAGATCCGTGATGGTGACCCTTAGGAGCAGGACGCTGATAATACCGATATTGAAACATATGCCCAGGGTCTGTCCGATGATAAAAATGGGCCGGAACAGAATCAGGCCGTAAATGCTGCGGCTCTGACCGATCATGCCGGTCACGGCCTCGATCCGGGCCCTTTTGGCGGCTGAAAGCTTATTATACCGGGCATTGATGAGTTTTTTGACGCCCCGCCGGAAAATGCCGGTTAACAGGGGATACACCCCGCCGATGGATCTGCCGCGGCCGAGGACCCGGAGAACGCTCGATACACCAAGCAGCAAAAGCAGAATTAGCTGCGGCGCAATCATCACATAAAGGCAGGAGAAAATATTAATCGGATCGTCTCCGGCATAGGCCAAAAGCGATCCGCACAGGCCGGCCCCGAAAAGGATGCCGGCAATGCCGGCCATCCAGCGGGTCAGGCTGAGGGTTTCCGCTGCCGCTTCTCCCGGCAGCTGGGCCTGATCACCGGCGGCGGTCTTAATTTCTTCCCGTTTTCGGGATAGCCAGTACCTGAATAGGGCCCTTCGGCGAATCGATCCCGGCTTTTCGGCCATATCCGGATGGTTATGGATAAACGCCTGATAGATCCGCCGGTCCGCATCCCCTGCCGCATCATCGAGGTTCTTGTTGGAACGCGCCCGCAGCAGGTATTCAAAATCGATTAAATCGGGGATGCGCCATTTCATGCGAATGTCTTCTGGGCCAGTTTTCTATAAACATAGGCGCCGGCAATGCCGGTTATCGGAACGGTTACCAGCAGGCCGATGCCAAAAAGAAGCAGGCCAATGACATTGATGACCAGCACGCTAAGGAAGAACAGGAACAGTTCCATAAAATGCCCGGTGGTCATCTCATAGCTCAGCTTCAGGGCATCAATGCCGTTCATTTTTTTGTCCACCACCAGATACATGTAGAGAAAGAGCTTTACCGTCAGAAATATACCTGGAACGATAAGCAGGAGATAGCCGATGATAATGGCCACCCCGAAAATGACGTATCCGATCAGGTATGGAATGAACTGCGGGAAGGCCTTGGTGAGATCATCAAATTCAATGGTTCCGTAATCATGGACTTCCAGGCAGGCGGTCACCATGACAAAACTGGCAAACGCATTGATCCCGATAACGATCAGATAGACAACGGCAAATAAGAGCGGCGCCGCCATAATGGCATGTTGCAGGGCATTGGCGATAAGGCTGAGAATCCCGAGGCCCACGCCCAACAATAAAAGAAAGACCGCATTTTTTTTAAATCGTTGCCAGGCAAATGAAAAGGCGTCTCCAATACTGAATGCGTCCGGCGCCATAAATTTCTCCTTGTTAAAAATAGAATAAAAAATTTTAGCTGATTGTTTTATCTATTTGTCTATATAGAATTTTTTTAGCTATTTTCAGCCATCCGCTTAATGCGGCGGGCGGCGGTGCGGCAGACCCATGCGTAGGGAGCGGCGATTTTCGGGAGGTCAAAAAATAACCGGCACCTGTGCTCATCCCGGGCAGCCACCCGATGGCCGGTCGCCCGTATACCGGCTACCCGCCAGGCCCAGCAGGTACCTGGCATAAAATCAGTGACTTCAAACCCCACCCAGAGGCCGACCCGGGTTTTTATCCGGCCGGCGGCAGCCGGGCCGATGTATCGGTCTTTGCATGCCACGGCCGCGACAGACGGCCCCCATTCCGGCCAGGCCTGCGTATCAATCAGGAGTTGCCAGACCGCTTGAGGTGGGGCTGCAACGGCCTCGGATATGCTGAAAAGCCGTCCGGGGTCGGCATAAAAGGATTCATTGGCGCGTCTTGTTTTTGAAGGCAAATTGGTTATACCCGGATTGTGTCTTTTCCGGTCAGTTTTTCAAGCCGGGCCAGCGTTTTTAGCAGTTTGACGGGCGGGTTGATCCGCACGCCCAAAAGCCGCCAGGTGATAAATTCGATGATCAAATCGCTGTCATCCAGGGGCTTCATATAGGCGAAATCGTATTTTGCCGGTCCCAGCTTGAGCCGGCCCAGCAGCCATAAAGAGGTGCCTGCCATGGTGAGCTTGTCCGCCCAGGTTTCCACGTCATCCACCAGAAATCCCAGCTGCTGCACCACGATGCGGCCGTCCGGATCCAGGCTCCGGGTATAAAATTCCGAGCCTTCCAAAGGCTCCAGGAGTTCAATCTCGATACCCTGATAATACGCAAGCCCCAGCCTGCCCTGGATGGTTTTTTTATCGCCGCGCTCCATCCAGAATACCGGCGAGCCGGCGGCAATAAAAAATGGCCCGATCCCGCGGTCTTCGAGTTCTTTGGCGGCGGTTTCGACATCTTCCACCAAGAGCCCCAGCTGATGGACTTTTGGCAGCCCGTGCGCCTTTCGGAAGTCTGCGGCCAAGCTTGCCACCGCCTGGTGGAAGTCCGGTGCCTTCAGCAGCTCATCAAAATAGATCATAAATATCGCCCTATGGTTATAGATCGCGGTTTGGCTTCCGATAACAGCAGAAAATACGAGAATTACATAACATTTTATAACGCAGTGCATCAATGATTAATTCGGAATAGAATATTATTGCTTTGTCTGGCCCCGGCAGACGGCGGCTGGCAGATCGCCTACTTTTCGGATCATCGGGTTTCCGGTTCCGGGATATCGCCGAACTGTCCGGCTATCGGTTTGCCCTGGCCGCGTTTGATGGGGCCCAGGCAATA
>DATGCF010000303.1:0-16170 GCA_035312245.1 Desulfosalsimonadaceae bacterium
CGGAGGCCCCGTTTCGCAGCGAGCATTACCACGCCCTGTTTGCCATTGGATTGGTGTTATTTATTTTTACCCTGATGTTTAACTTCATCGCAGACTATATTTCGCACAAGCACCGGCAGGTAGGCGCGGCCACGCTATAGAAAGATATCATACGCATATGACGAACCAGGCATCCCATACCAATATGGCGGAAAAAACCTCAGCGCGGCGGAAATTTTCCCAGTCCGGGTTTTTTCTGATGTTCCGCGGCGCGGCGTTGATTAATGCCTTTGCGCTGGTGATTGTGGTTTTCTTTCTGGTCAAAAACGGATGGCAGGCCATCAACTGGACGTTTTTGACCCAGGTGCCCACCGATTCCATGACAAAGGGCGGGATTTTTCCGTGCATCGTCGGCACTGTTTACCTGAGTGTCGGGGCCATGCTGTTTGCCTTTCCCCTGGGCGTGGCCTCGGCTATCTATTTGAATGAATATGCCCGGCAGGGGGCGCTTATGCGGGCGATCCGGTTTGGCATCAATAATCTGGCCGGTGTGCCCTCCATTGTATTCGGGCTTTTCGGCCTGGCGTTTTTTGTGACCTGGATGAAGCTTGAGGTAAGTATCCTGTCCGGGGCGCTGACACTGGGGATTTTGTCTTTGCCGGTGATTATCGGCACCTCGGAAGAAGCCCTGCGGGCGGTGCCGGATACCTATCGGGAGGCCTCGCTGGGCCTTGGCGCCACCAAATGGCAGACCATTTCGCGGGTCGTTATGCCCGCGGCCCTGCCATCGATGATCACCGGCGGTATCCTCGCCTTAAGTCGTGCCGCAGGAGAGACCGCGGCGATCATGTTTACGGCCGCCGTCTATTACACCACCCAGATGCCTTCCTCCATACTCGATCCGGTAATGGCGCTTCCCTATCATATCTATGTGCTGGCGACTGCCGGCACCAATATCGAACAGACCCGGGGGCTGCAATACGGCACCGCCCTAGTGCTCATTGCCCTGGTGCTGGGCATGAATCTGATCGCCATCATTTACCGGGCCCGGCTGCGCAGAAAAAGGTAGGGGCTTCTAAGTAACTTCGAGTTCACGGTTCACAGTTCACAGTTTAAGGTTTAAAAGACTCAGCGCTTTTGGCTTTGGAAAAAGCTTATAAAAAAGGGCGATTTCCTTTAAGTCCCCCTTTGGAAAAGGGGGATTTAGGGGGATTTGTCATCATGACCCAATACAAATCCCCCCAATCCCCCCTTTTTCAAAGTGGGGGTGCGGCACAGCGCAAGGCTTACAGCTTGAACAACTCAGTGCCTTAGCGCCTTAGTGCCTTTACCCGATAGCAGAAGTTACTTTTACGCTCGGTCCCGGGCGGCAGCCCGGGGGGGAATACTTCCAAGTAACTTGTTTTTTGAAAGCCCGAAATGGATATAAACCACAGAGGACACAGAGATCAACGGAGAAGGCTTCTTATAAATAATGTTTTCTCTGTGGCCTCTGTGCTCTCTGTGGTTAAGAAATGGGTCCCCGAAAGGTGTAGTCGGGTACAAGGTATTAGGTTAATGAAATCAATAATTTATGGTTGGCCCGGTGGCCCGCTCTACGCGGGCTGTGCCGACATTTTGTAGGGTCGGCCACCGTGCCGACCTTACATGCGATAAACCCCATGGTTATGGGGCTTATCCCCAGAACAGATTCACCGTGATACGAGTACGCGCCCGCTTGGCATTCCCCTCTGATCATGATATATTTAATTTTTAATCAAAAATTCTGTCTAAGCATTTGCTGGAAAGGATACATCATGACACATCACGATCATTCGCACGGCCATCACCACAGCCATGAGGAAAGCGGGGAAATGCCGTTTGAGGAGAAGCTCAAAAAAATTCTGGACCACTGGATCAAGCACAACGAGGATCATGCGGCGACCTACAAGGATTGGGCGGAGCGGACCAGTCAGGCAGGGATGGATGACGCCGCTCGTTTGCTGAAAGAAGCCGCAGATTTAAACATCACCATGAACGAGAAGTTTGAAGCCGCCAAGGCGCTAATCGGCAGGCATGAGTAAACGGACACCCAATTTTGTATAAGCGGAATCTAATAATATATTTTGTTATTCTGGAGCATTCCGCAATTGTCATTCCGAGGAACGACAGTGACGAGGAATCTTATTTTTAAGATTTCTCGCTGCCGCCCGAAATGACAGTATGGACGGATTTAAAAACCACTTTTTGTGTTACTTTCGGCGAAAATACCGTGGCCGCATAAATCGCTTTTTTGGGGAAGCCATCCGAAATTAGAGCCGCTGGATCAAATAGATGTAGCACGGCAGGCGGCATAATTTTTTAAATTCCGTGAATTCATGCAGCATTTTTTCTTTGGAGCCGATATTTTCCAGCGGTGAAATATAAATCGTGCCTTTGCTGTGAAAATGATCCAGGTGGTTACGGGTCAGATCGATGATCGAGGGCAGATGGGTCTCCGGAAGATCGGCGCCATAGACAAAGTTGGCAGTCACCTCAATGTTGCTGTAGGTTTTATTGACCGCCATCATGCGGCCAAAAGCCTTTTCCACTTTTTTGGGCGTGAGCGGCTTTTGGATGACCTTAAAGGTATCCGCGTCCGCGGATTCAAGCCCGAGGTTGATATATGTATAAAACGGCAGTCGGTTCAGGGTGTCAAACACGTCCTCATCCGCTCGGAGGATGGAATCCACGCTTCCGAACAGGAAAACCCGGGGGGCCTTCATCGTTGACCGGTCAATGGCCAGGCCTTCATAGGCTTTTCGGGCGGCAAAAGCCAGAACCTCTTTACCGGCAAACAGGGCGTCATGCTGTCCCAGAAAAATGCTGTTATAGTTAATGAGATCCCGGTCATAGAAGGCGTTAAGGGCCTTAATCTGCGATTCGATATTATCTGACGGGCGCAGCGTGAAGCCCTTGCCGGATTTGACCCGGCAGAATCCGCAGTTATACAGGCAGCCGTCTGCTGCAATCACCGGGATGACATCATACTCCACATGCCGCGCATCCGGCGGGAGCACTGAAACTTCACCCCCAATAATTTCATGGAATTCTCGGCCCCGCTCAGCCAGTTCCGCCGGCCCCATTTTTACCACGCGGTTTACGAAATCGGAAAGTTTTTGACCGTGGCTTGACAAATCCATCTGCGCGAGCCGGTCTCTCAGCTGATGCCAGGCATCAAATGCATCTGCCACATCGTCACTGTTAAACCGCTCACTGAAAAGAACCGCATTGGTATCATAGGAGAGGCAGGGCACGTAATATTCGCCGGTAAAATCGATCGCCCCGGTATATCCGCCCGCGGAAAAATAGGCCCAGTCATTGCCCATGGTGCGCTTCAGCCACTCGGATGCATCCAGCCAGCCCCGGCCCCGGCCCTGGATGGTTTTAATCTCGCCGTTTAAGTTGAATTGAAAGGTATAATCCGGGGTTTTGATTTCAGAGAAAATGCCGTACCGGACGGGATAGCTGATTTTGATATACCGATCCGCCCCCTCCTTTTCGAGGGTGATGGTCATGTCTTCGACTGTATAGATTTCCATAGTGTCTGTTTTCCAAGTATATGGCTGTTATTCAATTTTCCGGACCAACTCAGTCGGCCGCAGCCGATCCGGACGGGACAGGCGGATGTTTACCCGAGTACTGGATTGTGCCGTGTCCATAGCCGTGCCGTCAAGGGACCGGATTGTTTTAATGGTATTTATCCCATTATTCCCATGGGTTTTAAGAATGTCGATCTGATCACCGACCTGGATCTTGTTGCGAACGGCCAGTTCAATAAGCGTCTCATCATAAACCCGGCCGACTTTGCCGACAAACCGGCGGGCAGCCGGGGGCGGGGTAATTTCATAGTTGGGCTGGACCGCATCCGGATCATTTAGATAAAACCCCGTGCCATATTTTCTCGGGCCTACCCGGGCGAGTTCGTCCAGCCATTCGGCCGGGACCGCATAGGCGGATGGGGATTCATAGTAGGCGTCAATGGCCGCGCGATAGGTTTTAATCGCCGTGGCCAGATAGTTCAGGCCCTTTAGCCGCCCCTCGATTTTTAAGGAATGAATGCCGGCGTTGATCATTTTTGGCAGGTGCTCGATCATGCAAAGGTCTTTGGCATTGAAAACATAGGTGCCGTTTTCATCTTCTGACACCGGCATGTATTGCCCCGGCCGCAATTCTTCAACGACCGCGTATTTCCATCGGCAGGGGTGGGCGCATTGGCCCTGGTTGCTGCTCCGGCGGGCCATGAAGCCGCTTAACAGGCACCGGCCGGAATAGGCGATACACATGGCGCCATGCACAAAGGCTTCAACTTCGAGACCGTCCGTATGGCTGATCGCTTTGATTTCATCAAGGGTCAGTTCCCGTGCGGCATTGATCCGGGTCACCCCGAAGGCGTGCCAGAAGCGCGCGCTCCAATGGTTGGTGGTATTGGCCTGGGTGCTCAGGTGAATCGGGATGCTTGGCGCCGTCTGGCCAGCCAGCAGAATAACGCCGGGGTCGGCGATAATGAGGGCATCCGGCCGGAGATTATTTAGTTCTTTGAGGTAGGCGGCGAGATCGTCCATTTCCCGAGGCCGCGGAAACGCGTTGACCGCCACATAAACATTTACGCCGGCGGCATGGGCCGTCTTAATCCCTTCGGCCATTTCTTCCAGGGAAAAATTGCCCGCATAGCTTCTTAAGCTGTATCCTTTTCCGGAAAGATACACTGCATCCGCCCCATAGTGTATGGCCATATTGAGTTTTTCCGGATTGCCGGCCGGGGCCAGCAGTTCAATTTTTTCGTTACGGGTCATCTGCGGTGTCCTAAAAAATCGTTTCCCGGCTGCAAAATGGCGCCGGGAAACGTTCTTTATACACCTGAGACCCCTAAAATGCCAAAAGATTTTTTGTAACCGTTTACGGTTTGCGGTTCACGGTTTGCAGATAATCCTTGTTAAATAAAACCCGTGAACTGTAAACTGAGAACAGTGAACGGGGGATTTTTTAAAAGGTGGATTTAATGCACGATGGGAAGTTATGGCGGGATATCCGCCCGCCGGCTTTCAGCAGGTCAGGTGAAAGCCGGCGGCGATATTTTTACCGTTTTGGTGCAGTTTATTAAACGTCGCGACCGCTTCTTTGGTCGGTTTTTCGATCAATTCAATGTTTTTTTCCTGCAGCAGGTCAACAAGGGCCCGGGTAGGCGCCATCTGGCCGGGCTCGCCCTTGCCGAGGATAATAATATCCGGCTCAGCCGCCAGGATATCCGAAATATCCTCCGGCTTGACCCGGTGCCCGGATTTGCGCCACCAATCCGGCACGACCTTTTTACCGATGATTTTGATGTCATCGGTGTAGTGAATGCCGTTGATCACAATATTTCCGAACGAATAACGTTGAATTTCCATAAATACTTTTTTTACAAATATTTGGCCTTAATTGCCGAGACCTTTAAAGTTGACGGTCAGGTTGACATTGATGTTTAGGCCCCCCTGATCGGTGATTTCTTTAACCAGCTCGCCAAGCAGATCGGTCAAGGACTCGCCGGAAATTTCCCGGCTGTGACTCGACGCCGCGGTTGATGCCCGCTTGGCGGGCCGGGCCTCGGGCTGTTTCGCTGGGGTTTTCGCGCGTGTGGATTTGACATACTTTTTGAGGCTCGGATATTTGCGGATCGCCTCCTCCATGGTGAATCGATTTTTGCCGGTTTTTCGGGTCAGGTCGTAAGTCTGCTCCGGGGTAAGATTAAATGCTTCCTTTACTAGGCTGTAGACATAGCCGCGGTCGGTTTTCTGCTTTTTTATCAGATAGCCCAGGTCGCACTTGTTGCTGTTGCTCAGTTTGGCCAGGATGCTGGCCACATCCTGGATTTTAATGTCTTTTCCCGAATTTTCGCCCACCATCTCGGTAATATCAGGTGAACGAAGCGCCTTGCCGCTTCTTAGGGTGTCGATAATCAGCTCGCTGTTTGTTTTTTTCTCTTTGCTCATTATGATATCTCCTCTGTTTTCTTGAATTAAGTTAAGCTGCTTTAGAATTATCCAGTTTACGGGCGTTTCAGCTTTTACCGGGGGCTTTGTTAAACCGAACTATTCTTTAAATTAGTTTAAACTATACATCTAGTATAATACTTAATACGCCAAACCGGTTTGTCAAGAAATTAATTTATTTTATTTGTTTAGATAATTACTCTTGTGGGCGCGAACGATAGGTAAACGCTTTTTCAATCATTAAACAGATTTTCGAAAGGCTAACGGGCGGGGCGATAAAAGACTATATTTAAAAAACGAGCGCTCGCTCTTTATTCTTGACACCCTTCCACCGGCTGCGATACTGTACCTGCAAAATTTTATCCTTTTTAAGAATTAAGCTTCAGGATTGAAATATGGAGCCTCTGGAGAAACTACGATCCGTGGCGCAAGATCCGTTTGGCTATGCCCGGGCCAGCCAGCCAGCCATCGAAAAGCCCATTCTAGGCTATTTTTGTTCCTATACCCCCGAAGAAATACTGACCGCCGCCGGCGTGGTGCCGTTCCGCATCTTTGGCACGCAGGGGGATATTTCATTGGCTGATGCGCACCTGCAGTCCTATTGCTGCTCCCTGGTACGGGGCGGACTGGAGGATGCCCTGAAAGGCAACCTGTCGTTTCTAAAGGGTGCCGTTTTTCCGCATACCTGTGATTCGATTCAGCGGTTGTCAGATATCTGGCGGCTGAATGCCGGCATGGACACCCATTTTGATGTGGTGCTGCCGGTTAAGCTCACCACCCGGAGTGCCCGGACCTATATGATCGCGGTCTTAAACAGCTTTCGCGAAGAACTTGGGCAGAGCCTGAATGTATCCATATCGGATTCGGATCTGCAACAGGCGATTCACACCCATAACCGCATCCGCGATCTGCTCGGGCGGATTTATCAGCTTAAGAGCCAGCATCCCGGCGTGCTGGCTTCCGCAGACATGTATGCGATCATGAAGGCGGCTATGGTGATGGATCGGCCGGATCTGGCCGACCATTTGGACGCCCTATGGGCGGATCTGCAGGTTAGGGCTTCGGAAGCTAATTCAACCGGACGCAAGCGCATACTAATAAGCGGCGGTATCTGCAATCATCCGGACATCTATCATTTTATCGAAGAGGCGGGCGGTGATGTGGTCTGGGATGACCTTTGCACCGGCACCCGGTATTTTGAAGGCAAAGTCGAAGAAGCGGGGGACCCCATCGAGGCCATTGCCGACCGGTATCTTAACCGAGTGGTTTGTCCGGCCAAGCACATGGGCATCACTGCGCGGGGTGAGCATTTAAGGCAACTGGTCAAGGCGCATCAGATCGACGGAGTGATTTTTCTGTTTTTAAAATTCTGCGACCCCCATGGGTTCGACTATCCATACCTCAAAGGCTTCATGGATCAGGCCGGGATTCCCACGCTGCTGCTTGAGGTGGAAGAGCAGCTTCCCGGCGAGGGCCAGTTCAGAACCCGGTTTGAAACGTTTGTCGATATGTTATAAACAGTGTTCCGTGGTCAAGGTTAACGGTTCATAGTTCGGGATTCATAGAATCCTTTACCCATCTGGAGAAAATGATGTCAGATTCTTCCAAACGAACGGATCCGGAAAAAGAAAAGCGGAAAATTAAATCCGTTCAAAAAATGAAAGAAATCATGACCAATTACTATATCGAGGCCAAGGGCGCGGCGGATACAGGTAAAAAAGTGGCCTGGATCACCAGCGGCGGACCGGTGGAGCCTCTGATCGCCATGGATGTGATCCCGGTCTACCCGGAAAACCACGGGGCCATGGTCGGTGCCTCCAAAATGGGGATCGATCTCTGCGAAAAGGCGGAGGAACTGGGTTATCCCCGGGAGCTATGCTCCTATGCCCGGGCGGATATCGGGTGCGCGGTCACTGACGGCGGCCCCATCGGGGGCCTGCCCAAGCCGGATTTTTTGGTATGCTGCAATAACATATGCGGGACCGTCATGAAATGGTACGAGGTGGCGGCCCGGTACTATGATGTGCCGCTATTTATGCTCGATACCCCGTTTACCCACCGGGAGTTTCCGCCGGCCGCCAAGCAGTATGTGATCGATCAGATCTACGAATATATTGCCTTTCTTGAAGAAAATTGCGGTAAAAAGATGGATTATGACCGGATGCAGGAAGTGGGCCGCCTATCGCTCGAGGGCCTGCGGCTGTGGCAGGCGGTTCTGGATTCAGGCGCCCATAAACCGGCGCCGATGACCGCATTTGATGCCTTTTTTCACTTGGCCTTGATTGTTACCCTGCGGGGCACCCAGGTGGCGGTGGATTACTACCGCCAGCTCCGGGATGAAATGCAGGAACGCATCAATCAGGGCATCGGCATGGTGCCGAACGAGAAATACCGACTCCTATGGGATAACCTTCCGGTCTGGTACCGGACCAAATGGCTGTCCGATAAGTTTGCCGGCCATGAGGCCTGCCTGGTGGCGGACACCTATACCTCAGCATGGAGCGGTGTGCTGCCCCTGTTAGACGAGGAAAATTTTCTGGAAAGCATGGCGGTGGCCTATTCCCAGGTCTATATCAACGTATCGCTCGATCTCATGATCGACACCCTGCGCCGGCTTATTAAAAAATACGATGTGGACGGGCTGGTGATGCATTCGAACCGCAGCTGCAAGCCGTATTCCCTGGGCCAGTATGACCTGCAGAAAATCGTCATGGAAGAGCTCAAAATCCCCACCCTGATCCTGGAAGCGGACATGGTGGATGAGCGGAGTTTTTCGGAAAGCCAGATTGAGACCCGGATAGATGCATTCATGGAAACGCTGAAATCGTGATGGCTTCGCAAAAAGTCCAATATCTTTGTTGCGCTTCATTCCTCGGAATTTCACGTACTCCTATATACGCTGCATTCCTCGGGATTTGCGCGCCTCGATCTTGAACTTTTTGCTTTGCCATCTCAAAATTGACTTTTTATGAAATCGTTAAACTTAAACCATAAAATGGTTAATATCACTTTAAACAAGGTTTAATTATATGATTACCGCCGGCATTGATATCGGCTCTATTACCGCCAAGGCGGCGCTTTTCAATAATGATCATATTTTGGGCTCCCGGGTGATTTTTACCGGCTATAACGCTAAAAAAGCCGGGCGGACGGTTCTGGATGAGACCCTGGCGGCGCTTAACATGGCCGCCTCGGATATCCACACCATTGTCTCCACCGGGTACGGCCGGAATACGGTGGATTTTGCCGATAAGGCCATCACGGAAATCACCTGTCACGGGGCGGGCGCGCATTTTATCGACCCCGAGGTGCGCACGATCATCGATGTGGGCGGCCAGGACAGCAAGGTGGTCCGGATCAATGAGGCCGGAAAGGTCGTTGATTTCGCCATGAACGACAAATGCGCGGCCGGCACGGGGCGTTTCCTTGAGGTCATGGCCCGGGCCATGGAGGTGGAGTTGGATGAATTCGGGGATATTTTTTTAAAATCCCAAAATCCCGCCAAAATCAGCAGCATCTGTACGGTTTTTGCCGAATCCGAAGTGATCTCTTTGATTGCCAAGGGCGAAACCCGGGAGAACATCATCGCCGGCATCCATGAGTCTGTGGCCGCCCGGGTGTCCGCGCTGGCCAAGCGGGTCGGTGTGGTGGACCCGGTGATGATGACCGGCGGGGTGGCAAAGAACATCGGCGCGGTCCGCGCGCTTGAAAACAAGCTGGACACAAAGATCCGGGTATCTGAATACGCCCAGTTAAACGGCGCCATCGGGGCGGCCATTCTGGCGCGGAACATTTAATTTCGGAGGAGAGTCGTGGAAGCAATCCAATTTGATCCGGAAATCTGCAACCAATGCGAAACCGTAGATTGCCTCATGAAATGCCAGTACATCGATTTTAGGGATGTGGCGGAGGCAAAAGCGGAAAAGCTAAAAATCAATGCCGGCGAACACAGCCGGGTATTGGATGAATGCCTGACATGCTACGCCTGCCAGGAATACTGTCCCTATGACAACAATCCCTTCTATCTGCTGGTGGAGCGTCAGGAGCAGCTGGGGCTTTTGCCCGCCCCGCGGCCGATTGTGACCGAGCAGCTCAAAATGATGGGGCCCAAGGGCCGCATCCAGAAGGAGGCGGTATCTCCGCCCGTGGTCAATATGTGCGCCTTTCCCATGTTAACCGGATGCGTGCGGGGAAAGCTCTTTGAGGGGGCATCGGTGATTGTGGGCACGGATATATTCTGCAACATCATGTGGCTGCATTTTGCCAGGAACTCGACCATTAAAGAACGCGTGCCGCAGATGATCGATAACATCATGACCTACTACCTCAAGGATGCCGGCGTGGAGGAGATGATCTGCTTCCATGATGAATGCTACGGCACCTATACCAGCGTGGCCCCGGCCTATGGCATTGATGTGCCGTTTAAGCCGATCCATTTGTTTGACTATATCAATCATCGGCTGGATGAGCTGGCCGACCACATCGCCCCGCTTAATGTGAAGATCGCCTATCAGCGGCCCTGTTCCAACCGGCTGATCCCGCAGACCGATCTGGTGCTCGATGAGATATTTGAAAAAATCGGGGCCGACCGGGTGCCCCGGAAATACGACCGGGAGAATACCCTTTGCTGCGGCGGCGTGCCGCGTGCCCAGCAGCGGGATAACCTGGCGGATGAACTGGTGGCGAAAAACATCAAGGATATGCAGGCCGCGGAAGCGACGTATTGTGTGTTCAACTGTCCGTTCTGCATGGCCACCCTGGGCCAGGAGGTGGCTGAGAACGGACTTATGCCCATTCTGGTAAGCGATCTGGTTCAAATGGCATTGGGAGATTAGTGACCATGACGGAAGTAATGGAGCGATTAAAAGCGATTGTCGGTGACCGGTTTGTTTCGGCAGAGCCGGAAGAGCGGTATCTATATTCCATGGACCAGGGCACGATGCCGGCGGCAGAGCCGGACATGGTGGTCATGCCGGGAAGCACCGAAGAGGTCTCAGAGATCATGCGGCTGGCAAACGAATACCAGGTGCCGGTGGTGCCCATGGGCGGGGGGCTGGTGCTGTCCGGGCTCACCCGCGCCTTAAAGGGCGGCATGATCCTGGATATGAAGCGGATGAACCGAATAACCGAGGTGAATCCCAAAAGCCGGTACGCGGTGGTCGAAGGGGGCACCTCCCAGGGCATGCTTCAGGCGTATCTCAAGAAGCACCATCCGGCGCTCAAGCACTCCATGCCGGATGCCCCGCCCATTGCGACGCTTGCCGGCAATATCTGCATTCACGGCTCCGGCCACCTCTCCGTGCTGGGCGGGTTTCATTCGGACATGCTGACCGGCATGGAGGTGGTTTTGCCAACCGGTGAAATTGTCCGCACCGGTTCCTGCAGCGTCTCCGCGGACTGGTTCGGCAAGGCGCCGCTCGCGGATCTGTCCGGTTTGTTCATGGGCTGGTCGGGTACCACCGGCATTGTCACCCGGCTTGGGATCAAGCTGTTTCCCAACTACCGGCACAATGATTTATTGATTTTTGTCACCGAAGACGCCCGGGATATGCCGGATGTGATCGCCAAGTTAACCAGCACCCAGTTGGCCGAAGACATGACCCCCTGGATGACGCCCAAGCCGGAATGGGCCCGGGGCTTTATGCACATCAATATCGCCTACGGCGCCCACAGCAGAGAGGAGCTCACCTTTAAGCGGAACCTTTTGCAGATCTCGGTAAAAGACTATATCGACAACAAAAGCGGCGGGTTTCTGCCCATGCCCCCGCCCCAGAAGGCCCGGTTCATGCAGCTGCCGTCCCCGGATCTGGCGCGTTTTGCCGATGTCCGAAAGGGCGGCGGGTTTGAATATGTCGGGGCCATCATGGCGATCGAGCACTTTCCCGAGGCCTATCAGGCAGGCGTTAGCATCGCTGGAAAACATGATGTGAGCTATTCCATGGGCGCCCGGATTGTCGGGGCCGGCCATGCCATGATGTTTTTTTACGCCTATGCCTTTAACCGGGCGGATCCGGAGGATATGGCCCGGGCCCAGCATGCGCTGGAGGAAACCAATGCCGCCGCGCTCGAAATGGGGGGGATCCCCTGGAAGGCGGAACTGCCGGCCCAGCAGCAGATCATCGAAAAAATGGCCCCTGAGACCTTTGCCCTCATGAACCGGATCCGCGAGACCCTGGATCCGAATCATATAATGAATCCGGGCAACTGGGAGCAGGCATGATGGCTTCCTAAAAAGTCCAATATCTGCGTTGCGCTGCATCCCTCGGAATTTCACGTACTCCTTTGTACGCTGCATTCCTCGGGATTTGCGGCGCCTTGATCTTGAACTTTTTATTTTGCCATCCTCAATCGGCTTTTTATGAGACTGTCAAGATGTAAGGAATTAGCGTCATGAAACATGAAGAGATCCTCCACCGATGTTTCCGGTGCGGCTACTGCAAGCTGCCCTCAAATTATACGGATATCAACTGTCCGGCCTATCAGGCGTTCCGGTTTGAAACCTATTCGCCCGGCGGCCGGATGTGGCTTTTGCGGGCGTGGCTGAACAATGAGATATCCAACAGCCGGCGGTTCGGGGAGATCATGTTCTCCTGTGCCACCTGCGGCAACTGCGTGGAACAGTGCGCCTTCCCCAATTTCAAGGATTTGCTGCTCGAGGTGTTTGCTGCCGGCAAGGAGGCCTTTCTGGATGCCGGCCAGGTGCCCGCACCGGTCCGCGATTATCTGACCAAGGTGCAGCTGCATGGCAACCCCTATGGCAAGCCGGGCAAAAAACGGCCGGAATGGGCGGCGGATCTGGACATCCCGGTCTTTTCGGATCACGACTACCTGTTTTTTGTCGATGATGTGGGCGCGTTTGACACGCGGGGACAGGATATCGCCCGCTCAGTGGCTAAAATCCTTAAACAGGCCGGCATCTCCTTTGGTATTCTTTCGGGCGAGGAGGTCTCTGACGGCAATGATGTCCATGAAATGGGCGAGACCCCGCTTTTTGAGGAGCTTGCCAAAAAAAATATCGAGATTTTCAAACAAAAGAGCGTCCAAAAAATTATTACCCTTTCGCCCCACTCCCTGCATGCCATCAAAAACCATTACCCGGCGCTTGGCGGCAGCTATCAGGTCGTGCATTATACACAGCTTCTGGCGTTTTCCCTTGACGGTCTGAAGTTCCAATCAAATGGCAGCAATCAGCGCATCACGTTTCATGATCCCTGCTACCTGGGCCGGCGCAACTGGGATTACCAGTCCCCGCGCATGCTGCTCAAAGCCTTGCCGGATATGCAGGTGATTGAAATGGACCGGAACCAGAAAAACGCGTTTTGCTGCGGCGGCGGGGGCGGTAATTTCTTTACAGACCTTTTATCTGCGGAACAGGACTCGCCCGGCCGGGTGCGGGTGAGAGAGGCGGCTGAGACCGGGGCGGATGTGCTGGCCGTGGCCTGTCCGCTGTGCGCGGTGATGCTTGAAGATGCGGCCAAGGTTGAAGGATTGGAAAACCGGCTTCAGGTAAAGGAAGTGACGGAAATCATGGCTGAATATCTATAGGCCGGAATGCTACTTTCAGGTTTTATGGGTGGAGAAGTCAGACTCCCACCTCAACCCCTGAACCTTAAACCTTAAACCTTAAACCCTATACCTTATTTATATATCCATACTTTTCAAGCACATCCCCGGCCACCGCTTCAATCCGGTCCATCTCCTCCGGGCTCAGGCGGGCAATGCTTTCCGCGTTCATGTCCTTGATCGGGGAATCATAGCCATGGATGCGCCAGGAACGCGTGAGCATTTCTTCCGCCATGGGCGCAATCTCTAAAAATCCGGTAATTTTTTGCATGGCTTTTGCCGGGTTTTCCGTGAAACTTTCATAGCTGACCGTCATCAGGCGGTCCAGCTGTTTAGCATCCGCTGCCATGACCCGATCGGAGACCGCCCATTGCTCGGCGCAGAGCTCAATCGGGTATTTTTCGCCGAATTCATCTCGTCCCCATTTCCGGGGTTTGGCCCGGTTCCGGATCCCCTCGGCCGCGGCATAGCCGTTTCGAATCATGTAGATAAAATATGCCGGCCGGAAATGCCGGTTTAAAAAAGGGGTCCGGGCGGTATTGGCAATGGACTTTTCAAGGAGCACCGGCCGGTCCCCGAAAAGAAACGACCATTGCCGGCGGATCCGGCGGGCAATTCTTTCACCGCGGCCGTTGGCCGCCGGCACCATCTCCTTTTGGCATTTACACCACATGCGGTTCCAGCCGAAGGATTCGGGCCGGGGGAGGCCGTCCGTGAGTACCACCCCCTCGTAGGGGAGAACGGCGATGTCCGGGTGATTGCCAAGGATGGTGGAGAGAAGGGTGGTGCCGGAGTTGTAGCATCCCACGATAAATACCCACTTATCAGGATTCAGATTCCGGCCAAATGGGGTGGCCAGTTTCTGCACGAGCCGCTCCCGCATGAATTTCTGTTTAAACCGCATCCGTTAAGATCTTTCTATTTGTTGTTTGAATGCCTGCATCATGCGCCTGAATTTGATCGGGTGATACCATTTGGAACCTTTGACCACATTTCTGGGCAAAAGCAGCGGCGGCTTTTCGGGGGTGGCAATGCCCGGCTCGCAGGTTACCCCGAATTGATAGCCGGCCTTGTGCGCGGCTTGATGGATTTTTGGATTTACATCCCCGAACGGATAGGCGATGGTGCGGACGGTTTGGCCGGTGATTGACTCAAGCCGTTTTTTTGATTCCGTTAACTCCCGGCGGCCGGTGCTTTGTTCAATATGGCCCAGGCGGACGTGGCTCATCAGGTGAGAGCCGAATTCGACACCCCATTCCGCCATTTCCTGGATTTGATGGACAGTCATCATGTCGACCGGCCATTTATTGTCGACGTCCCACCTGAGATTGCGCTTGCCGATATCCCCGACCACCGGAAAAATTACCGCCGGTACCTGAAACTCTCTTAAAACGGGAAACCCGTGCGTGTAATTATCCAGATGGCCGTCATCAAATGTCAGAATAACCGTTGGGTGCTCGCCCGGCGCCCGCCCGGCGGCCAGTTGATGAAATGTGGTAAAGTCAAATCCATTTTTTATCATCCAGGCGAGTTGCTTTCTAAACTGGCCCTTCGTGACATAAAGGCCGCGCACCCCGGCATTGGCGGGCGGCTCCGCAATGTGATGGTAGAGGAGGATGATGATATGTTCGGAAAGCGCCATCAATTACCGGCATTCTCGCATAGCAGGTTGCAGATCCGTTCACTTAAAAACATGATGGACTCGATATCCAGGCATGTGCTATACCCGCAGTCGCCGCAGTTGGTCTGCGGCAGAATATCCCGGTAAATGTCGATGGGGGAGAGCGCCATGATTAATAGCTCCTTACCGTACCGTCTTAATCTTACTCTTAATCTTACTCTTACTCTTGCTCTTCTTTTACCGTATTTTGCAGCCGTATTCGAGAATTTTTGTAAAATTGAAAGGATCGGATATTCAGGCGGCATTCAGCCGGCGGAAAATCGCCCGGTTTTTTTTATAGATGGGGATGAATGCGGCAAAAAGCCGGTCATACGTTTCCCGGTTGTCAGGCTGCGGCTGATAGGTGTGCCGAAAGCGGATAAGATCGGGGATATCGGAAAAATCGATATAGCCCAGCCCGACTGCCGCGATAAACGCTGCCCCCCGCGCATTGGCCTGCATGGGATGTGTCACCTGCCGGATGTCGCGGTTTAAGACATCCGCTAAAATCTGGCACCAAAGATCCGACTGGCCCCCGCCGCCGATAAAATTAAGGGGGGTTAGCTTCTTTCGAATAAACCGTTCAACATATTTGAGACTCCAGCGGGTATTAAAGGCCACGCCTTCGAGCACCGATCGGATGAGGTGGTTCTGGTTATGGGTTTTCGACATATTGTAGAATCCGCCGCGAAGCAGCGGATTATCCACCGGTGTGCGCTCGCCGTTTAGCCAGGGCAGAAAAATTAGGTTGTCACAGCCCGGCGGCACGCTGCCGGCGATAGCATCCAGGTGCTCGTAGGGAATGGGCGGTTTTTGACAAAGCGGATTGTTATGGAACAGCAGATTGCGCCATAAAATGTCCAGGCAGCCGCCCGCCATGTCCTGCTCATTTACGGACTGGTACCTGCCCGGGATGGCCGTGGGAAAGGAGGCGATGGAATGGAAGACATCGGTTCTTTTAAACGGCACCACCGCCTG
>DATGCF010000304.1:0-3472 GCA_035312245.1 Desulfosalsimonadaceae bacterium
ACGTATCAGTTCCTGGCTTCTGTTTTGCCATACACGAATGCCGAGTGGGAGAGGCTGTCAATATTTCTTGATTTTTTAACCCCGAAGTTGCCCGCTCCCGTGGAAGAGGACTTGTCAAAAGGCATCCTCGAGTCCATTGACATGGAAAGCTATCGAGCAGAAAAACAGGAAACAATGAAACTTACGCTGCCTGACGAGGATTCTGAAATCGCCCCCGTACCCACAAGCGGTGGGGGTCGTAAGCCCGAACCTGAACTGGACGCGCTGAGCAACATCATAAAGGCATTCAACGACCGCTTTGGAAACATCGACTGGGAGGACGAAGATCGCATCCGTAAGGTGATTACAGAGGACATTCCCGCCAAGGTTGCGGCGGACCAAGCATACCAGAATGCCATGAAGAACAGCAGCAAGTCTGCGGCTCGCCTCGAGCACGACCGGGCTCTGGAAAAAGTGGTCATCGAAATGCTCTCCGACCACACGGAATTGTTCAAACAATTCAGCGATAACCCCGACTTCAAAAAGTGGCTGGCGGACACGATCTTCGGAGTGACCTATGAGGAAGCTTCTTGAAAATCGCTTTTGTTGCTTTTGGGGTCGGGCCAAGCTAACTTTTCAGAATTACGCAAAATAAAGGCAAATCAAGGGGTTTTAATCCCATGCGTTGCAAGAAAATCGCTGGCTATGTTGCAATTTATGGAAATCGGCCAATCATTGATGTTTTGAACCTTTTATAGAGAGGTGTTAAATGCCTCGTACGGCGCTTATCCTATACTATACCCGGTCCCGGAACACGGCCCGCGTTGCCGGAATTGCCGAAAAGGCCCTGGCGGACTGCGGCTGGGAGGTGACCCGGATGCCGCTTGCCCGGGCGGTTGAAAAATCCACACCGAATACGCATGACCTCATCCTGCTGGGAACGCCGGTGCAGTATTGGACGGTGCCGGCCGCTGCCATGGCATTGATTGACCAATTACCGGATTTTCAGGGCAGCTACGCGTTTGTATATTCCTGCTATGGCGGCTGTGTGACAAGCAATGTGCCCTATCAGCTGGGAAAGGCGATGGCCGCAAAAGGGTCCACGGTGATCGGCGGCGCGCAGTTTCTGACTCCCCATTCATGCCGGGTAAATGGGAAGATTCGGCTCGGGGACCTTGATGAAAAATTCGGCAAAGGGCAGCCAGATGAAAAGACGGCGGCGGAATTTAGAGACGCTGTTTGCCGTATCACCCAAACTATCGAATCAGGCAGTGCCGGCGCGGTGGACATGAAGAAACTGAAGATTAACACAATGGGGATATTATCTTCGGTTATGAACCCGGTGTCACCGCTGAAAATGAAGCAGAAATTCATGCCTCCGGTGGCCGTTGATCCATATGCATGCGACGGATGCGGCGCATGCGCAAACGTGTGCGATACCGGCAGCATTCGGCTTAATGAAAACAAGGTTGCACAAATTGATCAGAAAACCTGCTACCGCTGTTATGGGTGCATGGAAGTTTGCCCGAATGAGGCCTTGACGACCAATTGGAAACAGGCTGAATTGCTGGTGCGGTCGATGCAGTGGCTCGCCAGGGACGCCGGAAACGTGAACCATTCAGTGATTGTCCTGCCGGATAAAGGGGCGCCGGAATAACAGGCTGAAAAGCACCGTGATGACAGAGATGATGAATGACCGTCGCCTACTTAAAATTCTCCACATCCTCAGCCAGCGGCCCGATTCGACGGGAAGCGGGATATATCTGCAGGCGATGCTCCGGGAGGCATCCAAGTGGGGCCATGAAAATTACCTGGTCGCCGGCATTCAGTGCGATAGCCCGCTAGAGCTGGAAAGCATCGAAGCGGCCAGCTGCCGTTATCTCACCTTCGGCGAAACCGGGCGGCTGCCATTTTCCATCGTTGGCATGAGCGATGTCATGCCCTATGACAGCGCACGGTTCTGCACCCTGTCACAAGAAGACCTCGATGCCTATGAGGCCTCTTTTTCCCACCGGATCACCGAGGCGGTCGAAACGTTTCAGCCGGATATCATCCACAGCCACCACCTGTGGATTGTCTCCTCTCTTACCCGCCGGCTGTTTCCGGATATTCCCATGGTCACAAACTGCCACGGCTCGGATCTCCGCCAGTTTCAAAACTGCCCGCATCTGCAGGCCCGCGTGCTATCCGGCTGCCGGCGTATAAATGCGGTGATGGCACTTAGCTGCGGGCAAAAAGCGAATATCAGCAAGCTTTATGGCATTCCGCCTGAAACCATCCATGTGGTCGGCGCGGGCTACAATGACCGCCTGTTCGTCCAAACGGCAAAAGGCGCAGATCAGCCGGTCCAAATCGTCTATGCCGGGAAATTGAGCCGCGCCAAGGGGGTGCCGTGGATGCTGCGAGCCCTTTCCCGGATTGACGAAAGGCCGTGGCATATTCATCTGGTGGGCGGCGGAAGCGGTGCGGAAATGGCCGAATGCCTGAAACTGGCCGAGCAGATGGGCGGGCAAGTGACGGCATACGGGGCGGTCTCCCAGGAAACGCTCTCCGGCATCATGCGGCGGTCGCATCTTTTCGTGCTGCCGTCCTTTTTTGAAGGACTGCCCCTGGTGCTGCTGGAGGCGCTGGCGAGCGGCTGCCGGGTTGTGGCCACCGAACTGCCCGGAGTGACTGAACTTTTAGGAGATGCTTGCTCGGCCGGTTTTATCGACCTGGTGCCGATGCCGCGTCTGATTAATGTGGACGAGCCGGTCCAGGAGGACGAGGAAATTTTTGAGAAAAACCTGCGAGAAGCCCTTTTCCGGCAAATATCCGCTGCCGGGCAGGCGCCCGACATCGATCTTACCCCCATCAAAGATCGGCTTGCCGCCTTTTCCTGGCAGGGGGTTTTTGAAAAGGTTCAGAAGATTTATTATCAGGTATCTTTAGCCTGAACTGTTTGGCTTTTCGGCCGAATGTGATGGGCTAAAAAGCCGTTGCGGTCCGGGTCATTGAATGCTAAGTTGCCGGATTATTTAGCCTGTCACCTACTTTTTAAAACGAGGGAGATTAACAGCTTGGTTACTGAAATCACTGCACAGGTGCTCGATACAGAGCGTTTTATCAATGAAAAGGCAGAAGAGATTAAAAGCAGTGTCGGGGATGGACTGGCCATCAACGCGCTTTCCGGCGGTGTGGACTCATCTACGGTGACGCTGCTCGGCCACCGCGCCCTGGGTGATCAATTGAAGACGGTATTCATCGAAAACGGGCTGATGCGCGCGGGCGAGGCAAAACAGGTCGCCGACTTTTTCCGCGATCTCGGTGTGCCGGTGGAAGTGGTTGACGCGCGTGATGAGTTTTTTGCGGCGCTAAAGGGTGTCACCGACCCGGAGGAGAAACGCGAGGCCATTACCCGGACTTTTTACCGTGAGGTCTTTGGGCGCCTGGTCCGTGAAAGCGGGGCAAAGCACCTGCTCCAGGGGACGATTCTGACCGACATTGACGAGAC
>DATGCF010000305.1:0-22766 GCA_035312245.1 Desulfosalsimonadaceae bacterium
GAGAGAAAAGCTTGGATTGTGGGCGAGGAATTTAAAGATCCGGATGACATCAGCTATGCAATTTTTTGGAGCAACTCGACAAGCCTCTGCGGGTATACCAAGTTTTACCAGGACGGCCGCTACCGGGTGGCTGTTCCTGCAGTTCAGGAGACCAACAAGGAGGACATCTATATCCCCCATATTGCTTCAAATAGCAGCTGGTGGACAGGCGTAGCGCTTGTCAATACAACGAATTCAGAAAAGACACTCACATTTACGTTCAGCAACGGTGCTGTTAAAAATAAGGCTTGGGCGCCTGGCGAGCATAAAAGCTTTACTATCGCCCAGCTTTTCGGGGATACTCCTCAGCCGGATATCGAATCCGCAGTGATAACCGGAGGCGCCGGGTTTATCGGCCTGGAACTGTTCAGCAAGGGTAAAACATTAAGCGGTGTGCTGTTAAAGGATGATTCAGCAGATACACTTTATTTTCCCCATGTGGCCAGTGATAAAACATGGTGGACCGGCATTGTCGCCTACAACCCAGGCAGTTCCGAGGCAAATTTAACGGTCACCCCGTATAGGGAGTCGGGCACGGCGCTTTCGACAACTGCGGTGAATATGCCAGCGGGGGGCAAATATATCGGCGACATCCCGGCTTTGGAATTGCCTGAAACGACCGCCTGGTTTAAAGTTAATGCCTCCCAGCCGCTCAATGGCTTTGAACTGTTTGGCACGAAAAACGGAAATCTGCTGGCCGGTTATTCCACTGTGAATATCCAGCGCAAAAACGGGGTTTTTCCCAAGCTGGACCAGGAAGGATGGACAGGAATCGCCTTTGTGAATACAACCGGGACAGAAGCCAACATCATATTGCGCCTTTATGATGATGATGGAATAAAACTTTCTGAAGAAGATATCTCATTGGACGGTTATGCAAAATTGGTGGATCAACCGGCGGATATTTTTGGCGGATCAATTACCGCAGGCACCTATATTAAGTTTATATCAGATAAGAAGGTGGTGGGCTTTCAGTTAAACGGCTCAGACGATGGCATGCTGCTTGACGGGCTGCCCGGCATGTAAGAAATCAAATATGGTTATATTTTCAAAGCCATCCTTGTACCCAGGTTTATCGAGCGGGGATGGCTTTTTTATTCAGTCTCGAAAAGCCTGGTCCTTTGGGCAAGGTCAGAGATAGATGGCTCTGCCTTTGAATGTTTGTCTAAAATCACAAATTCCAAGCACCAAATGACAAACAAATTCCAAATTTCAAGCACCAAATTCCAAACAAGGCGGTGCTGAGCTTGCTGTTGTTTGGATTTTTGGTCCTTATTTTTTGGTCATGGTCGGTTGTTTGTAATTTGAGATTCGGTGCTTAATTGTTTTTGGTCATTGTAATTTGTTTGTTTTTTGTGATTTGTTATTTGGAATTTCACTAAGTCGATGAACTTTTAAGAAAACAAATCCCTTTGGAATTAACCAAACCCTGGTCCTTTGGGCCGGGATGCTTTACTTGGGAATCGTGACGGTAAACTTCGAGCCTTCCCCTTTTTCAGAGTTTACCCGGATTTCGCCGCCATGCTCGGTGACCACCTTGTCGGCGATGAATAGGCCCAAACCGGTGCCCTGCTTGCCTTTTGAGGAAAAGAACAGGGTGAAGATGTTTTGCAGGGTCTCGTCATCCATGCCGATGCCGTTGTCCGTGATTTCAAAAATCATCTGGTCCTCACGGGCCTCAGCCTTGAAGGTGATTTTTGAGGGGGTTTCTTTATCCGCCAGGCAGGCGTCCATGGCGTTTTCCAGAATATTGACCAGCGCCGAGCGGAGCATGCCCGCATCAATGGAAACTTCGCCCGAGGCGTTCTTAAAATCCCGGATAAATTCAATTTGCTGCCATTCCAGCTTGGCAGCCACCACATCCGCCACATCTTCGGCAAATCCGGCCACATTGACCGGCTGGGTCTTTAATTCCCGCTTTTTGGCGTAGAACAATAAATCCAGCACCATATTCCGGATGCGCTCGGTCATGGATTTGACCATCTGGAGGCCCTCTTTGGCCTGGGATGTGTCCTCTTTTTCAAGGCCGGAGTCCAGCATATACATCCCGCCGTCCAAGCCTGTTAGCAGCCCTTTCAGCCCATGCGAAACCGAGCCGACCATAAGGCCCAGAGAGCTTAAATGGTCCTGCAGATCCGTCAGCCGGTCGATGGGCGTGGCCATGACCAGCACCCGGTGGATGATACCGTCGGCATTTCGGATCGGCGAGGTCCAGACCAGCACTGGGTATTTTTTGCCTTCGGCTGTGGTATAATCCGCTTTGGCCTCATGGGGCTGGCCGTCTCCGAATGTGGCGGCGGCCGGGCATTCCTTACAGGGCTCCTCCGCCTGTTTGCAAATCTGATAGCAGCGCTTTTTATCAATCCCGCCGTTGAAGTTTTCCTTAAACCACCGGTTGGTGGAGGTAAAATAGAACTGCCGGTTGAGGATGCCGATAAAGCAGGGCAGCTCGTCAAAAACCGTGTCATCGGAAAGCCCGTCACCCTCATCGCCTGACGGCTGCCGGCTTGATGAGGAGAGTTCCTGGGATTTTTGAAGGATCAGGTTTTCCAGATTTTCCGTATACTCCCGCATCTTTTCCCGAACCGCGATTCTTTCCCTGGCCTTTTTGAGTGCGGCTTCCATGGCATGGTCGTTAATGGGTTTGGTGATAAAATCCGTGGCGTCATGGTGAAGGCTCTGAACCGCCACATCCATGTCCCCATGGCCGGTAATCATGATCACTTCGGTTTCCGGGTTCTCTTTTTTGATCTTTTCCAGCAGTTCGATCCCGTCCATGCCGGGCATTTTAATGTCTGTCATCACGATCGGCGGATTGACTTCGCGGAACACCTCCATCGCGGCGGCCCCGCTTTCGGCCGTATACACGGTATAGCCGGCATCCGTTAGGGAGATTTCCAAAACCTCCCGGATATCCGGCTCGTCATCAACGATTAAAATCGGCGGATTCTTCATTTTTTTGCCTTACAGGAAATTTAAGAATAAATCGGGCGCCGGACGGGCTTTCCCCCACACTTATCTCGCCGCCGCAGTCCCGGATGATGCCGTAACTGATGGAAAGCCCGAGCCCCGTACCTTTTCCCGCCTCTTTGGTGGTAAAAAAGGGCTCAAAGATGCGGTCAGTCATATTCTTCGGGATGCCGGCGCCGGTATCGCAAAATTCGATGATCACCGACTGGTTTTCGGTTCTGCCGGAGATCCGGATTTTTTTGTCTTCTTCGGTATACGCCGTGCCCCCCCATTTTTCCTCAATGGCATCCCGGGCATTGACAAACAGATTGATACACACCTGCTCGAGCCGATCCGGATCCCCGTTGATTTCGGGCAGGTCTTCCGGCAGATCCCATTCAACCGAAATCTCCCGGAGTTTTAACTGCTGTTGAAACATTTCATAGGCTTTGGTGATGACAACCTGAATTTGCATCGGCTGGAGCTGCAGATCGGATTTGCGGGCGATATCCCGCATATGATTGATAATTTTGGTGGCCCGGTCGATGTTGCTGTCTATCTTTTCAAGCATGGACTGAAATGTGGGGGCCGCCAATTCAGCCCCGGATTGCTGCTTCTTAATCAGAAAGCCGCTTGCGGTTTTAATGACCGAAAGCGGTTGATTCAGCTCATGGGCGATGCCGGTGGCCATCTCCCCTAATGTGGCCATTTTGCTTGCCTGGACCAGCTGCTGTTCGGTTTCAAGCCGCTGGGTGATATCACTGGTGGTGATCAGATACACCTTGAGCCCGGCAAATTCCGAGGGGGACACCCGGATGTTGACATAAACGCGATTCCCGTTTTTATCATACTGTTTCACTTTGTTAATCACCGCCGAGGTAGTGATTTTTTCCCGGTAGTAGTCAACCTCGTTTTCCAGAAAAAGATCCATGAACGGCCGGCTGATGAGTTCAGTTTTCTCATATCCGTAGACCCCCTCGACACTCTCGTTGCAGTCGAGAATCTCCAGGGTGTTGTTATCCAGGACAAACACCGGGTTGGGGATGTTGTTGAAAATGGCGTAGTATTTTTCTTCCGAGGACTTGAGCTGCTCTTCAAGCCGTTTTCGGGGGGTGATGTCCAGGCACATCTCCATGGCGGCAATTACCTCCCCCTTTTCATTGGTAATCGGCGCGGTCCGAACGATCCAGTGCTTGGTCTCCCCGTATTTGTCAATACCGCTTTCCTCGCCGAAATGGGGCTTTCCGTCCGCAAAGGTTTTTTCCACCGGGCAGTATTCGCATTTTTCATGCCTGCCCTTGTAGGCGTAAAAGCAGTAATCATTATACTTGGGCTCAAAATGCCTGGCAAATTCGGTGTTGAACTGGTTCAAGTGAAAAGATCGGTCAACTACAGTAATAAAGCAGGGTACTTGTTCAAAGAGTCTCTGATATTCCTGTTTTTGCTTGTTGACCTCCCCCTGTTTCCGGTCAATTTCATCAGCCATTTGGTTGACTGCCCGGGCGAGTTTTCCCATCTCGTCGAATTGCCGGATTTCGACCTTAGCATGGTAATCCCCTTTTGCAATCAGGCGGGTGCCGCGGATGAGCTTTTGTATGGGCTGATTCACAAAGCGCATGACGATGATCCAGAGGATCAGTGAAATGGCAATAAACAGGGATGCCGTAAACCCGATGGTCCATCGCTCCAGCATGGCGATAAACTGATCGGTATTCTCAAGGGATACGACCACGTCAAGGATGCCCAGTACGCTCTGGTCCTTGCCATGGAAATGGCAGGCCGCGGTGGTGCAATCTTTTTCATTTCTAATGGGGCTGACAATGCCCATCAGCCGAGGGCTGCCGGGCTTTTTTATCATACGCGTGCGTTGTGAGAGCTTGAGGTGCTCCCGGGGCGGATCGCGGCGGTGGCAGATATGGCAGGCTTCGTCGGTAATAGCTGTTTGCTGGTTGATTTCTCCGGGTTTGTTGGAAAATTTGATTTCTCCGGATTTGTTGTATATCCGGATGGCCTTGATTTCCTTCTGCTGGGCGATATTGTTGATAATCTGGGTGAGATCGGGCCGGGAATTGAGCATCATCGCATAGCGCGTGCCGAGTTTGATAGTATTGCTCAGCCGGTCTATGTTTTGGGTGACATTTTGGGTTAATTTGTCGCGTTGATTGTGGATGTTGAACCAGGTCCAGGCGGTCAGGGATATCGCCAGGACAATGCCGACGGAGACGATCAGCTTGGTCGCCAGACGTTCTCTGAGGGTGTTGATAAGCTTACTCATCATCGGCTTTTGAGCAATTTTTTTTTGGCGCCGGTGTCTGCAAAAGGGCGCCCCTTAGCAGATATTGAACATTTTGTTTGGCCCTCATCCAATAATTTCCCGGACCTTCTTTAACACCTCATCCGGATCAAACGGTTTGCTGAAATACGCCGCCACTTTTTTAATCGCCAGGTGGCTGCTGGGCATCCCGCTGATCACAATGATGGGGATATCTTTTAACTCCGGGTCCTTGGACAATTTCCGGTAAAACCGGGTGCCCCACTCCTGGGACATCTCCAGGTCCAGGGTAATCAGGTCCGGCTTTTCAGCTTTGACTACGTCGTGGCCTTCTACGCCGTTCGCCGCGCTGCAGGTCTCATACCCATTATCTTGAAACAGGGTTTCCAGGTACTTAACTGTGTATGGATCATCATCGATGACTAAAATTTTTTTGGCCATGAAAAGCTCCGTTTTATTTTTGTTTGGCGGATCAGCAGCGTTTTAATTGGATTTTTCGGTTTTTTGGTGGCACTCTCCGCAAAGGACCGGTCCGGCGGCCTCTTTTAAATGGCATCCCCGGCATTGCAGGTGGTAGGCCCGAATCAGATCCATTTTTGAGTTATTATTCCCGGACAGGTGGCATTGAGAACATTCCATGCCGATTGATGCATCGAATTCCAGCTTTTGCCCGTTTTCATATATGTGGTGGCAAACATTGCATTCGGTGATGCCTGCCTTTTGATTATGCGCATCATGATGAAACTTGACGGGCGGCCGCATGGGATCGGTAAAGGCGCTGTCTTTTACAAAAAGGATGTTTCCCTGAGAATACGCGGCAATTCCGGTAAGCAGGAGCATCCCCCCGATTATTGATAATAGCGTCATTACGTGTCTCATGCCCATGCGATACTCCTTTGATTTAGAGGTGTTAGGTATTAGGTGGTAAATGTTAGCTGTTGTGGTCTGCTAATTTTGTATAACCCAATCCCCAATCCCCAACCCCTAATACCTAATACCCAATACCCAAAACCCAAAACCCAAAACCCAATACCTACTTTTCCATAACCTCGTAAATAATATCGCCCAGGAATTTCAATTCCATGCCCAGTTCATAGTGCTTGATGACATCCTCAAGCCCACCATGGCAGTTATGGCAGGGGGCGATAACGATTTTAGCTCCCTTCGCCTTCGCCTCGGCCAGCTGATCCGCTTTGACGCGGTTGCTGGTGACGCGTTTGTTCCGGAAAGGCGGCCCGCAGTTGATTACCCCGCCGCCTGCGGCGCAGCAGAAATTGTGTTCCCGGTTGGGGTGCATTTCGATAAATGTTTTGCAGGTTTCATTGATCACGTATCTGGCCATTTCGTGCAGCCCGCGGCCGCGGACGATATTGCAGGGGTCATGGAATGTGACCGGCTGCTGGAGTTTGTTTCTGATCCGGATCTTGCGGTCCCGCAGCAGTTCATAGTAGAACTCGATGGCGTGCACCACCGGCAGCGGGGACATTTTCCATCCCAGGTAGCGGTTTCCCACGTCATGGACCGAGCGGAAGGCGTGCCCGCATTCGCCCATCACGATCCGTTTGTTTTTAAGTCGCATGGCGGTTTCAAAATGGACCTTCTTGAGCCGGGCCATCATTTCCACATCCCCGGTATACATGCACATATCACTGTTATCCCAGCCCGGGGTGGCGGGCATATTCCAGTCAACGCCGGCGGCATGCATGATCACCGCCATTTGATAAATGAGCTGCGCCCGGAATTTCGGCTCCGGCCCGATGACCGAATAGAAAACATCCGCCCCTTCCTTTTCAATCGGAATCCGAAGATCCGGCATTTCATCCTGGGCCTCTTCTTCCTGCCACTGGAGGGTGTCAATCCATTCGTCCTCTTTTACCCACATCTGGTTCATGGTCGCGGAATGGCTGTGCGCGGTATCCTGGATGTATTGGGGTACCACGCCCAGCTTATGGCAGATGCGCCGCATAAAGAGCATCATATAGGCCACATCAATGCCAAAGGGGCAGTACATAACACAGCGGCGGCACAGGTTGCACTCGGTAAAGCTGATTTCACAGGCATCTTTAATGAAATCGACCGAGACGTTGCCCCGCTTTTTCACAACTTCGCCAATGGTTTGTTTGACTTTACCCGCGGGCGAATAAATCGGATTTTTGTCGTTGGACAGATAAAAATGGCAGGCTTCGCTGCACAACCCGCAATGGGAGCAGGTTTCGATATAGGCTTTCAGCCGGGCACCCCCCTCGGCGGCCAGCATTTGCTTGACCACCTGATGAACTTTTTCCTGGGTCAGCTGGGCAGCTCCCTCTTCGATGCCCTTATCGTAGATTTTTTCTTTTTTTTTGGGGCTCTCTTCAGCCGTTGCTTTCATGCGGCTTACTCCTCGTTTTATGCGTTTTACCAGTCTTTGGCATTTCTAACCGCCCCGAATTCAGAGCCGGCATATCCCCGGGTAAAGGGGAAAAACAGCATGTGGCTAAGCCGGGTAAATGGGATCATCACCAGTATAATTTCTCCGGATATGATATGGAGCATTCCGGCGACCACATGGCCGGGAAACTGATGAAATGACCAGAATCCGGTGATAAACGGGGCCGCCACGCCGGCAAGAATCAGAAAATCCGAATAAGTGGTCAAATAGCGGACTTCCGGCAGGATCAGCCGGCGGCAGAGAAAGAATATGCATGCCCCGATGACAGCCAGGGTCATCACATCCGCTGCGATGTTCGGCATGTAAACCCAGCCAATCTCCCAGGCTTCATATATCAGGATAATATGGGCGAATAGAAAAATAGGGACGGCAAGCAGGCAGATATGGAACACAAAGGCCACCACGGTCATGACCGGGTGTTTGCGCATGTTGACGCTGGCGAAGGGCACGATCCAGTGGCCAATGGAACGCAGGGCATAGAAGATGCTCATGTAGCTGAATATCACGGCATCCTTTTTAACTGCCAGGCGCCCCATGGTAATCAGCCGGTAGAGGCTCCCCAAAATAAAAAGTCCGAATGCCAGCCAGACCATCGGCCCGCTGATAATTTCATAGATGGCATGCATAAAAAGCCTCCGTTTATCCCAGGATTTCGGCTAGCGACAGCACGGTGCGGGTATATTTGCCGTCATTCGCTCCGGTTTCAACCCCCCTGATGAGGATTTTATCTCCTTCCGGGCTGAAGACGGGGTTCCATAGGGTTTGGTAGTCCGTTTGAATCGGGCGGCCGTTGACGATCATCCGGTAGATGCCGTTTTTTTCCGTTTTGGCCGCCACATTTTTGCTGTCCGGTGAAAATATCGGGGGCCAGACCATATCATAGGTGTCATCCCAGGCGCTTCCGTCAACAGCGATCATCCATTTGCCATCAGTTTTGCCGACACAGGCGGCGCGGCGGCCGTCCGGGCTTAACGCCGGATCGGTCACCAGATCTTTAAAGGTCAGCTTCCAGGGCTTGTCATCGATGGCCAGGGTCCAACGGCCGAATTTAGGGGAAGCGATGGCGGCAATCCGGCTGCCGTCCATGCTGTAGATGTGGTGCCATAGCTGAGAATACCGGTTTGTCCAAAATATTTCGCCGTCCCGGGCGAGTGTCCAGCCATCCGCCATCCGGACCGGCGCTGTCACGGATCCGTCCTTAGGGCTGAATGCGGGCTCCCATACGGATGCGTAATGCCGTTTCCAGGGGATGCCGTCCACCACAATGGTATAGTCATCAAGATTGAGCCGGACCTCGGCGGCGACATGTTCCTCTTTAGTATCAAAGGCCATTTCCCATGCATTCAGAAAATTCTGGGACCAGGGCACCCCATTGACGGCCACGGTAAAACAGCCTTCCTGAAACGCGGCGATATCGGCTTCGTTAATCGGTTTCGTCTGAACCACCGCCGCTGCAGAGCGACCGCTGGGGCTTGCCGTTAAATGGGAAATGGCATAAAAACTCTTTTCCCAGGGGCTGTCATCGGTTACGGCAAAATACGCGAACTCCTTCTGGGCGGCAACACTGATGTGGCCGTCATATAGACCGAATTTGGCATCCCATACGAATTCAAACCAGTTTTCCCAAGGGGTCCCGGCAACTGCCACCGTCCACATGGCGGTATCCGATACCAGGGCGGCGGCCCGGCTATCCGGCCCGTAACGCAAAAACCAGACTTTATCGAAACTGTTTTCCCATGGGCTGCCGTTTTCGCATACAGAAAATGCCATTTCATCGACTTTTACAATGGCTGCCACGGATTCCCCATCCGGACTGGCATATGGCTCTTCCACCCAACCGAAGGTGTCCCGCCACTGATAAATATCTGATATGACGCGTTTGTCTGAATTCCAATCCCAGTCCCTGATTTGGCTCATGAAAGGCTCCTATGGATAAACGTTACCAAAGTAAAATGATTATATCGGAGAAAAACCGGATTGCCAAAATCTTTTGTTTAAAAAAAAGCGATTAAAATTAATGTTTAGTGTTGGAACCGGCCGTTCATGCCAGGGCCAGGTTATTGCGCCGGCTGTCTGCGCTCGCAGTATTTTTTAAACCCCGGGGTCATATGCTCGGCAATCCCCTTGCCGCGTGCCTGAGTGAGGATAAGGGCCTCAATGCCCAGTTTTTGCGCAAATTGGATGCCCTCGGCTGCGCCCATCACTGTGATGGCGGTCGCCGCCCCGTCAATCAGGGCGTTTGAATGCGCTTCGGAAGTCCCCACCGTGGTGACGCCCAGAACTCTTTCGGAAACCGGTTTGCCGGTTTCCGGACTGAAAATATGGTAAAATTTTTGGCCCTGAATCCTCAGCGGCTGCCGATAATTGCCGCTGGTGGACACCCGGGTGTCCGCCTTGCGCTCGATTATGCCCCAAATATCCTGCATGTTTTTCGGATGCTGGATCCCGAGGCGCCAGGGATCGCCGTCATTTTCCCCGAATACGGCGATTTCTCCGCCGAGTTGGACAAGTCCCTGGGTTACACCGCTTTCTTTCAGGGCCTTGCGCACCCGGTCAACCGCGTATCCTTTGGCGATGCCGCCGAAATCGAATCGAATGGCCGGATTATTAATCCAAATTTTGCCTGACTGGCCGGTTTTGAGTTCCACGTCTTCCAAACCGGTGGCCTGCAGTGCTTTAAGTATTTCCCTGTCCGACGGGATTTCCTGTGTTTCTTCCGCATGCCGCCAGAGCTGTTTGATCCGGAGAAATGTGGGATCAAACCGGCCGTGGCTTGCGGCGAAGAGATCTTTTGAGATTGTAAGCACGTCGTATAGGGCCGGGGAAACGCTTATTTCACCAGCATTTGCGGCCTGATTGAGCTTTGCCACTTCGCTTTCAGGATCATAGGGGTTGAAGATCTGCCCGATGCGTTCGAACTCTCTCCAAGCCGTATGGATGATGCCTTGAGCTGCATTTTGGGTCTTAGAGTGTTTGATCAGGATCCGGGCCGGGATATCAAAATAGATCGCCTGCCTGCTTTCATACCAATTTTCTGAAACTTCCCTGACCAACGGCATATCTTTGGGATTCTGGCTCTCCTGATTTTTGGGGCGTTGGGTATCAGATGCTTTGGAAAGGGGTGTATGATAAAGGGCAGAAAATACGATGCCGAAACCAAGCATCATGGCCAAAGCGGCTAACAGAGCTGTTGTGAAGTGGTTTTTGGGGACTTTCACCATAGCATTCGGTTACAACTCTTTATTGGTCGCAGCCGGTCCGGCAATACCGGTATATCGGGTATCGCCAGCGCCGTTTTTCATTCGAAGGATATCATAGTATTTATAGATCCGTTTTATATAGCGAACCGGTTCTGTGCCCCGGGCATAGCCGTATCGGGTCTGCTGGTAATATTTGGGGTATCGCAGAAGCGGTAGAACGGTCTCCATGGTTTTCCATGACGTGGGCGTCAGGTTCTGTTTTCGGGCGATCAATTGGGCGTCCCGGACATGTCCGTAACCGACGTTATAGCTGGCCATGGCAAATTTAATGCGCTCCTGGGGCGGAATTTTGTCAAAGCGATGATAGAGGGTGTGGAGATATTTAATGCCGCCCTCTATGCTAGCGGTCGGGTCAAGCCGATCCTGAACGCCCATTTCCTTGGCTGTGATTTGGGTAAGCTGCATCAAGCCGAGCGCGCCGGAATAGCTTTTGGCCCGGGGATCAAAATGGGATTCCTGGTAAATCAGGGCCGCAATCAGGCGCCAATCAAAATCATGCTTTTTCGCGATCGCGGCAATGGTGTCCTGGTATTTGGGCAGCCGGGTTTTCAGGCGGCGATGAAATTTTTTGATATCCACGTAGTCAAAAATTTCAGTGCCCGCATAATAGCGGTTGTATATTTTGGCATATGTACCGGTTTCTTTAATATGCTCAAAGAACTCATTGATTTTTTCAAGCAGCGCCCGGTCTCCGGTTTTAACCGCCCATCCTAAAGACTGTTTTTCAGATATCGGAAAAGCCGGGTAGATGTCCGGATAGTAGCGGCGGTTGAGCTGGATAATATTGGAATCCGCCACAGTTAAATCGATCTCCCGGGTCTGGACCTGTCGGAGGAATTCTTCCGTTGGAATGTTCTCATGAAGTCTAACGGTTACTGAAATGCCTCTCTCCTTTAGCGTGCGGAGTCTTTCGTGATAGGATGTGCGACTGCGGATGTGGACGGTTTCGCCGTTCAAGTCGTCTATTTTATCCAGTCCGGCATTGCCTTTGCGCACTACCACTTGCTGCTGCACGGCCATATACTCCCTGGAAAAATCGACCCTGGCTTCCCGGTTCTCGGTCCGGGTGAGGCTTGAGGCAATAAAGTCGCCCTTATCGGATTTGAGAGCGGTAAAAATGGCATCCCACCCCGGAGTGATCACGTCTAGTTCAACCCCTATGTAGTCCGCAAATGCCTTGGCCAGGTCATATTCAAAGCCCATGGACGCTTCCCGATAGATGTAGTAGCCATGGGCACTGTTATCGGTGATAACGGTAATTTTGCCGCGATTTAGTATCCGGGACAGGGACGTGTCACTGGACGGGCACCCGGCAAGCGCCAGGAAAAAAAGGATGATCACCCACCGGGCCAGAGAGCGGGCGCGTGTCATTTTAAGTGGCATGTTCAATAGCGAGGCTCGTCTATTGCATCATTAAATTTTTTTAATTATTCATACCTAAATTGGAAATCCCGGAGGGTTTCAGGTTGTTAAAATATAAGTTGTTATAATCCTTTAAAAAATCATTTTTTTAAAAATCTGAAACGCCCAATTTAGGTCATAATTTATATCCCTTATGAAGTCAAGAACGGATCACGGTTCGATCCGGGTGGCCGGTATTTGCCTTGACAAGCGGTTTGAGCGGGATTTATGGTGCCATTGATTTGGTTTCTGAAGCCGTTTTCGACGAAAACTCCATAGAGGATCTAACTTAAGGTAGGAATAACCATCTATCATGGATCATATGATTGCCATCATCGGATATTCCGGCTCCGGGAAAACCACGGTTATCGCAAATCTGGTGCCGGAATTAAAGCGCCGGGGGTATCGGGTCGGCACCATCAAACATACCCACCATCAACCGGAATTCGATAAAATCGGAAAAGATTCCTGGCGGCATTTTGATTCCGGCGCGGACACCGCGATGATCTATTCGAAGACCATGTTTGCCATGATCAGGCGGCAGCAGCCGTCCGCCGGATCGGCTCCTGATTTTCAGGCCCTGGCCCCGTATTTCGCAGATTTGGATATCGTAATAGCTGAGGGATTTAAAACCAGCGATGGTCCCAAAATTGAGGTGTATCGGGGCGCTGACGGATCAGCGCCGCTTTGCCTAAGTCTGGAATCTGTGATTGCAGTGATTTCCGATGCGGAGATTGAGGTGCCGGTCAGGCGGCTTGGTTTTGATCAGACGGCGGAGTTGGCGGATATGATTGAACAGGCTGTGTTGATAAGATAGGTGCAGAGCATGCTGATTGAGCAATTAAGGCAGCGATTTTTCGATTATGTGGATCGGTTTTATGTAAATAATGAGGCCGATAATCAGCCGATCCGATTAAAACGGGACCATACCCGGCGGGTATGCCGCAACGCCCGGATGCTTGCCAATAAGTTAAAACTTTCGGAAAAGGATACCCTGCTCGCCGAGGTGATGGCGCTTTTCCATGATGTGGGGCGATTTAAACAGTACCGGATTTATCATACATTTAAAGATGCGGACTCAGAAAATCATGCGGCGTTGAGCGTGGCTGAAATAAACGCCAATGATTTTTTGGCGGGGCTTTCCAAAGCGGACCGCCGGATTGTTTTAACCGCCGTTGAGTTTCACAATGCGCTGGACATTCCGGATGGGCTATCCGAGCGGGAGCGCTTTTTCCTGAAGCTTTTACGGGATGCGGATAAACTGGATATCTGGAAGGTTTTCGGCGAGTACTATGAGAATGAAGCCAGGTCCGCCAGTGACAGTGTATCCCTTGGCCTGCCGGACAGCGACCAATACTCAGCGGGCGCTCTGGCAGCGGTGCGCGAGCGGAAGATCGTCCGCATGCAGGAGATGAAGACCTTAAATGATTTTAAACTACTGCAGATTTCCTGGGTCTATGATTTAAATTTTGTCCCTACCGTGGAAGCCATGTTAGAGAAGGGCTACATCAATCGCCTTTACGCATTTCTGCCGCATACGAAAGAGATAACGGAAGCCTTTGAAAAGGTCTGCCAATACGCTGAATCGGTCGTTTCAAACGGTTATTGATTTGACTCTTTACCCGAGATTTTATATAATAATTTGGAATTGATATAAAATTTTCATCCCTACAGTGATGCGCCCGTAAAAAAGATTTGCAGAAAGTAACTTGTAATTCGTACTCGTTCTCGTAATCGGCTTTTAATTTTTCGAGTACGATCACGAGTACGAGAACCGTCCCGCTTTCGCGGGACTGAGTACGATCAAATTCTTTTAGAAGTCACCAATGATAGAATTACCATGAAAAAATGGGGCTTAGCATACCTGTTGGCGCTTTCTTTGCTGATTGTGGCCGCCGGGCCATTAACCGCCAATGAGGTCATTACCCTGCCGGATTCAGTGCGCCAAAGAAATCATGCGCCGGACGATGCGCAAACCTTTATCAAATGGACCGAGCATTTCATCCACGCGATGGGGCGAGGCGAGGTCCAGGATTTTGACGCGACCCACCACAAGCCGTTCCAAACCCTGGCAAAGGCCCGGCAGAATGCCTACCACCATCTTCTTGAGGCTGCCAAGTCCATCCAACTGACCCCAAGGCTGACAGCGGCCGAGGCTTTAAAAGGAAAAGACGAGGAGTTGGCCGCATTTGAAAGCCTGCTAAAATCCGCACAAATTCATCAAACAGAGTTTCTGTCCACCGGCACGGTGGAGGTTACCCTGCAGTTTTCGATAACTGGCAAATTTTCGGAGATGATGCTTCCGGATTCCATTACCCGGCTTGAAGAAATCGAATCCGGACAATCTGCTGCTACTGAGAATGCCTCTGAGTATACAGGGCTGGTTGTGGATGCGCGAGGCCTGCCGGTGGTCCCGGCCATGTGTTTCCAGGTGCTGGACGAGGATGGCAAGGAAGTTTACGGGCCGGCCTATGCCAACCGGGAGAATGCGGTGGCCCTGGGAATGTGCCAGTATGTGTCAAATATTGCCGCTATTAAGAAAAATTCCCGGGTGGGCAGCCACCCCCTGGTGGTCAAAGGGATCAAGCTTCACCCGCCGGGTGCCTCAGATATTATGATCAGTGGAACTGATGCCGCCAGGCTACGCGGTTCGGTTGAGCATTTGGCATTTTTAAAAAAATGCCGGGTGATCGTGGTGATGGATTAAAAAGGAGCTGATCGTACTCAGTCCCGCATGAGCGGGACGGTTCTCGTACTCGTAATCGTACTCGTAAAATTAAAAACCGATTACGAGTACGCGTGCGATTACGAGTACGAACAGAAAATTACCATCTGCAAAAATGCCTTTTTCACGAGGCCATTGGGTTTTAAATCCCGGCCTTGGCCTTGATCTCCTCGGCCTTATTGGTGTGCTCCCAGGTAAAGTCTTTGTCGTGCCGGCCGAAATGGCCGTACGCCGCCGTCTTTCTGTATATCGGCCGCAGAAGATCCAGGTATTGGATGATGGCACCCGGCCGCAGATCAAAGACCTCGTTTACGATTTCCGCCGCTTTTTCTTCCGGGATTTTTCCGGTGTTTAAAAAATCGATCAGGATCGAAACCGGTTCGGCCACCCCGATGGCATAGGCCAGCTGCACCTCGCATTTTTTGGCAAGCCCGGCAGCCACCAGATTTTTGGCCACGTGCCGCGCCATGTATGAGGCGCTGCGGTCGACTTTTGACGGATCCTTGCCGGAAAAACATCCCCCCCCATGGCTGCCCTGGCCGCCATAGGTGTCTACGATGATTTTACGGCCGGTCACCCCGCAGTCGCCCATGGGGCCGCCGATTTCAAACCGGCCGGTGGGGTTGATGAAATACCGGGTGTCGCCGTCAATCATTTCCCTGGGGATGATTTTTTTGATGACCTCTTCAATCACGGCTTCCCGTACTTCTTCGTAGGTTACATCACCCTTGTGCTGGGTGGAGACAACCACCGTGTCCACCCGTTTGGGGACACCGGCGTCGTATTCAATGGTCACCTGGGATTTGCCATCCGGCCGCAAAAAATCCACGGACCCGTTTTTCCGGACCTGGGCCAGCCGCTTGGTGAGTTTGTGCGCGAACATGATAGGCATGGGCATAAACTCGGGTGTTTCATCCGAGGCGAATCCGAACATAAGGCCCTGATCGCCGGCCCCTTGTTCTTTATAAAGGCCCTGGCCCTCGTTGACGCCCTGGGCGATATCCGGGGACTGCTGGTCAATGCTGGTGATGATACCGCAGGTTTCCCAGTCAAACCCCATGCGGGAGGAGCTATAGCCGATATCCCGAATGGTTTCCCGAACCACCTGGGGGAAATCCACGTAGCATTCCGTGGTAATTTCACCGGCGATAAACGCCAGTCCGGTGGTCACCAGGGTTTCGCAGGCCACGCGGCATTTCTTGTCCTGCCCGATAATTGCGTCAAGGATGGAGTCCGATATGGCATCAGCCACTTTATCCGGATGTCCTTCAGTGACGGATTCTGAAGTGAATAATACACGATTTCCTGTCATAATTTTCTCCTTTGATTGAATTTGATCACAATAAATTTAACTTTATGTGGTCATCTTTCCACAGGTTGATCAGGGCTGCGGCGGTTAATTCAGGATGCGGGATCGAGTATAGCATGATCAATTAATCGGATGCCGCCGATTTTAACCGCAAGCGCCATTAAAACAGGGCGGTCTATAATGGCAATATCCGCCAGCGTCTGTGCATCACTGATTTTAATGTAATCAATGGATGCGTCGGGATTGGCCTGGATTATAGCCGTTGCTTCATTAATTAGTCGATCGGCCCGGTTTTCACCGTTTTGCACCCGTTCCTGCATGGCCTGAAGGGATTGGTTAAGGCTTAAGGCCGCCTTTCGCTGTTCCGGGTGAAGACGCGTGTTGCGGGAACTCATGGCAAGACCGTCGGTTTCCCGTACCGTCGGAAGCCCGTGAATATCGATATTGAAATTTAAATCCCGGACCATCTGTCTTATCACGGTCAGCTGTTGATAATCTTTTTCCCCAAAAATGGCCATATGCGGCCGGATAATGTTAAAAAGTTTGGCGACCACCGTCATTACCCCCCGAAAATGGCCTGGCCGGCTTAAGCCGCAGAGATGCTCCGGCAAATCCGTTTGATCGACATAGGTCTGAAATCCTTTGGGATATATCTCATCGGCGTCCGGCATAAACACGGCATCCACCCCTGTTTCTGCCGCCAGCGCCAGGTCCCGGTCCGTATCCCGGGGATAAGTGGCATAGTCCTCATTCGGGCCAAACTGCGTGGGGTTGACAAACAGGCTGACCACGAGGTCATCGGCCAGCTCCCGGCCTTTCCGCATGAGATCGAGATGGCCCTGGTGAAAAAACCCCATGGTCGGGACCAGGGCGATGGTATGCCCGAGTTGCCGCAATTTTTCGGATCGGGCTGCGGCATCTGGTATGGTCCGGATAACGTCGATCGAAAATCTCCTTCTACTCCGTTAAGCTGTTCATCACCTGACCGGTCACGGCTTTGGGGTAATAAAAAGTGGTTTTGCGCGGCATGGTATAGCCTGCCTCGGCGATTTGGCGGACCTGCTCATTAGAAGGCGGGTTTAGAATAAATGCCATTTCCGCATCCCCGTTATCCACCGCTTCAATCGCCTCGGCTGCGTTGCTGGTATAGCTGATCAATGTCTCGTCGTCGAGATCCTTGTGGTCAAATTCAAGCAGTTCGGTCAATACAATGCGCGTTAAAACCGTTACATCCAGTTCGCGTAAAGGCTCCGGAATTTCCGCCTCAAATTTCTGCTTCATCACATCAGGCTTCAGGGTGAAGGTGTAGAATTCCTCATATCCTTTTATATAGCCGCCAATGATGTGTTTGTCCGGGTCGGATTTCATTTCGGCAAGCATCTGGCCACGGGCCTTCTCCTCATCCTGGCGGTCGTTTTCAAACGCGAACCGATTAACCGTAAAATACTGCTCTGACTTTTGAACAAAGGTGTTTCGTTCAGCAGCGGAAACTTTGGTTAAGAGCCGGTGGGTGGGAAGAATAATCAGTCCCGGATCCTCGATCGAGCATAAATACATCATAATAAAATTGGCCGGGTGATCCGGCCCGAAATTCGGATCCTGCTCAGCCAGCCAGTCCCGATAGGTTAGGGCGGTTTCATACCGGTGATGGCCGTCTGCAATAAACAGCCGACGCTCCTTTAGGTTATCGGTCACGGATGCCTGCAATTTGGCATCCGTAATGCGCCACATCTTATGATGGTGCCGGGCATCGTCAGTGAACTCGGCTTCCGCCGGCGTCTCTGAGACCGCGGATTTTAAACGCCCCATGATATTGTCTTTGTCCGTATAAATGGAAAAGATGTGGCTGAAATTGGCGTGGCAGGCCTTCATCAACTCCAGTCGTTCGGATTTGATTTTGGAATATGTCTCTTCATGCGGCAGGATGACGCCGTTTTCAAATGGCTCCAGCCTGACCCGGGCAATCAGACCATAGCGGGTAAACGTCTGGCCGTTGATGTTAAACTCGACTGAGGTGAGATAGAAGCATGGAGATTCATCTTCCACCAGTATGCCTTCGGCCAGCCAGTTTTTGAAATATTCAGTCGCCCGCGTATAGGGGTTGTCCTGACTGTCATCATTTGCCGATGGCTTGCCCTTGTCTAAACGGATGACATTGTTGGGATGCCGCTCATAATACATGTCCTGTTCTTCTTCAGAGATGACATCATAGGGCGGGGTGGCCACTTTGGCCAAATCGCCGATTTTGTCGATGTTATACCGGATACCCCGGAATGGAAAAATATCTGCCATAATTTCAACCTGTTTATTTGGAGTTTATGCCTTAAATTTTGATTTCCCCTGATTCGGATATATATATTAAGTATGTTTATTTTGAAATAAAAATAATCAGGCAGTTATATAAACTATGTCCTTAATATTCGGGTCCAGCAGCGAACACGATTTGCATTTTGCTTGCCCGATCGTCTGGCCCAAAATCTACCCGAATTTTAAAATTTACCGTCGGAAAATTAAAAATTTTTCTTAATTTACTGAAATTTATATTAAAAAAAATAAAATAAAAGCTACACGGCTTTTAAAATTGATCGAATTTGCAAATAGGGGTAATTAATATAACTTTAACCCCCTTGTCAAGAATATTTTGTTTGTGACAACCCTGTGAATATTTTGTTATATAGCGGTTGTTCGGAAAAAGTGGTTGACATAGCTAAAATTTTAAATTAATATATTCAATTTATTATAAAGCGATTTAGAAAAAATAAATAATAAACAATAGGTAAAATAAAAAAATTATTAGGAAAATTTGAATATATAAAAATTGGTTTACGAGGACAAGCCTTATTTTTAAATATCTGAATAACAAGGTTTAGAAAGCTCACAGATAAAACAAAGGAGGCATAAATGAGCAAGCAAGAATATTCGGAAACTGTAAAAGTGACAAAAAATTACTACGATAGTGAGGACGCACATACTTTTTATTATACTATATGGGGCGGAGAAGACCTCCATTTAGGGTTTTATGAAAAGGGTGATGAGGCGGTGTTTGAGGCAAGTCGTAAAACTATAGATCATATGGCCGCCCGGTCGAAGTTTTTAAACCAAAAGGCCAAGGTGATTGATCTGGGCGGCGGGTTTTCCGGCTCCGCCCGGTATCTGGCCAAAAACTACGGCTGGGAGGTGGTCGTCTTAAATCTGAGTGAAACCGAAAATAAGCGCGGCCGCCAGATGAACACGGAGCAGGGGCTGGATCACCTGATCACGGTCATTGACGGCAGCTTCGACACCATCCCGTATCCGGATGAATCCTTTGATCTCGTCTGGTCCCAGGATGCGATCCTACATAGCGATAATCGCCAAAAGGTGCTGGATGAGGCCAAGCGGGTGTTAAAGCCGGGCGGGGAGATGATTTTTACCGATCCCATGCAGGCGGATGACTGCCCGGAGGATGTGCTGCAGCCGATTTACGACCGCATCCACCTGACCAGTCTGGGCTCGCCTGGGTTTTATCAGGAATATGCCAAAAAAATCGGTTTTGAGGTGGTCGGCTTTGAGGAGCTCACCCCGCATTTGACCAAAAGCTACGCCCGTATTCTGGAAGAGCTGGAAAAACGCGAAGGCGAGGTCAAGGGCAAGATCAGCCAGGAATATATCGAGAACATGAAAACCGGCCTGCGCCATTGGGTGGATGGCGGAGAAAAAGGCTATTTGGCCTGGGGCGTGTTTCATTTCCGAAAACCGTAATTAGATATAATCATTGATCGAATGATTTTGGGCCATGCGCATTTGAGCGCCCGGCTTTCGCAACAAAGAGAGAAAAACGCAATAAAAAATAGAAGGAGGAAAACACATGGCTGAAGATTTAGGGAAAATGGCAGAAGCATTGATCGCCGGCAAGGTGGAGGAAGTCGGCAATATGACCAGGGAATTTCTGGATGGCGGAATGGATCCGGACGAGGTCCTTAATAAAGGCCTGATCGCGGGCATGGATGTTGTGGGTCAGCGGTTTAAGGCCGGCGACATGTTTATCCCGGAAGTTCTGCGCTCAGCCAAAGCGATGAGCGCGGGCATGGAGCATCTGCGCCCGGTCCTGGCAGAGGGAGACACCAAGCGGGCCGGCACCTTTGTGATCGGCACGGTTGAGGGTGACCTCCATGATATCGGGAAAAACTTGGTGGGCATGATGTTTGAGGGCGCAGGCTTTAAAGTTATCAACCTGGGCATTGATCTCAAGCCGCAGGTATTTGTGGATGCTGTTAAAGAGCATAAGCCTGAGCTCTTGGGCATGTCCGCGCTTCTGACCACCACCATGCCGAAAATGGGGGAAACCATTAACGCCCTGAAGGAAGCCGGCGTCAGAGACCAGGTCAAGATCATGGTCGGCGGGGCGCCCGTGACCGAGGAATACGCCAAGGAAATCGGCGCGGATCTCTACGGCGCCAATGCGGCCAATTCCGTTGACAAGGCCAGGGCGGAACTCGGGATTTAGGTAAGCATCCTTTTATATAGTTTTATATAATTGATCGAAAAATAAATGGCCGGGGCGGCAGCAGGATGCAGGCCGCACCGGCATTTTATAAAGAAAAGCACGGTGTTCTCCAGGTTCCCCTGATCGGATGCATGCAGAATAAGACCTTGCTTTGACAAATAAAATTCGGGCGAAGGAGTTAACCTATGGAAAAAATGAATCAGACGATCCAAAAGACCCCGGTTTTCCGGGTGCTGACGGATCAGCAGATCGAAAAAATATATTTTTCAGCCCTTGAAGTCTTGGAGCGATGCGGCGCGGATGTTTTGCAGGAAGAGGCCATAGAGCTGTTCAAAAATTCCGATGCCGTGGTCCGGGGAAACCGGGTCCGCGTACCGGCCTCAATGGTTGAGCGGGCGATTAAGAATTATCCGCGAAAGATTACCCTAAAAGGCAGAAACGGCAAACGCTCCGTGGCCCTTCAGAAGGATCACGTGTATTTCGGCACCGGCTCAGACCTGCCGTTTACCTATGACCGGGAGTCCGGCGAGCGCCGGCGGACCCTGTATAACGATGTGGTCAATGCGGGCCGCTTTGTCGATTATCTGTCCAACTACGACTTTTTTATGTCCCACGGCATTGTGGGCGACGCCCCCAATCCCCAGACCTATGACCGGCACCAGTTCATGGCCATGCTCGAGGGCTGCACCAAGCCCATGGTGGTGACCAGTGTGGACGGGGAAGGCCTGGAGGATCTCTGGAAAATGGCCTGCCTGTTTCAGGGCGGGGAAGAGGAGTTCCGTCTAAACCCCATGTTCGTGGCCTATATCGAGCCGATCTCACCGCTCACCAATGACCGCACTGCGGTGGAGAAGCTTTTATTCGCCGCGGAAAAGGGGATTCCGGCCATGTATACCCCGTGCCCCAGTTCCGGCGCCACCGCGCCGGCCACCATTCCGGGCATGCTGGTCCAGTCACTGGCGGAGACGCTCCTGGCCGTCGTGCTCTGTGACTTAAAGAAACCCGGCATGCCGCTGATCATGGGCGGGGTGACCACGGTCATGGATATGCGCACCACGACATACTCCTATGGCTCGCCGGAGTTGTCCCTGGCATCTGCCGCAAACACCGACATATCCAAGTGGCTGGGCCTTTTGATGTTCTCTACCGGCGGCTGCAGCGACTCCAAGTGTGTTGATGAACAGGCTGCCTCGGAATCCACGCTTTCCGTTTTAAATGCGTTCCTATCCGGCGCTAATCTAGTCCATGATGTGGGCTATATCGACTCCGGCGTCAATGCCTCGCTGGAGAGTCTCGTCATGAATGAGGAAATCATCGGCATGGTACGCCAGGTCGGCAAAGGTATTAATACCGATCCCGAACATCTGGCGCTCCAGCTGATTGATGAGACCGGACCGGCGGGCGAGTATGTCACCAAGGATCACACCTACGAGCACTGGAAGGAATGGTTTTTTCCGAAACTGCAGGACCGCTCCGACTGGGAGACCTGGTGCGAGAACGGCAAAAAGACCATGCTCGACCGGGTAAACGAGGAGACACAGCGTATCCTGGACGAATATGAGCCGGAGCCCATTGATGACGGCATCCGAAAAGATCTCAAAAAGATCATCGATGAGGCGGAAAAACGCCATTCCAAATAATCCAAACGGGTTGACAACCGCCATGTCGCCGGGCGCAAGCCTTTGGCTGCATGGTCACGGATAAATAAGGAGTCGAATATGATTCATGATAAAGTAGCCAACTATGTTACCAATGACACCGTGCGATTTTCCATGATGTCGGAGGACCAGAAGGAGCGGATCTTCAACGGGGTCATCAAGACCCTCAATGATACCGGTGCTGATGTCCACCATGAGGGCGCACGGGAGCTTTTGGCCAAAAACCGCTGCAAAGT
>DATGCF010000306.1:0-4535 GCA_035312245.1 Desulfosalsimonadaceae bacterium
TCGAGGTGTCATTTTATGAATGGCGGGGAACTAATTGCCAGGCTGATCAAAAACCAGGGGGTAAAATTTCTGTTTACCCTGTGCGGCGGCCATATTTCTCCCATTCTTGTGGGGGCCAAGCAGGAAGGGATTCGGGTCATTGACGTGCGCCAGGAGCCGACGGCTGTTTTTGCGGCAGACGCCGTCTCCCGGCTGACAGGGATTCCGGGCGTTGCCGTGGTGACCGCCGGACCCGGGGTGACCAATTCGGTGACGGCCATAAAAAATGCCCAGATGGCCCAATCGCCGCTGGTCATATTCGGCGGAGCCCCTGCCACGGCTTTGCGGGGGCGCGGGGCCCTGCAGGATATTGAACAGATCAAGCTTATGGAAACCCTGGTCAAGTGGTCGGCCGCGATCAAGCAGGACTGCGATATCGTCTCCATTGTGGAGGAGGCATTTGATGTGGCCCGCTCCGGGGTGCCCGGTCCGGTATTCATCGAATGCCCGATTGACCTTCTCTACGATGAAGAGCTGGTCCGGGAGTGGTATTTAAAAAAATCCGACACGGGCCGGGGGCTGGTTGACAAAGTGACCCAATGGTATCTGCGGCGGCACGTGGATAAGCTGTTTGCGTGTTCACCAAGCAGTCTGGCGGCGGCTGAAAAGGACGATATCACCCCCTTTATGGTGAACAAAGAGGACCTCGCCCGGGTCGTTGGGCGACTTCAGCGGGCGAATAAGCCGGTCATGATTATCGGCAGCCAGGCCGCGCTCCATCCGGAAGAGATCCATCAGCTCTCCGATCAGCTGAAACATGCGGGCATTCCGATATTTCTAACCGGAATGGCCAGGGGGCTTTTAGGCGCGGATCACCCCTTGCAGTTCAGGCACGGCCGGAAGCAGGCGTTAAAGGCGGCGGATCTGGTGGCTATTTTTGGCATGCCCTGCGATTTCCGCCTGAATTACGGCCAGGATATCCACAAAGAGGCCTTTCATGTATCGGTAAACCGCAGCAAATCGGATTTAAAACAGAATAAGAAGCCGGATTTAGCGATCCAGGCGGACCCGGGTAAATTTTTACTGGAAATGACGCGCCGGCTCAGCCTGGATCCAATTAAACTGGAAGGCTGGATTGATCAGTTAAACCAGCATGAAACCGAGCGGGAAAAACAGATTGCGGAAAACATGGCGGCGGAGACCGATTTTATCAATCCGCTGCGGTTTTGCCATGATCTGGATGCGGCCGCGGATTCAGACAGTGTTATTATCGGAGATGGCGGCGACTTCATTGCCACGGCATCATACATGGTAAAGCCGCGCGCGCCCTTGTCTTGGCTTGACCCCGGCCCCTACGGGACGCTCGGCGTGGGTGCGGGATTTGCCCTGGCCGCGGCCCTGGTGAGGCCCGGGGCCGAGATCTGGCTGCTATTTGGGGACGGGGCGGCCGGCTACGGGCTGATCGAGCTTGACACCTTTGTCCGCCATCATCTGCCGGTTATTGCAGTTGTAGGAAATGATGCCGGCTGGACCCAGATCAAAAGGGACCAGGTCGAGATTTTGAATGATGATGTGGGCACCGTCCTGCGCCACAACAATTATCATTTAATTGCCGAGGCATTGGATGCCAAAGGGTATTGTATTCAAGACCCGTCCGATATCGAGCCCGTGCTGAGTGCCGCCAAACAGGAGGCGGCGGCCGGTGCGCCGGTGTTAATCAATGCCCTGCTCGGCGAAACCGATTTCCGGAAGGGGTCGATCAGCATGTAAGTTTCGGACTCTATTGCCGGTTTAAAAATTCACGGATTTCTTTTTGATCCGCCGACGGATGGTCAGCCAGGTAGGCGGCGATGCGGTTGGCGGTGTAGGCGGTGGATACGGAGGTGCCGGCGTAGATACCGGGATCGCTTTTATAGCCCACGGGCATGTTGGCAAAGCCGGGGGCCTGGTAACTGACAAAATCGCCGAAATTGGAATTTTCCCATCTCTTTCCGCTTGGGTGAAGGGCGCCGACGCCGACCACATTCTCATAGGCCGCCGGATAAACCGCCTTGCCAGTGGGTTCGTTTCCGGCCGCCGCCACGATTGTCAGGCCTTTGGCCGCCGCCTCTGAAATAGTCTCCTTTAAAAATTCGCTCTGGGTCTCCGAGTGCCAGCTTAGGCTCAAGACCCGGGCGCCTTTTTCCATGGCACGGGAAATGCCCGCCAAAAGGCTATAGTTCGAAGTCATGCCATTGGCATCAAACCCCCGGATGGCAATCACCGGAACGGTTTCGGCATCATCGGTTTCGCCGATGGGGTCGATCGCGCCGGCCGCCAGCATGGACATCTGTGTGCCGTGGCCAAGGTCGTCATCCACCGGGGCGGCTGGATCAATGGCATTAAAGGAATCGATGATATAGGCGTGGTTCTGGTATTCCGGGGCAAGGCCGCTGTCAAATACCGCGACCGGCACCTGTTTATCCGCCGGTCGTTGATTGCTGATCTCCGGCAGGTTAATTTTGGGATGCGCAGCGCGAATCGGGGCGGGCGTCTGATAGGCGTAATTGGGCTCAGCCCCGGAAATGCCCGTTTTTTCTTTGAGTTTGGCCAAAAACGCCAGTTCATCTATATCTTTGGGCAGCTGAATCCGGTAGATCCCGCTTTCCGTGCGCTCTAGTATCCTTCCGCCGGTTTTGCGGAGAATGCTTTTAAGCTTGGGCAGTTGCTGCTGGCTTTGCAGTTTGATCAGCAGTTCATGCCGGACAAAAAGCGCGTCGGTTTCCGGATCCCGGCCCACATTGAAATTTGGATCCTTAAGTGGCGCCATCCGATCCTTATGGCCGGATTTGTATATCTGGATTTCGGTTAATCGGTAGTCTACCTCGGGGCAGTCCGGGCAATCCGTCCAAATCAGGGCATGATTGGCGTTGCCCAGAATGGCATCCAGGACTTCGCGAACCGGTTTTCTTTCATAGGCGGCCGTGACTTTAAAATTAATCTCCGGATCAATGCGGACCCGGATTCCCTGTTCGGCTATGTCTTGTAGAATTTTTTGGAGATACACATCCTGGACATGGAGGTTCATACGATTGTCCGGGGTTAAGGCGACTTCATCGGCAGGGCCGGCCCAAACGGGTATAATGAGAAGCCAGCTTAATAAAAAAATCAGAAGCTTATAAAAATTTCCGGCCATTTTGAATTCATGAAAAAACAATGGGTTTAACCTTAATTTGGGGTTATCCGTAAAGTAAGCCCGGAAGCTCCAGTGTCAATGCGTTGCGGTTATCGCCAGGCTTGTGCGTATATAGCTGATCATCGGATGTTTAAAGCTAACCAATTGATCTCTTATAAAAATTTATTATACTAGAAATAGGGATGCGGATCTATAATAAAGGAGAGAAAGCCATGTCATTTAAAGAAAACCTTAAGCAGAAACTTTCAATCGACCGGTTGGCCGACCGGGTTCATCGAACCATCGGCGTTTCCGGCAGCGGGAAAAAAATCGACAAGGATGCCATGCGCACATTGCTGCGAATGGCCGGGTATCAATCAATGACCGACCGTGATATGGAAATTTATCGGGTGGATCCCCAGGCGGAAAAAGGCGAGATCCTGGTTCTGGACAACGAGCTTCCGCTTTATGACACCACGCTAAAAGACGTGCTGCTGCGAAAAAATCCCATCATGAAAGAAATGATAAACATCTTTAATATGATTAAAATATTAAGCGACGCGGATGTTAAAGTCGCCAAAGGCAGGGAAACCCTTGACAGAATTCACTCGGAATGCCTGGCGGACCTGGATTTGACGTATACGGAAGCAGATATCGAAGAAATCGCGGAAGATGGCCGGAAAGCCTATGAGAATGACGCCGCCGAGCAGGTTGACGAGGTTCTGAATCTGTTTGCGGAGCTCCTTTCCTTTACCCCGCCACCGGTCCCGATTCGGCTGCCGGGCATGAAAATCCTTGGCCGCGTGCATAGGGAAGATGACCGCGTCACCATGTACGGCCCGGTGATCACCTACTATCCGCAGGAGAATTCCCTGAAATTTTTTGATTATCATTTGGCGCCGGAGGAGATGAAAAAGACCCAGGTATACCTCGATATGGTCGGCGGCAAAGAGGCGGCCATGGTTGAAGGCAGCGAAGTCTTTGATACCCTTAAAAACCGGGTCATGAAAGAGGCGCCGCAACTGTTTAACCCGTCTTACTCTTAATCTTACTCTTACTCTATAAAAAACGAGCGATCGCTCGTTTTTTTGTTGACTTATTTTCTCCGGCCGGATTAAAATAACTCCCCTGATCATCGCACCAATTTTTTTAAGACGAAGTTTCAAAACATTATCAAATCTGGAGCTATATTATGCCATTATTTGAAGTTGATCCGGACAAATGCAATCGGGACGGCATATGCGTCGATGAGTGCCCGATTAAAATTATTGCGCTAAAAGACAAGGATTCTGTGCCCAAACCGGTAAGAGGTGCGGATCAGCTCTGCATCCACTGCGGCCACTGCGTGGCCGTCTGCCCGACCGGCGCCTTATCGCATCAAGGCATGACACCGGAGGAGTGC
>DATGCF010000307.1:0-20095 GCA_035312245.1 Desulfosalsimonadaceae bacterium
TCCTCGGAATGACCCAATGAATGGTTGAATCAAGCTTCATGTTGAATCTTAAAAATAAAATATTCTGGCAAAAAGTCAAGGCAACTCGCCGCAGGCCCGCCGGATATTTGAGGAGAAGCCTTTATTCCGCAGAGCGGATAAGCGCCAGCGCATCCGCCGACTGCCCACTTCAACATTTGAATCCGGCCGCTCGGCTGTTATATTGGTATTAACCCTTTAAAATGCTATGAGGGCCTCAGAGGGCAGATAAATTTTTGAGATGAATGGGTAAAATTGCCATGAATGATAATGGCCGAAAAAAGCCGAATCTTCACGTCATTCCCGGCGGACTGCACCGGACCGCCGAATATGGGGCGGTCCGTATTGTTGCGGCCCCTGAAAATGCCCCGCCGTTTCCCGTGGATGCCATGACCTACGAAGAGGATACCTTTCTGATTATGAGCGCAGACCCGGAAGAGGTGCCGCCGGATATCCATCCCATCCGACTGATCGCGGAACTCGAATCATTTGAACCCAAAAAAATCGGCAGTGTCATTGTCAAGACGGGAATGCCGCTTAAACTTTTGGCTGTGGTCCATGATGTCAATAAGGAGCCGACATGCCGGGGAAAATACGTGGAAAAAGCCCTCCATGCCGTATTTCGGGAAGTTGAACGCCGGGGCATTCAGTCGCTTGGCATGCCGCTTCTGGCCACCCGGCATGGGCGCCTGCCTTGCAGCCGCTTTGCGCAGCTGCTAAGCCGGGTGCTCGCGCAGAATGAATTCAACAGCTTAAAAAAGCTCTGGCTTGTCGCCCCGGTGCCGGATAATTGTGATGTCATATCGGCTATGGAGGAAAATTTTTACTTAAACCAATCCTAACAGGCTCAGAACATGCCGACCAACCTGCCCCCGGATTATTATGAGGCGGAAAAGCGGTACCGGGAGGCGAAATCGCCTGCAGAAAAAATCGCCTGCCTCGAAGAAATGATGACCATTATCCCCAAGCACAAGGGGACGGATAAACTGCGGGCGGATTTGCGCCGCCGCATTTCGAAGCTCAAATCCGCTGCCCAGACCAAAAAAGGCGGCGGCAAACGGGAATCGGTCTTTCGCATAGACAAAGAGGGCGCCGGACAGGTGGCTGTTGCCGGGCCGCCCAATACCGGAAAATCTTCGCTGGTGGCGGCCCTCACCAATGCCGAACCGCAAATTGCCGATTTTCCGGGCACCACCTGGAATCCAACGCCCGGCATGATGCCGGTCGATGACATTCAAATCCAGTTGGTGGACACACCGCCCCTGAATCGGGAGTATCTGGATCCGGAATTAATGGATTTTTTAAGGCGGGTGGATCTCATGCTACTGACCGTTGATCTGACCGCCGGCACCCTGCAGCAGCTGGAAGATGCGATGGCCCTGCTAAAGGAAAACCGCATCATCCCAAAACAAATGGAGCAGCCGGCAGACGACCGCCGGCCCTGGTTTCGAGTCCCGTTTCTGGTGGTTGCCGCCAAAAATGATGATGCGGACACGGAAGCCGTTTATGAAATCTTTCAGGAACTTGCCGGCCGCGAGGGGGATATGCTGCCGGTCTCCATCCATCAGAATAAAAACATTGAGCCGCTTAAACGTCGGATTGTTGAAACGCTGGCCATCATCCGCGTCTACTCCAAAACCCCCGGGAAAAAAGCAGATCTGACTGAACCCTTTGTTTTAAAAACCGGGAGTACCATTTCCGATTTCGCCGAAAAGGTGCACAGGGACTTTGTCCAAAAATTAAAATCGGCACGGGTCTGGGGATCCTCCGCATTTGACGGCCAACGGGTCCAGCGTGACTATATCCTGCATGACGGCGATATCGTTGAGATTCAAACCTGAACTGATTACCATGGCTTCCGCCGAGCGACCCATCAACAGTTCACGCTTGACATCCGGAATGGCCCGTGTTAATTGCTATGCGTTAAAACATGTCGGGGTGTAGCGCAGCCTGGTAGCGCACTTGCATGGGGTGCAAGGAGTCGGAGGTTCAAATCCTCTCGCCCCGACCAAAAAATTCAAAGGGCTATGGATGATCCATAGTCCTTTTTTTGTGGAAAAAATTTTTTTCGTGGCTATTCTGTACTTTAGGTTCCCCACTCGTTCCCACGCTTTGCGTGGGAATGCATTTTTGACGCTTTGCGTCCAAAAGCCGGTGCAATCCATGCTAAAAACGCGTAATCGCCAGCAACCCCTCCTCACCCGCATAATTGCGCGCGCTCGAATATCTCCAATGTTCCGGGGCGTCCACATACCCGCGTTTAACCGGGTTATAATGTATGTATTCAAAAAATTAATGAAATACGGCAGAGGCCAGTCTAAAAATCTTCCAAAACTCAGCCTCCTTTGCCGCAACCCTATTTCAACCCGATATCCCAGTTCCACAGGCCCTGGCGTTTTTTCATTTCCACCGCGTCCGGAAGAGGCTCATTGATGTGGACAAATACCCGGTAACCGATTTTTTTGAGCTGGTCCCGGACACCAGTCAAATCAACGGGCCAGTTGGGGTATACCCAGTAATTGCTGCCGTGTTTGCGAATCCAGGCATGCTCGCCCTTGGGGCTGACAAACGGTTTTTCCATGGCAATGGCATCGGAGATATTGCGCGAGATGCAAAGCGGCCAGTTGCCGGACACCACAATGCCTAACGGCAGTGGGCTTTTGGCGGGCAGCTTGTTATAATCCGTCTTTCCCAGCTCGGGACTGACGATGACGCCGGAAAAACCCATAAAAGATAACATCTCGGCCGCCAGATCATTGGCGGTATTACAGAACGGTCCGGCCCACAGGTGAAGTTTGGCATCATTCGGAAAAAGGGCGATCTGCCAAGGCGCATTTAGCACAAAATTGCGGCAGCGTTGGCTAAGGGCTCTATCGACCAGCGCCGCAAACGCCTGCTCTTCATCCGGCCAGATCACCGGCGGCAGCCAGTACCACACGCGATAATCATCCGTAATAGGCATGTCCGGACTTTCGATTGTCAGCCAAACGCCCACATGATGTTGCTTGCTGGGATCTTTCTCCGGCATCTCCCGATAGACAGTTAAATCAAACGGCTGGAACTGTTTGATGGCCCGCTGCGGCCGATCCGCCCGGAAACTCGCTTTGTGAGCGGGCGGCGCCTTAATCTCATCCAACTGCTTCTCGAGTTCGGCCATGGATTGGTCGAGTTCACCCTCCCGGCGGTCAATTAGAAACACCGCCGCACCATTTTTGGGACGGTCTTTTTCACTAAAATTTAGGTATAAATTTCCCTTTTTCGGCACGTTTTTTTTGACCCGGTAAATCCGATGCCAGGGCTCGTCTTCATATCCGATCCGCAGCACATCATTGTTGAACAGCGCCATCCGGGGCTCCAGATAGGGTTTTTTACTGGGGCCCTGAATTTTTCCGACCAGCAGGCCGGAGCCGGTGTGGTCCTCGACATCAATGGGTGAAAACGGCCGCTGAGGCAAAAAATAAAAGTGCGTGCCCTTACGGCCCAAAGCATAATCGAGATATTCGGATACCGCCTTTTTGGCAGCCCGATCCTCAGGGAAATCCCGAATGAGCCGGTAGGCGGCAGTGGTGTAATAAACATAGTGCGGCCCCTTTTTCCGGCCCTCTATCTTCAAGGCCGACACCTGGGGGATATCCACGAGCAGTTTGGCCAGCACATCCAGCCACAGGTCCCGGCAGGAAAAAAACTTTTGCCGCGCGCCGGCCTGTTCATAAAGCCTTCGGCATGGCTGGACGCACCGGCCACGCAGCCCGCTTTTGCCGCCCATATAGCTGCTCCAGTAGCATCTGCCGGAAACCGCATAGCAGAGAGCCCCGTGCACAAAAACTTCAAGGGAAAGATCTTTCCCGCAATTTTCGGCCACGGCCTTGATCTCATCGATGCTTAGTTCCCGAGGCAGTACCACGCGACTGACATCCGGCATCTCCCGGATAATGTCTAATGCCTTGGGGAAACTCACATTGGCGATGGTGGAGAGGTGAACTTCTCCCTGAAAACCCGCCTGGCGGGCCAAAGAAAGAAGTGCCAGATCCTGGATGATCAGTCCGTCCGGGCGCACCTGACGGCTTAACTGATGGATCAGCCGGCCGGCATCATCGAGTTCATCCGGTTTGATCAGGGTGTTGATGGCCACATACACGGCTGTGTTCCGCTCATGGGCAAGGCCCGTCAGTTGGGCCAGCTCCGGTATGGTAAAGTTCTCCGCGGCCATACGGGCGGAGAACTGTTTCAATCCGCAGTAAACGGCATCTGCATCGGCGGCCAAGGCCGCCAGAAACGCCGCCTTGTTGCCGGCCGGTGCGAGGATCTCCGGACGCCCGGGCACCCGGCGGTGATCATTGGGGGGTTGATTTTCGGTCATAAAAATGGAACTCATTTAATTTATTTAAATAATTGATTATCTTCTTGCTCAAGGGCGGGTATGATGATATAGACTTGAATTTTCAAAATCAATCCTAATTATGAACCAGGGCAACTTTTTAAGATTTCTCGTCACTGTCGCTCCTCGAAATGACAGCGGCACAAGGCTAAAGTTAATGGCATTGAGATTAACAGCGATATTTTCAAATAATGAAGAGTAAGATTAAGATTAAGACGGAATAGGAAAGGATATACCATGAAAATAGCGGTCAGCGGTAAAGGCGGGGTCGGCAAAACCACATTTGCCGCCATGATGATTCGGGCCTTTAATGATAACAGCAAAAAAGTTTTGGCCATTGACGCGGACCCGGATGCCAACCTGGCATCTGCGGTGGGCATTGAAAATGCCGAATCCATTACCCCGATCTCAGAGATGAAGGACTTGGTCTATGAGCGAACCGAAGCCCAGCCCGGCTCCATCGGGGGATTTTTCAAATTAAATCCCAAGGTGGATGACCTGCCGGAAGCGCTCTCTGCCAAGCTTGAAAATATCAAGCTCATGCGGTTGGGGGGCGTGAAAAAAGGTGGCTCCGGATGCATCTGCCCGGAAAGCACCCTGCTGCGGGCGCTTGTCACCCATATTGTTCTGGCCCGGGATGAACTGGTGATCATGGACATGGAGGCGGGCATCGAACACCTGGGCCGGGCCACGGCCAAAGCCGTAGACAAACTGGTGGTGGTGGTTGAGCCGGGCCGGCGAAGCATTGATACGGCCACCCATATCCGCTCTCTTGCCGGAGAAATCGGTTTAAATGCCCTCTCCCTGGTGGGCAATAAAATCCGCAGCCCAAAGGATGAAGAGTATCTTAAGGCCCACCTTTCCGACTTTGAATTCCTCGGGTTTCTGCCCTATGATGACGCGCTTATTGAGGCGGATCTAAACGGCGTCTCCCCCTATGACGTGGAATCTGAATCCAAAGAAAAAATAGCCGGTATCATAAAAAAACTAAATGTCTGAACCCAAACGAAGACCCCCGCGAAAACCGTATAAAAACAAAAAACCGGCGGCCGGCAAGCTGAAACCCGGTGCCGACGGCAAGCTTAAAAATGTCTTTGCCGGCATCGGGGTGCCGGAGCAAACACCCTTTAAACCGGACCCGTTCCAGGAAGAAGCGCTTGAGGCCATTAAGTACGCGGACTGCCTGGTAACCGCCCCGACCGGTGCCGGTAAAACCTGGATTGCGGAGCAGGCCATTCGGCGGACACTTGATAAACAGGGGAAAGCTTGGTATGCCTCTCCGTTAAAAGCCCTGACCAATTCCAAGTACAATGAATTTGCCGAAATATTCGGCCAGGAAAATATCGGCATTTTGACCGGGGATCGTAAGGAAAACACCGACGCCCCGATAACTGTGGGCACCACGGAAATCCTGCGCAACCAGCTCTATGATGCCATGCATCGGGGCGAGGATCTGGACACGGATTTCGTCATCCTGGATGAAGCCCATTATCTGGGCGATGAAGACCGCGGCGTGGTTTGGGAAGAGACCATGATTTACCTTCCGGTGCGGATTCCCATGCTGCTCTTATCCGCCACCATCGGCAATGCCGACCGGATCGCCGGGTGGCTGGAATCCATTCGGGGCCGGACCTGCTGTGTGGTGGAGGAAACCCAGCGGCCGGTGCCGCTCTATCCCCTGTTTATGCATCCGTCCGGAACGCTTTTTCCGCTGCTTTCCGGGGAGAAGTCCCGCAAATCCAACATTCTCCTCTACAAAAAGGTATTAAAATACATTGACAACAAGCAGGCCGCCCGCTTTAGCCAGTTCAATCAGCTGCCGAAGATGGGCGAAATCCTCCGCGTGCTGAACAAATATCGGCTGCTGCCGATCATTTTCTTCTTAAAGTCACGGGCGGACTGCGATAACGCCCTGGGGCTTTGCCCCAAGACCGCGATCAATGATGATCCGGAGCGAAAGAAACAGCGCCTCCACCGGATCGATGAGCTGGTGGCGGACACGCCCCATATTGCCGACCACAAGCAGATGAAATATTTAAAACACGTGGGGGTCGCCGCCCATCACAGCGGGCAGCTGCCGGCCTGGAAGCTTCTGATTGAAACCCTGATGACCGAGGGGCTGTTGGATGCGGTGTTTGCCACCTCCACTGTGGCCGCAGGGGTGAACTTTCCCGCCCGGACCATCGCGTTTTTGAACTCCGATCGGTTCAACGGCCGGGAGTTTATTCCCCTAACCCCCACGGAATTTCATCAGATGACCGGCCGGGCCGGCCGCCGGGGCATGGACAATATCGGATTTGCGGTATTAATCCCCGGAAAATTCATGGACACGCGCCTTGTGGCCAAACTCTTTTATGCCCCGGCCTCGGATGTCTACAGCCAGATCAAGATTAACTTCTCCATGGTCTTAAACCTGCTGTTGTCCCACACCCCGGAAGAAGCCAAAGTGCTTTTGGAGAAATCCTTTGCCACCTATCTTTTGACCACCAAGGGCAGAAAAAAGAAGTTTCGGCGGATGTTTGGCGACGACCCGGATATCCTCTGGCACGAGTTCCTCCGCCACCTTGACTTTTTAAAAGAAAAAGAGTATGTTACAAAAGAGCATCGGTTAACCGCGGATGGCCGGTGGGCCTCGCAGCTTAGAATCGATCATCCCCTGATGGTGGCCGAGGGCTTCCGCCTGGGCCTGTTTCCGAATACCGATCCGGCGATTCTGGCCGGCATTATGGCCTCATTTGTCAACGAGCGGGAAACCGATGATGAGTCGATTCCACCATCGGAGATCCCCAAACCCCTTTTAAGTCGGTTTAAACTGATTGAAAAGGGCCTGAATCCGTTTTTAATTGAACTCTTGCGAAGCGGCTTTGACGCACCGGACCTATATTTTCTGCCCGCATTGACTCTTTACATGTGGGCGCGGGGCGTCCCCTGGGAAAAGGTGCTGGAAATCTCCGGCATGGCCGAAGGCGATCAGGCGATGCTGATTCTTCGAACCGCGGACAACCTTCGCCATATCCGAAACATCGGCCATGTTTTCCCCGAAGCCGCGGAAACCGCAATTAACGCCATTGAACTTATTTTAAGGGACCCGGTTATATCGACGCATGATTTATAATGGCCCGGCATGGATATCATACACGGGTTTATCCTGACCCTTAACATACTGCTCTCCCTTACCACGGCCGGGCATGCGCTGCTTCATAAGCGAACGCCGTCCTCGGCGCTGGGCTGGATTGCGGTATGCCTGATTTTCCCATTTGTGGGCGCCTTTTTATATTTTCTGTTCGGTATCAACCGGGTTGAAACCCGCGCCAGAAAGCTGGAGGACAAGCGCTCCGCCTATCCGCTTGAAGACCACGAGTATCGAGAGGCCACCTCAGAGGTCTCCCTTGCCGCCTCCCAATTGGATCTGCCCCGCTCTTATGCGCAGATTGCCCGGATTTCGGACAAGGTCACCCGGCTGCCCCTGGTCGACGGAAACCGCGTGGACCTTCTGCCCGGGGGAGAAACCGCCTATCCGGAGATGATCGAAAGCATTGACCGGGCGAAACACTACGTCTTTTTAACCACCTATATCTTTGAAACCAACAAAACCGGCCGGGATTTCATCGATGCGCTCGCCCGGGCGGCCAGCCGCGGCCTGGATGTGCGGGTGATGATCGACGGCGTCGGGGAATACTATTATTTTCCCCGGGCCGGGCCCCTGCTGAAAAAAAAGGGGATAAAGGTGGCGCGTTTCATCCCGCCAAGCCTTTTTCCGCCCACCATCCATATCAATCTCCGGAATCACCGAAAAATCCTGATTGCTGACGGAGACATCGCATTTACCGGGGGAATGAACATCGGCGACCGCCACCTGACTCAGCAGGTAACCAACCGCGCGCGGGTGATTGATATGCATTTCCGGCTTAAAGGCCCGGTGGTCATGCAGGTTGAACAGGCGTTTCTGGAAGACTGGGCGTTTTGCACCGGTGAAATATCATCGCCCCGCCCGGCCATCCCGGTCCCGAGCGGGCCGGCCATCTGCCGGGCGATCACAGACGGGCCGAATGAAGACATTAATAAGCTGGCGACCATTATCCTCGGCGCCATCTCCTCCTCCCGGGAGCAGGTGCTGATTATGACCCCTTATTTTCTGCCGTCCCTTGAAATGATTTCCGCACTGCAGAGCGCGGCGCTTCGGGGGATTGATGTCAAAATCGTGCTGCCGGCCAAAAACAATCTGCCGTTTATTCAGTGGGCGACCAACAATATGCTTCGGGAGTTGCTTTACTGGGGCGTCAGGGTCTATTATCAGCCGCCCCCGTTTGTGCACACCAAGCTATTTGTGGTGGATCAGCAGTATGCCCAGATCGGCTCGGCCAATTTCGACCCCCGGAGCTTCCGGTTAAATTTTGAGCTCTCCGTTGAAATCTATGACCACCATGTGGCCCAGACCATCGCCGGCCATATTGAGCACCGGATCAAAAATTCGCAGTTAATCCATTTGTCGGATATTGAGCAGCGGCCGCTGATCATTAAGTTCCGGGATGCGCTGATGTGGCTGTTCTCACCCTACTTCTAGAGGGAATTGTTCTTGCGCAGTCGCCGATTATAGAGCCGGCGCTGCATCCGGGCTTTTACCTGGCGGGATTTCCGGTTGATGATGGCATAGGAGTAGCGCACGTTTTTTTCCATGATATCCGGTGAATTCTTCAAATTGGTGCGAAGCCGCGCCCCGTTTGAAGCAACCTTACGGATAAAGTCAATCTCCTTACCGATGACCCGGGCTTCGCCGGCTCGCACGGCATCCAGAAACGCCGTTCGGTCTCTAGGGGTTTCGGCATAAGTGACGGCTTTGCCCATCTGGTAAAGGCTGTGGCCGTCGCTGCCGCCGGTAACGGCCTTGTTCAGATTGAACCCCAGCACCGCGCACTGAAGGTTCCATTTTTTAAGGTTACCGGCGTTAATCGCCTCCACCCCATCCACCATTTCGAGCAGTTCCTTTTGGCGGGCAGCGGCAAACATGGAGTTGCAGACCCCGGTATACATGGCACAATAGGGATGCGGAAATATGATGACCGCCTCATACTTTCTCGCCCGGCAAATGATCTCTTCCATGGTGAGCATCACCGAGGACATCAGTTCCTTGCCCAGAAACGGCATCACCTCCACATTGTAAAAGTGCATCAGGGCTCTGTATTCATAGAAATATACCAGAATGTGGGCCCCTTCCCTGGAGGTGATTTCAATGCCCGGAATGCTTAGCACATCCTTAAAGGCCTTCATTTCAAGGGCGCCGGCCACGGCATTGTGATCCGTTACCGCAATACCAATGCCCAGCTTTCTTGCCTTTCTGGCGACCTCGCGGGGGGTGCTGACGCCGTCTGAATAACGGGTGTGAAAGTGAAGGTCAACGACCGTATATGTCTTGTTTAACTCTTGTATAGCGGGCAACTCAAAAATTACCCGGTTGGCGCGTTCATCCATTAACGTTTCGGGTCCCTTAACAACAACCTGTATTTTTACACAATACCAATAATCTGGTATGCTGATAAATTAAGACTTAAATATAGCATATCAACCCGCAAAAGACAACTTCGCTGATTTTTTGATCTTATGATTCGGTGGTCGATCATTTGATTTCCGATTTTTCTGATGTTATTTTTTTAAACAAAGTAAATTTAAACCTAAATGGATATAAAAATTAAATCTTCAAAAATTTGAAACGCTCAATTTAGGTTAAATATGAAAAGGAGAAAAGCATGGACACAGGCAAAACGTATGAGGTGAAAAATCTCTCATCCGCCAGCCAGGGAAAAAACAATATGGAATTGGCGGAGCTGAACATGGGCGCACTCCTTGAGGTCAAAAAACGCTTTGAAAAGGAAAAACCGCTAAAAGGGATTCGAATCGGCCTTGCCCTGCACGTTACCAAGGAAACCGGGGTACTGGTCCGCACGTTGATCGCCGGCGGCGCTGAGGTGGCCATTACCGGGTGCAACCCGCTCTCCACGCAGGATGATGTGGCCGCCGCCCTGGCGGATGAAGGGGTCCGCGTGTGGGCGTACAAAGGGGAAACCACGGAAGAATACTACCGCTACATCAATAATGTAATCGCATTCAAACCCCACATCACCATTGACGACGGCTGCGACCTGGTATCCGAGATCCACAAGAACCATCCCCACCTAATACCCGACATTATTTGCGGCTGCGAGGAGACGACCACCGGCATTATCCGCTTAAAAGCCATGGAAAAGGACAATGCCCTAAAATACCCCATGATTGCCGTAAACGACAACAAAACCAAACATCTGGTAGACAACTACTACGGCACGGGCCAGTCCACGGTGGACGGCATTTTACGCGCCACGAACCTCCTCTATGCCGGAAAAACCTTTGTGGTTTGCGGATATGGCAGCTGCGGCAAGGGCGTAGCCCAGCGGGCCAAAGGGCTTGGCGCCAACGTATTGGTTACGGAAGTCGATTCTTTCCGGGCGCTGCAGGCGGCTTATGATGGATTCCGCGTAATGCGGATGGCGGATGCGGCAAAAATCGGAGATGTCTTCTGCACGGTAACCGGCAATAAACACGTCATCACCCTGGATTTGATAAAAAAAATGAAAAATGGGGCAATTCTTGCCAATTCCGGGCACTTTGACAATGAGCTGGATCTAAAATCCCTCAATGACGCGGCGGATAGCCATAAACAGGTCCGCCCCTTTATGGAAGAATACACCCTGCACGGGAAAAAACTGTTTGTCCTGGGCGAAGGCCGGCTCGTCAACCTGGCGGCCGGGGAAGGCCATCCCAGCGAGGTCATGTCCACATCATTCTGCGGCCAGGCCCTATCCTGTGAATACGGGGTAAAAAACCAGGGCAAGCTGCCCAGCCAAGTCATTCAGCTGCCCGCAGAAATCGACGATGAAATCGCCGCACTGCAGCTGACCGCCATGGGAATTGAGATTGACCGGATGACCGCTGAGCAGGAGAAGTACTTGAACTCCTGGGAAGAAGGGACGTAGGTATTAGGTGTTAGGTATTGGGTTTTAGGTATTAGGTATTGGGGATAGGATTTTAGGTATTGGGGCTTAGATAAGCATAAATGGAAACAACCTATCGTTATTACTGACAATAACTAACAGTTAACACCTAATACCTAACTGCTAATACCTAATACCTTACAGCCATTCAATATAAAAACCCCGGGCTGCGATGCAACCCGGGGTTTGCTATTTACAAAAAAACAGAGCTATCAGTTTTAAAGCTCTTTTATTTTTTCAGTCAGCTCGGGCACGAACTCCAGGATGTCAGCTTCCACGCCCACGTCTGCTACCTGGAAGATCGGGGCCTTGGCATTTTTGTTCACCGCTACGATAAACGGATTGCCCTTAACGCCGCCCATATGCTGGAACGAGCCGCTGATGCCGAGGGCCATGTAGACCTTCGGCTTGACGGTCTGGCCGGAGGTTCCCACCTGGCGGGCTTTTTCCAGCCACTTGGCGTCAACGATCGGCCGTGAACAGGACACATCCGCGCCCATGGCTTCGGCCAGATCGAATACCATTTCGATGTTATCCTCTTCCTCGACACCACGGCCAACAGATACCAGCACCTCGGACTTGGTGATATCAACTTCACCGGCCTCTGCCTGGACGGTTTCAAGGTATTTACGCTTGACAGAAACATCGCCGATATCACCGGACTTGTCAACCACGTCCCCGCCGCCGGCCTTGCTTTCATCCGGCTGGAACACACCGGGCCGCACATTGATGACCGCGCCCGCGGAAATATCCGCATGCACATGGGCGCTTACCTGGCCGGCAAACTCCTGGCGGATGACCTTCAGGGTATTGCCGTCAACACCTTCAACATCCACAATATCCGGCACATAGGCAGAATCCATTTTGATGGACAGTCCGGGGCTTAAGTCCATGCCCAAATGGGCATGCGGCACCAAAAGCACACAGTCGCCAGGCAAAATGTTAACCAAGGCCTTTCGGGCGGCCTCGGCATCCGGAAACGAAAATGCCGCGTTATCAATTTTCCATACCGCGTTATAAGAGGCGGCCACCTCATTGCAGGCCTTGTCCAGATCCCCGCCGGCGCCCATGACAATGGCGGTTACCGATGCGTCCGGGAAGATCTTTTTGGCCGCTGTCAGCAGCTCCAGCGCGGAATCATCCAATACACCCTGATGATGCTCGATATATGCAAAAATATCAGCCATTATTTCAACCCTCCTTTGGCTTTCAAGTAATCAATGAGTTTTCCAATGATCTCTTCCGTGCTGCCTTCAAGCATTTCGGCGCCTTCGCCCATTTCCGGTACGTAGTAATCCATGCGCTTCACCTTCTTGCCGGCTTCGCCAACGCTTGACGTATCGATCCCGAGATCTGAGGCCCCCTGCTCCGGAATCTCAACGGAAGCCACTTTCCGGATACCGCGGATACCGACATAACGGGGTTCGTTGATACCGGTCTGGATGGAAAGAACACAAGGCATTTCAATTTCATACATATCCTGGTTGCCGCCTTCAACCTCACGGCCGACTTTGAGCTTGCTGTCCTGCACCTCAATGGTGTTGACCAGGGACGCATAGGGCACATCCAGCATGGCTGCCAGCATGCCGCCGACCTCTGCCGCTCCGTCATCCGCCTGGGCGCCGGTCAGGATCAGATCATAATTGCCCTTTTTGGCCGCTGCGGCCAGAATGGTGGCAATGCCTTTGCCGTCTGAGCCTTCAAAGCCATCATCGGTTAAAAGAAGCCCATTCTGGGCACCCATGGCCATCTCCCGGCGGAGCACCTCTTCGGATTCCTCGTCGCCGACGGTGACCACGGTCACAGAACCGCCCACTTTGTCAACGATCTGGATGGCTTCTTCGACCGCGTAGTTGTCCCACTCGTTGACCGAATAAACCAGGTCGTCTCTTTCAATGTCGTTTCCCTCGCTGCTGATTTCGATTTCATTTTCAGCAGTGTCGGGAACGCGCTTTACACATACCAAAATTTCCATATTCGCCTCCACCTTATCTGTTTAAAGTTGGTGTTGGGTATTGGGTATTGGGGGTTGGTCCTAATACCTCACCGCTAATTTATTTAATAATATGGCTGGCGATCAACTCACCCAGATCAATCGCCTCCATTTTACCTTCAAAACCGGCCACCTTGATGCCGTCCTCAATATTGGTCAGGCAGAACGGACAGGCTGTCACGATCACATGGGCACCCGCCTTCTGGGCCATTTTTGCGCGCCGGACCCCCATGCGCTCATCTTCCGTGGGTTCGTAAAAGAGCATCAGCCCGCCTCCGCCGCAACAGAATGAGCGATCCCGGCTTCTCAGCATTTCCGCCCGCTTAATACCGGGGATACAGTCAATCGCCGCCCGGGGATCCTCATACATCTCGTTGTGGCGGCCTAAGTAGCAGGGATCATGGTAGACGAACACCTTGTCCTTTTCCTCTTCCGTGACGCCGGAGAGTTTAAGTTTACCGGACTTTACGGCGCGCAGCACGGTCTGGCTGATATGCTCGATGGGCGGCAGGTCCGTATATTCCTTCTTCAATGCGTTATACGCGTGCGGGTCGCCCGTCACAATGCGCTGGGCGCCGGAGTTTTGAATGGCCTCGGTATTCTGGGCCTTGATGTCCTGGAAAAGCATTTCTTCGCCAAAGCGCTTGATTTCATTGCCGGAATCCTTTTCCGCCTTGCCCAGGATGCCGAAGTCAATGCCGGCCGCACACAGAATTCTGGCATTGGCCTGGGCCACCGACTGCATCCGGTCATCATAGGATGTACAGGAGTCCACAAAATAAAGGGTCTCTGCGGTTTCTCCCTTCTCCAGGATTTTGACCTCGCAGTCCTCAAGATCCTTAGTCCAGTCCGCCCGTTTTTTCTCAAGCTTCCCATAGGGATTGCCCCGTTTTTCAAGAGACTGGAGCGGTTTCTGCAGGGATTGGGGCACATTGCCTTCATCCACCATGCCGCGGCGAAGATCCACGATCTTATTGATGTATTCAATCCCCAGCGGGCATTCCTGCTCGCAGGCCCCGCAGGTAGTGCAGGACCAAATTTCATCCTCACTGTAAATATCGCCGATCAGGGCGCCGCCGGCGACGAATTCCCCCATCAACGGATAATGGGAAAACGCGTAGTCGCGACCCTTAAGTGAAATGAACCGCGGAGACAGCGGCCGCCCGACTGTGTTGGCCGGGCAGTTGTCCGAGCACCGGCCGCAGTCCGCGCAGGTATAAAAATCCAGAATATCCTTCCAGGTAAAATCCTCATATTTTTTCACCCCGAATGATTCCAGATCATCGAGCGCTTCTTCGCTGACGCCGTAGCGGACCGGCCGGATATTGCCTTTTTCCAGCCGCATGAAGAAAACGTTGAATATTGAGGTGATGACATGAAAATGCTTGCCCAGCGGCAGAAAGCAAAGGAAGGTAAAGAACACGATATCATGCACATAATAGGAGAGGATATGCAGGTTCTGGAGCACGGCATGGGATTCATCCACCAGCAGGTTTTTAAAGAACCAGCCCAATGTGGCAGGGGCCAGAAAATCCGGCTCAAGGCCGGCCTGCACCTGGGCGGCCACATGAGCGGCCTCAAAAAGGCTCTCCGAAACCATGAGGGCGGCAATAAAAAACAACACCAGCATGGCCTCCCATGTATGATCATGCGGATAGGCCTCTGTATACTGATACCGCTCGGGTTTGAATATCCCGCGCCGGATGGCGGCGATAACAACCGCAAAAAATACGGCAGTGGCCGCATAGTCCTTTAAGGCGTAATAGATGTCGCCCAGAAACGTATTTAATCCAGGGAAGACAAAATCCGCGGAAATCCCCTTGATCACCAGCTCCGTCGACCGGATGGAGAGGATCAGAAACCCGAAGAAAATAATCATATGTATAACCCCGGCCATCATGTATCGGGGTTGCCGCCATTGGGCCAGCCAGATTTTCAGAATGTTTTTGACCCGCTCCGCCGGGCGGTTGAATCGGAAATCCGGCCGGGCCTTAACAATTGGCGCCAATCGCTTGGCAATAATGTAAGCAAACAGTGCAACAGCCACCACCGGGATCAGCACGGAAAATATCACGGTGGGGATGCCGACAATATCAAAGCTCGCCGGTGACTGTAATAGTGGTTCCATGATATGCGTTCCTTCTCCTTTCGTCTCGTCAGATCGGGCCCATCAACCGCTGCAAGATCGACGATATCTAATGATCCGAATATACTATGAATGAACATTCATTCATAGGTTAAAACACCCCTTCAGTCAAGAAAAAATTGAGCCACATTCGGGCTGTCAATGGCCGGGGCAATCGGTTGTTTCAGATCCAAAAAATCAGGGGGCCCCTCGCCTTTTCGAAGCCCCCTTAACCGATACCCTTTGCGAATTTTCTGTTTATTTATCCGATAAAGGAGGCTTCATCAATTTCTACGGCCGCGCCGTTGGTCTGCAGAATCGCATTCATCTTGCCAAGGGCCGTGGGCAGCACGGTATAGGCCATGAACTCGGAGCTTTTGACCTGACCCTCGTAAAAGGGCACATCCTTTTTCTTGGCTTTGGCCAGGGCTTCCTTGGCAGCCGACGCCCGCCACAGAAGCATCCATGCAAGGACCACGTCACCGCAGGCTTCCATGAACGGATAGGCGAACCCAAAGGCCTGCAGGACTTTTTCGGACATGGCGGTTTTGCCCATGTGCATGGCCACTTCACCCAGTTTGTTTAAAGCTTCTTCCACCTTGGCCGCCTGATCTTCCAGGCCTTCAATACCCTTGGCCCGGTTGATGGTGTTGTTGACCTCGCCCATCAGGTCCATGACGAGCTTGCCTTTTTTCATCCCCAGCTTCCGGCCGAGCAGATCCATGGCCTGGATGCCGTTGGTGCCTTCGTAAATCATGGTGATGCGGCAGTCCCGCATGAGCTGTTCCTGCGGATATTCCTTGATGTAGCCGTAACCGCCGTATACCTGCATACCCCAGTTGCAGACGTCAAATGACCGGTCGGTGACATAGCCCTTGGCGATCGGAATCAGAAGGTCGATCAGGCCGTGGTATTTTTCTGCCTCCTCTTCACTATCCGTGGTATTGGCCTTGTCTTCACACCAGGCCACATAGTAGAGCAGGCTTCGCATGCCTTCCACATAGCCTTTCATTGAAAGCAGCATGCGCCGGACATCCGGATGATTGATGATGGTCACCGCAGGCGCCTCCTTTTCCATCATTTTCAGCAGATGGCGGCCCTGAACGCGCTCTTTGGCATAATTTACAGAATTTATATAGGAGGCGGTGGCGCAGGCAAAGCCCTGCATACCGACCAGCAGGCGGGCTTCGTTCATCATCAGGAACATGGCCCGCATCCCCTTATTTTCTTCACCCAACAGGGTGCCCATGCAGTTGCCCTTGTCGCCCAGATTCAGCGTACATGTGGAGTTGCCATGGATACCCATTTTCTCTTCAATGCCCACGCAGGTCACATCGTTGAATTCGCCCAGGCTGCCGTCGTCATTGACCCGGTATTTGGGAACCAGGAACAAGGAAATGCCCTTGGTACCGGCCGGTGCGCCCTCGATCCGGGCAAGGACCGGGTGGACGATGTTTTCCGTCAAATCATGTTCCCCGCTGGAGATAAAAATTTTCTGGCCGGTGATGGAGTAGGTGCCGTCACCGTTTGGCACCGCCTTGGTTTCCAGTGCCCCCACGTCGGAGCCGGCATTAGGCTCGGTCAGAAGCATGGTGCCGCCCCACTTACAGGTGAATAGATTCTTCAGGTAGAGTCTTTTCTGCTCATCCGTGCCGAATGCTTCCACCAGCTTGCCCGCCCCGTGGGTCAGGCCGGGATACATCATTAAGGCATAATTGGCGCCGTTAAAATATTCAGACGCCGCCATGGCAACGGATCGCGGCATCCCCTGTCCGCCGTAATCTGGATTTTCGGGCATAGCAGTCCATTCGCCCTCACACAACAGATCAAACGGCCGACGAAGCACTTCCGGAACCGTGACTTTGCCATTTTCAAAGGTGCAACCAATTTCATCACCTTCCTTGCGAGTGGGCACAATTTCCTTGATCGCCAGGTTACGGGCCTCGGAAATAACCAGGTCTATGGTTTTCTTGTTAAACTCGGCATACCGTTCATGCTTACTAAATTGATCGACCTTGAGTTGTTCATGAAGGACAAAATCGACATCCCTTCGGTCATTAATTGATTGTGCCATATCCCTTTGCTCCTTTTAGTGAAATGATGTTGTTAATGTCTCGTCTGTATTTTTTGGCCGATCCCCTCCAAATAGAGGTCCACCAGGGGATCCGCCATAGATACCAAATCATACTTGCCGCCGGTGGTGACCCAGGTATTGATCACCTCGTTGACTGCGCCCAGAATGAAGCGTTTGCCAAGCCCGGTCTGAAAATTTTTCCGAATCTTCCCCTCCTTCTGGCCCTGGACAATAATTTCGCCCACGATATCCAGGTACATCTTGGTGATATCCTTGATATATTCGTCAGCGATATAGCGGGCCTGCAAGGCTTCCCGCTGGAAAACCACGGCCATGTTCCGGTCCCGCTGAAATTCGGACAAATGCCGGCGGATTAAGTTCCGTAGCTTGTCTTCCGCATTTTCCGCCTGTTCGACGGTTTCCCGGAATCGCTGGAAGACCAGACGGGTCTTATGGCTGAAAAAATTATTCAGGATATCCGCTTTATTTTTGAAATAAATATAGATAGTGCCGTCAGCGACCCCGGCCTCCCGGGCGACCTGCGAAATCGTAGCCTTATAAAAACCCTGCTCGGCAAATACTTTGATGGCCGCATTTAATATCAACTGGTACTTGCCGTTGGCCTTATTTGGTTTTTCCTGGCGCGAAATGATGACACCTCTCTGTTAAAAAATGAATACTCATTCAGTGAATGAAGATTCATTCATTAACAAACCAAATTTTTCGGTGTCAAGAAAAATTCACCAAATTTTTACCCGAATGATAGATTTCCAAGTTTGCCGCAGATACAAGGAAAATGATGGCGCGCGATAATGCCCTGTGCGAAATATCATTTGACGCAGCAGATACGCTGAAATTGGAAGTCCCGGCGGGCTATTCTTTAACGCGCTCCACATACTGGCCGGTCCGGGTATCAATACGGACCTTTTCTCCTTCTTCGATAAATGGCGGCACCTGAACCACGTATCCGGTTTCAAGGGTGGCGGGTTTTGAACTCCCGGATGCCGTGTCGCCTTTGACCCATGGGTCGGCCTTGGTGATCCGGAGATCAATAAAATTGGGGAGCGAAACCCCGATGGCTTTGCCGTCAAACAACAGCACGTCGCATTTGGTATTTTCCTTCAACAGCTTGGCCGTGGTCTCGCCGACTTGTTCCTCGGTCAAAAATTCCTGCTCATAGGAGGACATATTCATAAAGCAGTACTGCTCGCCGTCAAAATAGAGAAACTCCATTTCCTGCTCTTCCAGATTGGCCGGTTTGAACTTCTCGCCCGACCGATACGTCCGGTCAAACTGGGCCCCGGTCAGCATATTTTTTAACCGGCACTTGTAAAGCGCCTGGCCTTTGCCGGGTTTGACAAACTGAAAATCCGTAATCACATAGGGGTCCCCGTCAATCTCTATTTTCAATCCTTTACGAAGATCGCCGCATTCATACATGGTTTCTATCTCCTGGTAATTTAATTTGTTGTCTGTCAAAGTGTATTATAAAAAATCTTTTATATTAAATCGTACTCGTACTCGTTCTCGTAATCGTAATCGGAAACAAAAATTTTCGAGTACGAGCACGAGTACGCGTACCGTCCAGCTCGCGCAGGACTGAGTACGAAGTCAATGCCATTAATTTAAGAGCTAAAATTGGCTCGGTTGTCATTTCGAGCGCTAGCGAGAAATCTTATCATTGCATGAATTTTTAAGATTTCTCGTCACTGTCGTTCCTCGAAATGACAGTGGCGGAAGGCTAAAGTTAATGACATTGAGTACGAATTAACTCCTTGGGATCTTAAAGTTTTCTAATTTCATCGTATCGGCTTTTTAGAGATCGCTTTTTCCGACCGGCGGGCCTCCCTGACGAACTGACGAACCTTTTCCCAATCCTTTTTAAACCGGATGGGACACCCCGCATCATCTACCGCATTGGTCCGGGTGCAGCTGTCGACGCCGGCCGGACGCACGGAAATGACGCCGTCATACACATTTTCCGGTGATAGGCCGCCGGCCAGGATCACCGGGATCCGTGTGTTCATCACCAATTCAGAAGCCATCTGCCAGTCACAGGTTTTACCGGTAATCCCCACAAACCCGCATACCGGCTGCACCGCTTCGCCGGTCATCCACGTATCGGTTAAAAAATAATCACTTACCGGCTCAAGCAAACGGGCAAATTTCAAAACCGGCAATTTTTTCCCCACACCGGCTTCCGCAATCGGGATGGCGCGCATGATTTTAATATTCGGAAATTGCAGCCGGATTTCCGCCTGCAGTTGAATAAAAGGGCCAAGCGATGCGGACAAATCAGAATCCCCGGCAAAGGCGGTTAAATCCTCGCAAAAATGCACAATATCCGGCTGGTAGTAGGAAAGCGCCGAAAATACCGCCTGCCTGTCATTGAACAACAGGATCAGACTGCTTTTGGCTTTTGCGGCCGCCACCGCCCGAATCGTCTCATAAACGGCGGGCTGCTGCCAGTCATTTTCAGAAA
>DATGCF010000308.1:0-5198 GCA_035312245.1 Desulfosalsimonadaceae bacterium
TGGTCATGATCGCGGGCGGCATCGGCATCACCCCGATGCTCAGCATGCTTCGCTACATGGCGGATACCGGGGATCAGAGAAAAACCATCCTGATCTGGAGCAACCAATCAAAAGGTCACATCATCTTTGCTGATGAATTCAAAGCCCTTGAAACCCGTCTGCCCGGCCTTCATGTCAGCCACGTGTTAACAGACACGCCTCAATCCAAACTGCTCGATCGCACGGAGCTTGAGAAAATGCTTGCCGGCACAAGCCGCAACGCCCCGATTTTTCTCTGCGGTCCGCCGCAAATGATGACAGATATCAAGAAATCCCTTTTGGCGATCGGCTTTCCCCGGCGGTTGATATTTACTGAGCGGTTCAGTCTGTAAGTTGATATTTTAAACTTGAATAATAAATTCATTTCTGGCTTAATTTGCCGGCACATTTATGTAATCGGGCAGTCACTTAAAGAAATGAATATCGTCATCCTTGCCATAAATACCAATCCGAAAACTGAAGCGGCCCTTTCCGGGCTGGCCGACCGCCTGGGCCACCGGTTCCATGCCGTTCGGGTAGAGCTGCCGGCTGTGGGCGAAATTCCGGTCTACCGGCCGGATCTGGTGATCATTGACATGGCGGATACCCCTGAAGCCGACCAGGAAAAGCTCACCGCCGTTATCCGGGAACGCTACGAGGATGCCGAACTCATGCTGGCCGCGCCGGCAGATAAACTCCCATCCATTATGGGCCGGTTCAAGGAGGACATCCGGGAATTTCTGGTAACGCCCCTAAACGATACCGCATTTGAAATCGCGCTTGCCCGGGTAGCCGATAAAATCACCGCCAACGCGCGGCTCCAGAAACTCGAGCATGCGGCCGAAAACCCATCCGAGCCCGGCGTTGAAGAACTCCTGGACACGGAGCGCTTCATCATCGTCAAGCAGCTGGTGGACAAGCTCTCCCACTTTATCGGACAGGTCGCGGAGGACGTGGAAGACGGCATCAAATATTTCCACTCAACCCCCTATTTTGTCTCCATCCACAACTGCGACCTTAAGGTGGTGGCCAATGACTGGCTCTACCAGAAGTATTTCGGCAACCGGGTGGGTGAAAACAGCTGGGGAGTCTATGTAGGCAAAGCCGCGGACCCGGACAAATGCCCGGTGGGGAAAACCATGCAGACCGGCATGGTCCAGCGCATGAAGGCCGCGGTCCGCTATAACAGCGGAATCAAGGCCCCGGTGATCATCCACACGGCCCCAATTTACAACAACAACGGCCGCATGACCTACATCCTGGAAGTCATGGCCGGCAGCCGCGAGATCAAACAGCTCAGAAAAGAGGTCCGCACCACTCAGCAGAAATACCAGAAGCTATTTGACGAAGTGCCGGACTACATCGCGGTACTGGACCGAAACCTTCGGATAAACGCGGTAAACCGCCGCTTCAAGGAGGAATTCGGAGATCAGACCGGCAACGCCTTTTTCGACATCTTTACCAAACGCACCTTTTCCGAGACAGACTGCCCGATCTACAAAACCCTTGAGGACGGCGAATCCCATTCGATCGAAACCGAAATGATGACCCGGGACGGCCGCTCCTTTACGACGATCCTCTCCTCGGCCCCGGTCACCACGGCCACGGGCAAGCTCATCCAGATCATCCTTATCTTCAAGGACATTACGGAAAAGCGGCGCCTGGAGGACAACCTCTCCACCCTGGGCCTGATGTTCAGCGTGGTCTCCCACAACATCAAAAACGTCCTGACCGGCCTGGATGCGGGTATCTACCACATTGACCGCGGGTTCTACAAGGACATTCCCGGCGAAATCGAAGAGGGCCTGGAGGTGGCCACACTGATGAAGGAGCGCATTCGCAAGCTGATTTTAGATGTGCTCTATTACGCCAAACCCCGCAATCTCCAGGTGACACCCGTTGATATCGACGACCTGGTCGAAGACGTAGCCCAGCAGATGCGGCCCAAAATGGGCGCCCGCAACATTGCGTTTACTTTTCAGGCAGATGAAAAGGCTGGCGCGTTCGAGGCGGACCGGGAGATTTTCCGCTCCATTCTGGTCAACCTCCTGGAAAACGCCATGGAGGCCTGCATGGATCCCCACATTGACCGCGACTTTTATGTCCGGTTTACGGCCGCTGTTGATAACGGCCAGGTGCGCTTTGACGTGACCGACAACGGCGCGGGGATGGACGATGAGCAAAAGCAGCAGATCTTCAGCAAGTTTTACTCCACCAAGGGGCATAAAGGCACGGGCCTCGGCCTTTTCATCGCCAAACAGGTGGTCAGCCAGCACGGCGGCGAAATCCAGGTGGCGTCCACCCCCGGCCAAGGCACGCGCTTCACCGTCATCATGCCCAGAAAAGCCCCGGCACAAGCCACTCAACAGCAGAATCCGTCTTAACCGGTCTTAATCCGTCTTCCTCTTACTCTTGCTCGTAATCTGGTTTAAAATTGACTTTTTTCCACCCTGCTGTATTTTGTTCTTTTTTATTATTCGCCATTATTAAGGAGGCTTCCATTGGACAGGCGCAGGTTTTTAAAAAAGGCGGCCCTTGCCGCGGGCATGCTGGCCGGGGCGATTAACCCTAGTGCAGGGGCGGCAGCCAAAAAAGATAAATCCGCTCAAATTCCGAGGGGCCGCTCCGGCATCATTGATTTCTACTGCCATTTTTCAAGCATGGGCATCATCGACTACCTGGAAAAAGCCGGCGGCCCAAGCCCTCATGTGTTCCGAAACCTGTTCGCCAATACACCGACGCTTATTGATGTGAAAAAGCGCCTTGAGCTGATGGACGCCCAGGGCATCGAACGCTCGGTCCTGGTGCCGCTGCCCTGGATTGAAACCGCCCCGCCCGTTCATGGCGACCCGGAAAAATGCCTCCGCGCCGCGGAAATCTTAAACAACACGCTGTCTGACATCGCCGCCCACAGACCCGATCGGTTCTCGGCCGTCGCACTTTTGCCCACTGCGAATGCTGATATCATGGTGGCTGAATTCGAGCGCGCGATAAAAGAGCTCAAAATGGCCGGCGGCTTCTTTGTGGTCGGCCCCACGGTCAAGCGGCCGGACCATCCGGACTATGAGACCCTGTACAAAATGGCGGCCGAAATGGATGTGCCCCTGTGGCTTCATCCGTCCAGGCCGCCGACATATCCCGACTACGTTGACGAGGAGATGTCAAAGTATCAGGTTTGGCAGGCCCTTTCATGGCTCGAGGACAGCTCCGCCGCCATGGTGCGCATCGTGTTTGCCGGGATTTTCGACCGGTACCCGGAGCTTAAACTCATTATCCATCATCACGGCGCCCTGGTTCCATTATTTGCCGAGCGCATGCAATACGGCTGGGACTATTTCGAGCAGAACACCGGCAGAAAGCAGCCCACCAGCATCTCGGCACCGTATGTCGAGCACTTCAAAAATTTCTACTGCGATACTGCCACTCAGGGCGTCTCTCCCCAGCTGCTGAACATGGCAGCCGACTTTTTCGGCACCGACCGCGTGCTTTTCGGATCGGATGCGCCCATGGATGCTACCGCCGGCCGGGCCTTTACCCGTGACGCCATTGCCAGCGTATCAAAGATGAGCGTTTCAGAAGCCCAAAAAACAAAAATTTTCACTCAAAACGCCCAAAAACTGCTAAAGCTAGGTTAGAATCCTGAAAGCTCCTAAGCTAACTCACGCCTTAATCCTATCTATAAAATCAGCCCTCATTCCGTTTACACCCAAAGGGCGCTACTATTATTTTATTTTTCCCTTCATTCCCTTCCGGTCAACTGGTATATTCATAATTTGTTACCGAATGTATAATATAAAGATATGATAGTAAACTTCAGGAGGCAGATCATGAGGGAGTTGAGAACAGGCACTGTAGTGGTCGGCACTGGCCCGGGAGGAGCCACCGTCGCCCGGGAACTGGCCGGCAGAGGCGAAGATGTAATTATTCTTGAAAAAGGACGGGATCATCAGCTTCCCATCGGCAGCGTGCTGGCATACGCCACCATGTATGACATTAAAAAGTCCGAAGACGGCGTCCTGGTGCGCCGGGGTATTACCACCGGCGGCTCCACCATGCTCTATTCCGGAAATGCCTATGATCCGCCAGCTTTTTTAAAAGATGAACTGGGCCTTGATTTAACCGAGGAGGTTGAGGAGACCAAAACCCAGCTCGATATCAAACCGATTCCCGAATACTTTTTCAAAGACTATACCGGCACCCTGAAGCTGGTGGAGGCAGCCGACAGCCTCGGGCACCGGCTGGAGCCGCAAAAACGGTTTATAAATCCGGACAAATGCGACCCCACCTGTGACCGTTGTCTTTTCGGATGCAAGCGGGGCGCCAAATGGACCTCCCGGGAATTTCTCCAGGACGCTGTGGATGCCGGAGCCAGCCTCTATACCCGGCACAGTGTGGAAAAGGTGCTTGCTTCAGGCGGTACGGCCGAAGGGGTTCGGGTGAACACCCCGGAAGGGACAAAAAATATTATGGCCGACCGGTTCATCATCTCCGCCGGCGGTATCGGCACGCCCATGGTGCTTCAAAAAAGCGGTATTACGGATGCGGGCAGCCATTTCTTCACTGATCCCATGAGCGTGATGGCCGGTGTCATGGAAAAGGGGGAAGGCACCTTTCATGAAATCACTTATACATTTGCGGATGAATCCAATGTAGGGGAGTTTGTGATCGGAAACGTCGGCGCGGTGAATGCATTTATGGCCCAGCTGATTGTTAAAAATGTGCCCTATCTGGCTAAGGCGCTACAGATGAAAAAGCTCGTCGGCATGTTTGTCAAACTCTGCGATGACCCGAGTGGCCGGATCGATGCGGACGGCAAAATGCATAAGGCATTTACGGAAAATGATGAAAAACGCATGGCCAAAGGCGTGGATATTGCCAAAAAAATCATGATCAAGGCGGGCGTTAATCCGGATACCATTGCCGTAGCCAAAGGGATCGGCGGCCATCCCGGCGGAACCGCGGCCATCGGCCGGGTGATCGGAAATGATCTGCAGACAAAGATCAAAAATCTATATGTCTGCGACAACAGTATTATGCCGCATTCCGGAGGGATCCCGCCGGTCCTCACCCTGATCGCGCTGGCCAAGCATGCGGTCCGAAAAATATTTTAACCCAAGCTAAAAATTTCGATTTAAAACGCATAATTTTAGATTAAATGGATATCAACATCACCAGCCTCA
>DATGCF010000309.1:0-3270 GCA_035312245.1 Desulfosalsimonadaceae bacterium
GTGGTGGCGTTAAACTGCTTAAACGGCTATTTTGCCCAGTCCTTTAATTACAGCCTGGCCGAAGAATTTGTCATGGCCAAAGACGCCGGGGCTGTTGCCTGCTATGCGCCGAGCGGGCTCTCCCTTCAATGGGAGCATGAAAATTTCGGGAGGAACCTGTTTTCCCGCATATTTACCGAGCAAGCCCACATTATCGGTGCCGCCGCGACGGAAGCGAAGCTTGACACCTTCTTTCAGGGCGGCACGGAAAAAATCCTCACGGTCTTTAACTTAATCGGCGACCCGGCCACCCGCCTGGCCGCCTTTCGGGACCCGGCGGACAAGGTGGCAGCCTTTAAGATATCCGCCAAGTCCGGGGCCGGCGGCAATATCTCACCCTCCGGTGATGTGCCGGTATTTGAAAACACCGATGAAACCTTTGCCATAGATGCCGGAGACGGCTATGAAGTGGCGGAAGTCATCGTGGACGGGGCTTCTCAGGGGGCAATCACCGAATACACATTCAGCGATGTAACCGCTGACCATGATATCCAGGTCGAATTCCAGGCGGCCGGGTCTTCGGATGGCGGGGGGGGTGGTGGCGGCGGGTGTTTTATTGGATCGGTTTCAGGTATTAGATATTAGGTGTAAAATCAAATGGTTCAGGCATTCGGCGGATGCGCTGGCGCTTAGCCGCCCGACTATGCTGCGATGCCCTTTAATCAAGATCCTGCGTAGGTTGGGTTGAGCTTGCGAAACCCAACCTACGCATTGACCCCTATCTCGCTAAGTTAATGGCATTGAAGCTTGAATAACTATTTAAAAACCGTCCATTCTGTCATTTTGAGCCCGCCAGGGCGAGACATTGTTAGATTAAGAGTAAGATTAAGACGGTATGGACCCGTCAACCGTTATCCATTCAAACAAGGGGGGAGAAAACATGGCAGACATCATCAAGGGCTTTCCATCAACCTCGCAGAACGATTACCAGTTAAATGTCATCAACATCCTGCGCCAGGCGGTCAAATCCTACGCCAACCAGGAAATCGTGGCCCAGACCCACACCGGCATTATTCGCACCACCTATGAGGAGACCTATCAGCGGGTAAAACGGCTGGGTAACGCCCTCAAAGGTTTGGGCGCAGGGGTCGGCGACCGCATCGGGGTGCTGGACTGGAACTCCCACCGGCACTTTGAAGCCTATTACGGTGTTCCCGGCATCGGCGCGGTGGTGCTTCTTTTGAACCTTCGGCTGCCGCCCAATGACCTGAGCTACATCATCAACCATGCGGAAACCAGTTTTATCCTGGTGGACGAGACCCTGATACCGATTGCCGAGGCGGTGGCAGATGCCTGCAAAACCGTCAAAGGCTATATCATCCTGACGGACAAGGATTTGTCAGAGATCCAAACGAAACTCTCGCCCGTTTATTCCTACGAGGAGCTGCTGAAAAATGCGGACACGGACATCAAATGGCCGGTGATGGATGAAACATCCGCCTCCGGCGCCTGTTACACCACGGGCACCACAGGCAAACCCAAGGGGGTTTATTATTCCCACCGGGATACTTACCTGCATGCCGCGGGCATTTCGGTGAACGCGGCAGTCTCCTTCCACGACTGTTACTATCAGCTGGTGCCCATGTTTCATGCCATGGGATGGGGCACCCCCTACGGCATCCCGATGGTCGGCGCCAAACTCGTGCTCCCCGGCATGTACAACGTCGCCGACCTGGGGAGCCTGGCCAAGCTTTTGGTAGATGAAAAGGTGACGGTCACAGCCGGCGCGCCGGCACTTTTCATGCCCATGCTCGAATACATCAAAAAGCTTGACCAGAAACCGGACATGACCGGTGCCCGGATGCTCTGCGGCGCCTCAGAGCCGCCGCTTTCCATGATGAAGGGCTACCATGAACTCACCGGCGCGGAGATCGTCCATGCTTACGGCGCCACCGAGACCTCGCCGCTGGTCACCCTGAACCGGGTCAAACCCTGGCTCCTGGATAAAATATCCGATGAAGAGAAATGGGATCTTATGCGAAAACAGGGCTATCCCGTGGTCGGGGTTGATCTCAAAATCGTCAATGAAAAGGATGAGGCCCTGCCCCATGACGGCAAATCCGTGGGCGAAGCCCTGATCCGGGGGCCCTGGATTACGGCCAGCTATTACAATGCCCCGGAAACCGAGGACCAGTTTACAGAAGATGGCTACTGGCGAAGCGGGGATGCCGGCACCATTGATCCGGAGGGGTATTTAAAGATCACAGACCGGGTTAAGGATGTGATCAAGAGCGGGGGCGAATGGATTTCCTCGGTGGACATGGAAAACGAAATCGTGGCGCACGAGGCGGTGCTGGAAGCCGTGGTCACGGGGCTGCCGCACCCCAAATGGGAGGAGCGGCCCATTGCCCTGGTCGCCCTCCATGAGGGGTTTGCCGACAAGGTAAGCGAAGACGATATCAAGACCCATCTTTTGAACAAGTTTGCCAAATGGCAGCTGCCGGACAGCATCTTGTTTGTCGATGAGATTCCCAAGACCAGTGTGGGCAAACTCAATAAAAAGGAAGTGCGCGAGCAGTATAAGGAGTTTTATCTGAAGTAAAAAGGGTTGCATCGCCTGGATCGCTTGGGCTAAAAGAGACCTTGCTTGAATTCCGGTTGAATGTGCTTTATATTTAACTTTCCGTTTTATATATTTATCCGTATAAAAAAAGGAATTCAATTAAATCAACCGGACCGATTTTCAGACGGTCCGCAAAGGAGTTACATATATGCACTACGAAGGATTCATTATCCGGCCGCCCAGCGAGGCCAACAGTATTCTCTTGCAGGTCACCGTGGGCTGCTCGCATAATAAATGCACATTCTGCGGCACTTACAAGGACAAACGGTTTAAAATCAAATCCGACGATGTCATCATGGAGGACATCGCGTTTGCCGCCAAGCATTGCAAAAACCAGGACCGCCTGTTTATCTGCGACGGCGACGCCCTGATCGTGCCCCAGAAGCGGCTGCTTAAAATTTTAAAGGAGATTGAGACCCAGCTGCCCTGGGTCAAGCGCGTGGGTACCTATGCCAACACCAAGGGCATAAAGATGAAAACCGACGAAGAGCTCCGGGAACTTAAGGCGCACGGCTTAAAAATCGCCTACCTGGGGCTTGAATCCGGCGATGATGTGACGCTTAAAAATATCCGCAAAGGCGCGTCCGCCCAGACCATGATCGATATGGGCAGAAAAATCCGGGCGGCTGGAGTTCAGCTCTCCATCACGGTACTTCTGGGCCTTGCCG
>DATGCF010000310.1:0-2408 GCA_035312245.1 Desulfosalsimonadaceae bacterium
TGCTCATGTTATTCAGTTGGGCGCGAAACATCTCGGGAATCATTTCAAGTGCCCGCTCCACGGCAGCCTCGAATGCTTTGCGGCTGATGCGCATGTTTTATCTGCCTTTTACAGAAATGATGTATCCTCTCCCGGTCTTAGTGTCTGATGAAGACTATATGGATAAATTACTCGGAAACCAAGGAATTTATCTTTTGGTTGACCGCGGGTCGGACCAAGATCATACTGCCTTTTTTCTGATTATAAGCTTGGGCTGTTCTTCCGACGGCCAATCCTCGGACGAGACTTTAACTCGCTTGATATCAAGCTGTTACTGCGTATGAACACCATATTAATTTTTCCCACCCTCAATAAAATTTGTATGGTGTCCCCCGATTTTATGAATGGTTATGCGGCTGACTCTTGCTCTACATCCCAACCCGGAAAAACGAGAACAGCGGGATGACATTGTAGTGCTCTTGCTAAAACCTTTGCTCTCTCGACACCAATTTGAACTCTATCATTTTCTATGGCTGAGATGGTGGATTGAGGAATTCCAGTTAACTCGGCCAGGTCATTTTGGCTAAGCTCTTGTAACTCTCTAATAATTTTAACAGATTCGCCTACACTGACATCAATACGTTTTTTGGCTTTACGGAAATCTTTCATTTTATTTCCTCCGATAGTCATGTGGCGTTACATTAACGATTTGAATTAAAACTTTGTCCTTTTCAACCTTATAAATAACCCTATATTGTTGATTTAATCGGGATGATCGATGCCCTTTCCATTCCCCACGTAGAGACTCGTCATGTAACCCTTTAATTTTGCGAAGACCTTGAGGGCCTGAAATGGCCACAATGTCTTTCCATTTTTCGTATCTCTTCAATACGTCTTTTGGAAGGGAGTCAAGTTGTTTTGAAACGCGCTTATGTTCATATATTTCCCACATACCATAAAGAGTATATATATTAAATATGATATGTCAATATCTGAGACGCATAACGTGCCGGCTAACCAGCGCCGCCAAGGGCGCCTGCTTAAAAGTCGCATTGTGTCCGGCCTCTGGTTAAGCCGGCTGGATAGAAATAAGTATCGTGTCCCCCGAATTCAAGTATCATGTCCCCGGCATTCCATAAAGAAACCCCCTGTCCATAGGATAATCCGTGGTGTTTCCTTTGGAAAACGTAATCTGGTAAAGCCGAAGCACGGAATTTTGGGTCCGGAAAAACTCGGCGCAGAAGTAAAGATAGGCCCGCCAGGTCCGCCGGAAGCGTTCATCAAACAACTCCGGGTTGTAGCTGTTGATCAGGGGCCAGTTTGCATCAAAGCGCGCCGCCCACTGATCGAGAGTCAGGGCGTAGTGACGGCGTAGATTTTCAATATCAAGTATTTCAAGGCCGTAAACAGCCATTAGATCAATGGTCTCGGTGAGGCCGGGCAGATATCCGCCTGGAAAAATATGTTTCCGGATAAAAAAGTCGGTTTCCATGGGACGGTCATGGGCGATGAAATGAAGCAGGCCGATTCCCCCGGGCTTCAGGCATCTGGCCATGGATCGGATCCAGTCTTCCAGCTGGCCTTTGCCCGCATGTTCGTAAACCCCCAGGGATGCATACTTGTCAAAGGTGCCCGATACCTGCCGGAAATCATTTTCCTGAACACTGATTTTATCCGCGACGCCTTCCTGCCGGGCCTTGTCCAGCAGCCAGCGGTTCTGGTCCACCGTGGGGCTCAAGTTGGTGCCGACAGCACCGTAGTGTTTTACCGCGTGAAAAAGCAGAGAGCCCCAGCCGCCGCCCACGTCGATTAAGTGCTCGCCCGTCTTGAGCCGAAGTTTCCGGCAGACATGATCGAGCTTGTTTTCCTGGGCCTCCCGCAGGCTCCTGGTGCCGTCCTTCCAGTAGGCGCAGGTGTAGGTCATGGTGGGGTCCAGGTATTGCCAGAAGATGTCCGATCCCCGGTTGTAGTGGGCCAGGGCATTTTTTACGCCCCGGCTGCTTTTCCGGTTGCCGAACAGCAATTCGTGCCACAGGTTGCGGATACGGACAAGGAGATGGGGGATGCGGGCCTGCCGGGCGGTTTCGGCCAGGGGAGGTTCATTGTCGGCGGTTGCGCGAATCAGGGCTTGCAGATCGCCCTCTATGTCTACACCGCCGTTAATGTAGGATTCGATCAGCCCCCATCCAAAAAACAGCATGGAGTTGAACTGGGCTTTTTTTGTTTTGTACCGTATAATAAAGGCCGCCGGCTCACTGCCATGCGCATAGCTGGTGCCGTCCGCGAAAATAACTTTAAAGGGAATCGATGATTTCCCTAAAAACCTGATATAAATTGCTTGCAGCAGGTCGGTCATGTTTTTCCTTTTCCGGGGCGAGGGTGATTCGGCAGACCACATCATATAAGCTTGGTTTCAGGCGAACCAGTCG
>DATGCF010000311.1:0-18435 GCA_035312245.1 Desulfosalsimonadaceae bacterium
CCGGTGGTTGAGGTGAAAAAGCCGGAAAACTATTGCGAGATGGGACAAATGGTCTGCGATATCTTTGCCAAGCTTGGCAAAACCTGCAAAGCCGGATTGAAAAACCAGGAGTGCCCGCAGAAAAAGGCCAAAAAGGGGAAAACCGCCAGGAAAGCCAAGGGACCGGCGGTAAAAACCTTAATCGGCGTGGATATGCCGTTTGACTATGAGGAAGTGGCAGCGCTTACCGGGCCGGAGTATGTGAAAAACTTGGACTTTGACGGATTCTCCGTGCCGCCCTATGAAGCGGTGAAACAGCATGTTGCCCGCCTGATGGCTGAAAAACCTGCTGATAAAGCGGCTACGGTCATTGAGTTCCCCCAGCAGGCAGCTGCCGGTAGAATTCTGGTCATCGACGATGAAGTCAAAATCAATAACAACATCAAAAAAATCCTGGGCAAAAAGAGCTATGAAGTGGATCAGGCCGTAACTAAAGAAGAGGCCCTGGAACAGATTCACGCCCAGTCCTACAGCCTGGTTCTGCTGGACCTGAAAATTCCCGGGGTCAAAGGACTGGAACTTTTGAAAGCGATTCGGGAGGCCCAGCCCGAAGCCAGGGTAATCATTATTACAGGCTACGCCAGCATTGAAACCGCCAAGGAGAGTGCCCGACTGGGAATTTCCGACTACCTGCACAAACCGTTTACCCCGGATGAAATTCGAAATGCAACTGAAAATGCCCTCACGTTAGCTGCTTAATCATCACCCGGCGCCTTCCGGGCCTTGAAAAAAAGACCCGGAAGGCGTCAATCTTTTATCGTCAGGTCTTGGGTTTTAGGTGTTAGGTATTAGGTATTAGGTTAAGAAAATCAAAAACTTAGTGCTTATAAACGCAAAATAAAAGTTATTGGTAGCGCTTGGTCTGCCGGGTGAGCCCGGGAGGGGAATACTTCCAAGGAAGTTAATAATATATTATAATATTTCAATTTATTGCGCTGCTGTCATTCCGAGGAACGAAAGCGACGAGGAATCTTGATTGTTCAAGATTTCTCGCTTCCGCTCGAAATGACAATGCGGACACTTTTCGAGTTACTTTCTGCAAAAATACCACTGCGGCGGTATAAACCGCTTTTTGCAAGACCATCAACCTTTCAATTCACGAGGAGACTCAAGTCCAAGAAATTTACTGATTTCCAGCTGGATAGATTCCATATCAGCCGGATCCCGCCATATGAACTCAGGATCCTTTCTAAACCAAACCAGCTGCCGTTTTGCATATCTCCGGGTATCCCTTTTCATTAAACAAATCGCTTCATCCCAGCTGCAGCGCCCCCGTATAAAGTCCACCATGTGCCGGTAACCGAGGGATTTCATTGATTTCAAATCCTCAGAATACCCCTTTTTCAGGAGATCCCGAACTTCCTCCAGCAAGCCCTGGGATACCATCTGGTCCACTCGCTGATTGATCCGTTCATAAAGCTTTTCCCGCTCAATTGTCAGGCAAAACTTCAACACGTCAAACGGCGCTTCCAAGAATCCATGCGCCTGCTGGTATGCGGACATGGGCTGGCCGGTCAGTGCATAAACTTCAAGCGCGCGGATCACTCGGTATACATCATTTGGATGAATCCGCTGTGCTGCCTGGGGGTCACAGGCAGTCAGCCGATCATAGAGGAACCGGCTGCCGCTGCTTTCTAGTTCCTGCCGAAGCTGTTCCCGGATTTGCGGGGACGAGGGCCTTGCCTCACACAATCCATAAAGCAGAGATTTGATATAAAAACCCGTACCGCCGATGATAAATGGCACCATGCCGATATTTACCAATTCCGCAATACAAGCCCGGGCCTCGCTGGCGTATCTGGCCGCATCATAGGGCTCATCCGGATCCGCCACATCAATCATATAGTGAGGTGCTCGGTTCTGCTCGCCGGGACCGGGTTTTGCGGTGCCAATATCCATAAACCGATAAATCTGCATGGAATCGGAACTGATAATCCCCCCATGAAAAATCTCGGCCAATGCTATGGACAGCTCTGTTTTTCCAATCCCGGTCGGACCGCCAATCACGATGACCTTCGGTTTTATTATGGATGAAGATACCATATGAGTCGCTTTGAAATCCAATATGGGTTGACGCCGGAATCCTTCCTATAAGCACATCATACCGGCTGTTGGCAACAATAATGTCTTAAAATTTCATTGACAAGATTAAAAAGAATGGGTATCAAAATAGCTTACTCTAAAAATTATAAATCCAAGAAACTTGACAAGCGCTTGGAAAGATTTATTTTTTTCATCTAATTAATTTTTGCAGGAGAAAATTATGGCACGAGAAACGATCGGTTCTGTATTGGTCGTTGGCGGTGGCATTGCAGGTATGCAATCTGCACTAGACTTGGCGGATTCCGGCTATTATGTCTACCTTTTGGAAAAAAGCCCCTCCATTGGCGGCGTCATGTCCCAACTCGACAAGACATTTCCCACTAATGACTGCGCGATGTGAATTATCTCACCAAAACTGGTCGAGGTCGGCCGGCATTTAAATATCGAGTTAATCACGTACGCGGATCTGGAAGCCATCGAAGGTGAACCTGGCAATTTCAAGGTTAAAGTCAAAAAGCGGGCAAGAAGCGTCAACATGGATCTGTGCACCGGTTGCGGTGCGTGTATCGAAAATTGCCCTGTCACCCAAACCATCCCAGCGAATTAAGATTACGGAAAATGGCCCAAAATAACACGGCAAAAAAGGATTCCCCTGCCATGGAACAAACGATCAAGATTGATTGGCAAAAAATAGACGAGATTGTTGACAAATACGACAGCGACAAGGAATCGCTGCTAATGATTCTGCAGGATATTAATGAGCTTTACAATTTTGTCGCCCCGGAATGCATTCCGGTCCTGGCTCAAAAACTAGGCCTTTCGCAAAGCCACATTTACAGTGTCGCTACCTTCTATAAAACCATCAGCCTTGAGCCCCGCGGGAAATACATCATTCACGTCTGTACCGGCACGGCCTGCCATGTCCGGGGGGCAGAAAAAATAATTGATGCACTGGCGGATCAATTAGACGTTAAAACGACTGAAACCACAGAAGACGGCCTGTTTACCCTGGAAACCGTCCGCTGCCTCGGATGCTGCGCATCAGGGCCCGTAATTACGGTCAACAAGGATATGCATGGCGGCCTTGATCGTACCAGTGTTTTAAATATTATTGACGACTACAAAAATAATGCCTCTTAACGGCATTGGTCACGGAGGTTTTACTCAGCCATGGTTAAATTTGACAATAAAGAGGCACTGGACAAATACATAAAAAACCTGCAAGAGACGGCAGAAAGCCCGGATAAAGGGCTCATCTCGCTTTGTGCAGGCCCCGGGTGCATCATTCACAAAAGCGATAATATACGCGACGCCCTGATAGCAGAAATGGAAAAACACGGTGTGGCGGACAAATTTGAAATCCGGCTGACGGGCTGCCACGGCTACTGCGAACAGGGACCGATCATGGTGGTGGATCCAGGCGGCATCTTTTATCCGAAACTCAAACTTGAAAGCATTCCCGAGATTGTTGAAAAAACGCTTGTTAACAATGAACCGGCTGAAAAACTGCTTTTCAAGGATCCGAAAACCAAGAAAAGAATCGTCAAGGAAGAAGACGTTCCTTTTTACAAGCTTCAAACCCGCTCCATTTTCGGCAAAAACCGGCTGATCGACCCCAACAATATTGACAGCTACCTGGCCGTGGGGGGGTACAAAGCCCTGGGAAAAGCCTTGTTTGAAATGAAGCCGCAGGAAATCATCGCCGAAGTCAAGGAGGCAAACCTGCGGGGCCGCGGGGGCGGCGGATTTCCGGCGGCTATCAAATGGGCCTCGGTCAGCAAACATAAAGGCCCCAGGTATGTGATCTGCAATGCTGATGAAGGCGACCCCGGCGCTTATATGGACAGAGGCCTGCTGGAAGGAAACCCGCATTGCATTATCGAAGGCATGATCATCGGCGCCTTTGCCATGGGTTCCCATGACGGCTACGTTTATGTCCGCCATGAATATCCGCTGGCAGTGGCCAACCTCAAAAACGCCATAAACCAGGCCCACGAAATGGGGCTACTGGGTAAAAACATCCTCGGTTCCGGCTTTGACTTTGATCTTCACATCAGTAAGGGCGGCGGAGCTTTTGTCTGTGGTGAATCTACCGCTTTAATGGCCTCCCTGGAAGGCAACCCGGGGCGCCCCAAGGCAAAATACGTTCATACTGCCGAAAAAGGCTTCCGCGACAGCCCGTCCAATCTCAACAATGTGGAAACCTGGGCCAATGTGCCGCTGATCATTAATAAGGGCGCGCAATGGTATGCCTCCATGGGGACGGAATACAGCAAGGGAACCAAAATTTTCTCACTGGTCGGCAAGGTCATCAACACCGGACTGGTGGAAGTTCCCATGGGAACCACGCTACGCGAAATCATCTTTGATATCGGCGGCGGCGCCCCCAAAAACAAAAAATTCAAAGCCGTTCAAACCGGCGGGCCGTCCGGCGGCTGCATTCCGGAACAATTCCTGGACACGCCGGTAGATTTTGACGAATTAACCAAACTGGGCTCCATCATGGGCTCCGGCGGCATGATCGTCATGGACCAGGACACCTGCATGGTGGATGTGGCCCGTTACTTTATTGAATTTCTGGTGGACGAGTCATGCGGCCAATGCAACCCCTGCCGCGAGGGCCTCAAGCAGATGATGGACATTTTAAGCCGGATCTGTGAAGGCGACGGCAAAGAGGGCGACATCGAGCTGCTGGAAGAAATCGGCAGCATGATGCAGAAGTTCTCGCTCTGCGGTTTAGGCACCTCCGCCCCCAATCCGGTGCTCACCACGATTTTATATTTCCGGAATGAATACGAGGCCCATATCCGGGACAAGAAGTGCCCGGCCGGGATCTGCAAGCCGCTGTTTCATTATGAAATCGACGCGGAAGCCTGCAACGGCTGCACCCTGTGCGCCAAAAAATGCCCGCAGGAAGCGATTACTGGAAAAAAGAAAAAACCCCATAAAATCGATCAGGATAAATGCATCAAATGCGGCATCTGCTATGATGTTTGCAAGTTTGATGCAGTTGTTATCCGGTAACCAATAAGAAGGATATGACCAGATATGATTACTTTCAAGCTGAACGGGCAGACGGTTCAAGGCGAGGAAGGCCAATATCTTCTCAAGGTAGCGGAAAATTACGGGGTTTACATCCCCACCCTCTGCAACCATAAAGCCCTTGACCCGGCCGGCATGTGCCGGCTTTGCACGGTTGAAATGTTTGACGGCCGGCGGACAAAGTTCGTCACCGCCTGCAACTATCCCATATGGGAAGGGATGGAAATACAGACAGACACGGAGACCATTCATGAAGGCCGCAAACTGATCGTGGAAATGCTGCTGGCCAGATGCGCGGACGTCCCGGTTATTCAGGAACTGGCCAAAAAATATGGTATTGAAAAACCGCGATTTGTTGAAGAACACAACACCTGCATTCTCTGCGGCCTGTGCACCCGGGTTTGCGAGCGGATGGGAAACAGCGCCATCACCTTGACCAACCGGGGCCTGGACATGAAAGTGGACACGCCCTTTTCCGTGCAGACCGATATCTGCCAGGCCTGCGGAGCCTGCGCGTTTCTCTGCCCCACCGGTCATATTACCCTGGACAAGATCAATGAGCTGATCACCGCGAACAAGCCGGAAAAAATCCAGTCTGAATATGATGTGGGATTAAAGGGGCGTAAACCCATTTATGTGCCCTACCCGCAAGCTGTTCCCAATACACCGGTGATTGACCGGGATGTCTGCATGCACTTTAAGACCGGCGGCTGCCAGATTTGCTCGGATATCTGCCCGGTCAATGCCATCGACCACACCATGGAAGATGAAACCGTGGAGCTGAATGTGGGTTCGGTTATTCTGGCGCCCGGCTTCGAACCGTATGATCCCAGCAAGCTGGATTTTTACAACTATGATCACCCGAATGTCATCACCTCCATGGAAATGGAACGGATGCTTTCAGCTTCCGGCCCAACGGGCGGTCACCTGGTAAGACTCTCTGACCACCAGGATCCCAAACGGATTGCCTGGCTGCAGTGTGTCGGCTCCCGGGATATGAACCGCTGCAACAATTCCTACTGCTCATCTGTATGCTGCATGTATGCGATCAAGGAAGCTGTCATCGCCAAGGAACATGCCGGCGATGACCTTGACTGCTCCATCTTTTTCATGGATATGCGGACCCCGGGCAAAGATTTTGAAAAATTCTATGATGACGCCAAAAATAAAAGCGGGGTCAACTTTGTCCGCAGCCGGATCCATACCATTGACTCGGTCGCCGGCTCCGATGAACTCGAGCTTCGCTACGCGGCCGAAGACGGCACACTCTTAAACGAGCGCTTCGACCTCGTGGTGCTCTCCATTGGCCTTGAAATATCGCCCGAGTTAATTGACCTCTCCCAGCGCTTAGGCATTGAACTCACCCCCGGCAATTTCTGCCAGACCCAAACATTTTCACCGGTTGCCACCTCCAAGGAAGGGATTTTTGCCTGTGGCGCCTTCCAGGGCCCCAAGGACATCCCCCAATCCGTGATTGATTCCAGTGCGGCCGCTGCGGCCGCGGCTGAAACCCTGGCCGAGGCACGCAACACCCGGACACAGGAAAAAGAAGTGGTGCCCGAGCGCAACGTGGTCGGTGAACGCCCGAAAATCGGCGTCTTTGTCTGCCGCTGCGGCATTAACATCGCCGGCGTCGTGGATGTCCCCTCGGTCGTTGAATACACCAAAGACCTCCCGCATGTCGAGTATGTGGATGAGAACCTCTTCTCCTGCTCCCAGGACACCCAGGACGCGATGTCGGAAATCATTGCGGAAAAAGGTTTAAACCGGATTGTTGTGGCAGCCTGCACCCCGAAAACACACGAGCCCCTGTTCCAGGAAACGCTTATCAATGCCGGGCTCAACAAATACCTGTTTGAAATGACCAATATCCGCAACCACGACTCCTGGGTACATAAAAACAACCCGGAACTGGCCACTGAAAAGGCCAAGGATCTGGTCCGCATGGCGGTGGCCAAGGTGGCCCGCATGGAGCCTCTGCAGGAAAGCGAGCTGCCCATCACCAAGACCTCCATGGTGGTCGGCGGGGGCATCTCCGGCATGGCGGCCGCAAAGAGCTTGGCGGACCAGGGATTCGAGACGCATCTGATCGAACAAACCGATCACCTGGGCGGCCAGGCGGTCAACCTCTACCACACCGCCAAGGGCGAGTCGGTTCCGGAGAACCTGGAAAAACTGGTGGCAAGCGTCAAAAGCCATGACCGGATCAATCTGCACTTAAACACCCGGATCGAAAACGTGGAAGGCTTTGTCGGCAATTTCCAGACCACACTTTCGCAGAACGGCAACCAGGAAACACTCGATCACGGCGTGGCTGTGCTTGCAACCGGCGCGGTGCCCTACACGCCCAATGAATACGCCTACGGCGAGGATTCACGGATACTTACCGCCCTGGAGCTGGACAAAAAATTCAACGAAAACGATCCCGCACTTGAAAAGGCGAGCAGCGCCGCGTTCATCCAGTGCGTGGGCTCCCGGGAACCGGGGCGCATGTACTGCTCCCGGGTCTGCTGCACCCACTCCATTGAAAACGCGCTGGAACTCAAGCGCCGCAACCCGGATATGAACGTCTACATTCTGTACCGGGATATCCGCACCTACGGCGAGAAGGAATACCTGTACAAGCAGGCCCGCCAGGAGGGCGTGATCTTCATCCGCTTCTCCTTAGAGGACAAGCCCAAGGTGGCGGTCAAGGACGACGGAATTTCCATTACCGTAACCGACCATATTTTAAACCGGCCTGTTGAGCTGAACGTGGATCTGTTGACCCTGGCCACGGCGATTATCCCTAGTGCGGATGAAAAATTCGCCAACTTCTTCAAATTACCCCTGAACGAAGACGGGTTTTTCATTGAGCGCCACGCCAAACTCGGGCCGGCAGAGTTTGCCACCGACGGGGTTTACCTCTGCGGCATGGCGCACTACCCGAAACCCATTGATGAGTCCATTGCCCAGGCGAAGGCAGCGGTTTCCCGGGCGGTCACCCTGCTCTCCCAGGATAAACTCTACAGCAGCGGCACTATCGCGGAAATTGATCCGACATTATGCGCCGCCTGCGGCGTTTGTGTGTCCATCTGCCCATATGCCGCGCCATCTTTTATTGAGGACGGCCGGTTCTCCGGCAAGGCTCAGATTAACCCGGCGCTTTGCAAAGGCTGCGGTCTCTGCGTAGCCTCCTGCCGCTCCGGGGCAATTCATCTGAAAGGGTTTGATACCGACCAGATCATGTCTCAGATCTATGAAATGAATGAGGAAGCGATATAGCTGATACCAACCCCCGGGCGGCATATACGTCCGGGGGCTAAGAAGGAGACCGATTAAAATGGCTGAGAAGGAACCGAAAATTTTAAGTTTTTTGTGTAACTGGTGTAGTTATGGCGCCGCCGATCTGGCCGGTGTCAGCCGGATGGAATACCCGCCGAATATTCGGGTTATCCGGATTCCCTGCACCGGCCGGATGAGTCCCAAATTCATTCTGGCGGGGCTTCGTCAGGGGGCGGATGCCGTCTGGGTCTCCGGGTGACATCCCGGTGAATGCCATTACCTGGAAGGTAATTACTATGCCAGAAGAAAATTCGCGCTTTTAAAAAACCTGTTGGAACATACGGGGATTGAGCCCGGCCGGGTTCAGTTTTCCTGGATCTCCTCAGCGGAATCCACGAAATTCGTGGACGTGGTCAAGAATATCACCGATGAAGTCAAGGCACTGAATCCGGATAAAAAATATATGAAAACCGAACCCAAGGTTGAATAGCGATGACGACATACACGGATAAAATACAAGAAGTCGCCAAACGGCTTTTAAATGACGGCACGGTCGATTTTGTCATCGGTTTCCGAAAGGGAAGCGTGCCCATGATGAACCAGCCGCATTATGCCAAGGCCGCCGGTGACGCCGAACAGTTTATATGGGACAGCCACTGCGGCCTGAATCTGGCCAACTACCTGATGGATCGCGAGGAAAAGGTCGGCGTGGTGGCCAAGGGGTGCGACTCCCGAAATATCGCCAACCATATCGTGGAAAACAAGATCAGACGGGATCAGGTCTACATCATCGGCGTGCCCTGCACCGGCATGGTGGACCGGCATAAGCTCCCGAAAATGGTGGACGGCGAAATTACGGACGTGGAAGAAGACGGCGACACCATCACGGTGAAAACCAGCAATGGGTCCCAGAGCTTCAATAAATCCGAAGTTCTGCAGCAGAACTGTGCCGACTGCAGCCACCGCAATCCCGTTATTTACGATGAGATGGTTGCCGACCCGGTGGAAGAGCAGACGGATACGGACATGTTCGCTACGGTTCGGGAAATCGAGGGAAAAAACCCGGATGAAAAATGGGACTACTTTGAGGATCTCATTTCCACCTGTATCCGCTGCTACGCCTGCCGGAATGCCTGTCCGCTCTGCTACTGCCCGCTCTGCTTTGTGGATGAATCCGATCCCCAGTGGGTGGGTAAAGGCCAGGATCCCATTGATGTGCGCACCTTTCACTGGCTGCGGGCCTACCACTGCGCCGGCCGCTGCACGGACTGCGGGGCCTGTGAGCGGGTCTGCCCCATGGGCATTAATATTCGGGAATTTACCAAAAAACTCAACAAAGACTGCTATGAAATCTATGGGTGGGAAGCCGGCTTAACCACAGACGAGCGCCCGCCGCTGGATACGTATCGGCCCAATGACCCGGAGGAATTTATCAAATAGCGCCGGCTTATTGACCGTTAAAACTTGTTAAAATTGTATTTGGATAAGGGCTATACACAATGAAGATCGTTCAAATTGATAAAAGCCAATGGATGGAGGGCATAGAGAAATTAAAGGAGGCCTACCGCGTCTATGCACCGGTCAAATATGAGTCCTTCCATGATTTCAAAGCGCTCGACAAAGGGGAGGCACCGGACTTTGATTTCCAGAATACGCGGCGTTCGCCTAAATCCGTTGTTTATCCGCAGTCCGAAATCCTTTTCCGGTATTCGCTGGATAAAAACAGCGACGAATATGGTATCCTAAAAGAGGAGGAAAAGGATAAGACCCCAAAAGCGGTGTTCGGGATTCGGCCCTGCGATGCCTATTCATTCCATTTGGTCAAGCGAAACTTCGACACAGAGGATTACCAGGATCCCTACTGGCTGGCGGAGTATAATAAAAGCACGTTTATTGGCATGGCGTGCAATGCCCCCTGCACCACCTGCTTCTGTACCAGCGCCGGCACCGGCCCCTATGATGAACAGTGCCTGGACGCCCTGGTCGTGGATGCCGGTGACCACTATCTGGTCAAGCTGCTTTCGGAAAAAGGGGAAAAACTCTTCGAGGCCGCCGGCTGGACCACCGAGGCGGAGGCATCCGCGGAAAGCCGGATTGAAGAGCTAAAGTCCGCCGCTGAATCCAAAGTCACCTCTACGGTGAACACGGACAACCTTAAAAAGCAAAAAATGCTGGATCTCTATGAGGCCCCGTTCTGGGAGGAAGTCGCTTTCTCCTGCATCAACTGCGGTACCTGCACCTATGTCTGCCCCACCTGCTGGTGTTTTGACATCCAGGATGAAACCAGCGGCAAATCCGGCGTACGGCTGCGGAACTGGGATTCATGCATGTACCCGCTCTTTACGCTCCACGCCTCCGGTCATAATCCGCGGGGCACTAAACTCGACCGGGTCCGCCAGCGGTTCATGCATAAGCTGAAATACTATGTGGATAAATATGATGACGGCATCCAGTGCGTGGGCTGCGGCCGCTGTGTGCAGTCCTGTCCGGTCAATATTGATATCCGCCGGGTATGCAACATGATGAACAGCTATGATCCCGAAACCGCCATGTGTGAAGTCACTACAGTATAGCCAAGGGGGTTGATTTTGCAGAATCCATACTATCCATTTCCGGTTCGGATCGATGAGATCATCACCGAAACCGAAGATAAAAGTTTAAAAACATTCAAATTCGTATTCCTTGATCCCGATGATGAAAAGCGCTTTGCCTATCGGGCCGGCCAGTTTGCCGAGCTCTCCATCCCCGGCCTTGGAGAGATCCCGATCGGTATCGCCTCCTCGCCCACGGAAAAGGGGTTCGTCAAGTTTACCGTATTTAAAACCGGTAAGGTGACAAGCTACCTGCACGCCATGAAAGAAGGCGATATCATGGGGGTTCGGGGACCGCTGGGCAACTCCTTTCCCTGGGATATCCTGGAAGGAAAAAACGTGGTCATCGTAGGCGGCGGCTTTGCCTTTACCACGCTTCGCTCTTCGATTGTCCACATGATCGATCCGGCCAATCGGGACAAGTTTAAGGATATTCATGTCATCTATGGTGCCCGCTCGCCCGGCATGCTGCTTTACAAGGATGAACTGGAGGCCTGGGCTGAGCGCGATGACTTGAACATGCATATCACCGTAGACGGCACAGATGATCCCAACTGGAAGCATAACACCGGATTTGTGCCGGCCGTGGCCGAACAGGAGGCGCCCAAGGCGGATGATGACACCTATGCCATTGTCTGTGGCCCGCCCATCATGATCAAGTTTACCCAGCCGGTTTTAGATAACCTCGGATATAAGCATGATCATATTTTCATGTCTTTGGAAAACCGCATGAAATGCGGAATTGGCATGTGCGGTCACTGTAATATCGGCAAAGAATTCGTCTGCAAGGATGGGCCGGTCTTTACCCTGGATACGCTGAATCAGATGCCGCGGGAGTACTAGCCGGATTTGGGCAAAATCCGCTGATGGTCATGCCGCAGGGCGTGCTGAACAAAAAATTTTGATATTGACAACAATTTTTTTTTCATATACTTGAATATTTTATTTAAAAAACTGGTAAAATCAACGGGTGATGAGGAAAAGCATAAACTAATTTAAAGGAGGGATGTTTCAATGCCAACAGTTGAATTTGAAGGTAATACATTTAATGTCGACGAGGACGGGTTTATCGATAGTTTCGATAACTGGAACGAAGCATGGGTACGGCATGTCAAGCAGCAGGAAGGTATCGACGAGCTGACCGATGAGCACTGGAAAGTCATCAACGTGCTGCAGGACTATTACAAGAAAAACGGCATTGCACCGATGGTACGGGTGCTTTCCAAACTGACCGGCTTCAAGCTCAAATACATCTATGAACTGTTTCCGTCCGGCCCGGGTAAAGGCGCATGTAAAATGGCGGGGCTGCCGAAACCGACCGGCTGCGTCTAATCCGCACGACACAATGCTTGTTTTGGATAAGCTTAAAAGCCCTGCATGTAACGGCAGGGCTTTTTTATTTCCTAAAGTGAGCGTTCCAAATTTTAAAAAAGTAAATTAATATTCTTTTTAAAGAGTTGAAACATTTTTAAGTTTAAAATTTGGAACCCTCCGGGATTTCCAATTTCACCGCATCTACTGCGTCAAATGATGTCTCGCATAGGCCACTATAGCTCGACATCATTTTCCTTGTATCTGCGGCAAACTTGAAAATCGCTCAACTTGGGTATTTTTTAAAAATGAAAATCTCCGTTAAATCGCGACAAAAAACCGAATTCATCGATGTCACGCGGGAAGTTGAGCGCGCCCTGGCAGCCGACGATGTAAAGGACGGATTCTGCTTTCTCTATGTACCGCACACCACGGCCGGCATTACGATCAATGAAAGCGCGGATCCGTCGGTTCAGTCCGATATTCTAATGATTCTAAACCAGATGGTCCCCTGGCAGGCCGGATACGGCCACATGGAGGGCAACTCCCCGGCCCATATCAAATCCTCGCTTATCGGCGCTTCGGAATGGGTGGCCGTTGAAAACGGCCGACTCGTGCTGGGCACCTGGCAGGGGATATTTTTTTGCGAATTTGACGGGCCCCGCAACCGGACGTTGCAAATCAAACTGCTGTCTGCCTGATAATGCCAGCCATGGACGAAACTGATAAAAGAATCCTGAACCGGATCCAGTCTGATTTTCCGATCACCGCGCACCCCTATGAAGCCATTGCCCAAGAGCTTGGGCTGAGCGATGCCGAAGTGATCGAGCGCATCCACCGGTTAAAAGAAGACGGGATTATCCGCCGGATCGGCGGCAATTTTGTCCCCGGCAAGCTCGGCTTTGTGAGCACCCTGTGCGCCGGTCGGGTGCCGGAGGATAAAATCGACGCCTTTGCCGAGATCGTCAATGAATACCGGGGGGTAACGCACAACTATGTCCGGGACAACACCTACAACATCTGGTTTACCATGATCGCCCCTTCCATGGCGGAAATTGACCAGAGCCTTGCGGAAATTGCTGAAAAAACCGGCGTGACAAGCCTCATCAATCTGCCGGCCACCAAGGTCTACAAGATCAAAGCGCAGTTCAATCTGTGATGACAAAGCAAAACGCCCAATATCTGCGTTGCGCTTCGTTTCTCGTCATTCAACGTACGATGAGTACGCCTCATTCCTCGAAACTCGCGGCGCCTTGATCTTGAACGTTTTTCTTTGCCATCTGACAATTATTTTAACCTGAACTTTAAACCATAAACCCTACACCCTGAACCTTATACCTTTCACCCATGCAAGACACCCGGATCGCTGTCGTCGTTTCAAATGCCCGCGTTGGCCAAACCGCGGAGAACCTCTCTAAGATTGCCCGCTGGGTTGAAAAAGCGGCCGCGGAAGGGGCCGCCATCGTCTGCTTTCCGGAGATGCAAATCACCGGCTACCACATCGATGCTGAAATTGAGGCACTTGCTCAGCCGGTGCCCGGCCCGGCCAGCCGGTTTTTAGAAGATCTGGCGCAGCGGCACGACCTCACTATCCTTGCCGGCCTGGCGGAAGCAGGGGCCGGTGGCAGCGTATACGCCACGCATTTGGTTGTCAAACCGGACGGCCTGGCCGGCATATACCGAAAACTCCACCTCGGCCCGCCTGAAAAAGCGGTTTACACGCCGGGCAATGACATCCCGATGTTTTCAGCCGGCGGGGATTTCCGTTTCGGCCTTCAGCTCTGCTATGACACCCATTTTCCGGAACTTGCCACTGCTATGGCGCTAAACGGGGCGGATGCCATATTTATCCCCCATGCCTCGCCCGGCGGCACCTCGGCGGCCAAGCTGGCCTCATGGATGCGGCATTTGCCGGCACGCGCATTTGATAACGGCATTTTTGTCATTGCCTGCAATCAGACTGGGGAAAACGGCCGCGGCCTTTCCTTTCCGGGCGCGGGTCTGGTGATCGGCCCGTCCGGCGAAGTGCTTGACTCCTATACGGGAGGGGATGAAACCCGGATGCTCGTTGACTTGAAAGCCGATGATTTAAAAGCGGTCAGAAGCCACCGGATGCGCTACTTTCTGCCCAATCGGCGGCCGGATCTATATCAACGATAAGCTAGCGAATTCCCAGAATTGAAATCAACCCCAAACTCAGCTCCGGCACATAGGTGATGATGATCAGGCCCACAAGCAATATCAGCAGAAACGGAATCGCGGCCCGATAGAGGGAAAGCACGGATTTGTTGAACCGGAAGCAGGAGATGAACAGATTCATGCCCACCGGCGGCGTGGAATAGCCGATTTCCAGGTTGGTGAGAAATATGATGCCCAAATGGATGGGATGGATGTCATAGCTGATCGCAATCGGCAGAATCAGGGGCACTACCACTAGTAGCGCCGAATAAATATCCATGAGACAGCCCACAATAAGAAGAAAGACATTTAAGCCGATCAAAAATACCCATTTGGAGCTAATCCAGCTCTGCATGGTCTCCAGAATATGCATGGGCACCTGCGCATCGATCAGGTAGTTGGTGAGCGCCAGGGCAGAGCCTAAAATGATCAGAATCCCGCCCACCAGCACCATACTCTGATTCATGATCACCGGCATGTGGACCAGCTTGATTTCCCGGTGGATCAGCACCTCCACAATCAGGCTGTAAAAGACGATCAGGGCCGCCACTTCCCCCAGGGTGACATAGCCGCCGAAAATGCCCACAATCACAATAACCGGAATCAACAGTTCCCATTTGGCGGCATAGGCGGTCTTTACCACCTCCCGGGCGGAGATTTTCTGGCGGGGCACGGCGGCAAAAGATCCGGTCACCACGCTGTAGATGGAAAGCAGCACAATCAAGAGCAGTCCCGGCGCCAGGCCCGCCACAAACAGCTGGTTGATGCTGGTCTCAGCAATGACCGCGAATATGATAAGCGGCAGGGACGGCGGGAATAGCAGGCCCAGACTGCCGGATGAGGTTAGAAGCCCCAGTGAAAAACGCTCCGGATAGCGTTCGTTGATCAGGGCGGGATATAACAAACCGCCCAGGGCAATGATGGTGACACCGGAGGCGCCGGTAAAGGCAGTGAAAAAACAGCAGGCAGCCAGCGCCACGATGGCGAACCCGCCGGGCAGCCACCCCAGAATCGCCCGGGAAAAATTGACAATCCGGACCGACGCCCGGCTTTCCGCCAGGATGAATCCGGCAAAGGTAAACAAGGGGATGGTGTAAAGGACGGGATTGTTGGCAAACTTGTTGTAGGTATCCACCACCAGGGCGGCAAACGGGATATCCGCCGCGTAAAAGCCAAGCATGGCAAAGGCGGAGACCACGATAAAAACCGGTGCCCCGAGGAAAGCCATAAGGATCACGAGTCCGATCAGGGCGGCGGTCAAATCACTTCTCCCGATACAATTGAACGATTAATTTGACGCCGTTTCGGGCAAACCGGAGGCCGATGATCAGGTAGCCGGCCGGCAGAATCAGCTGCATCACCCATACTGGCAGGTTTAAAAACTGGCTATGCCCGTGGACCTGATATTCAATATAGACGAATGTGGCCGAGGCCCAGGTCAGAACGCCGCAGACGAGGAAGGAAAACAGATTGGTCGCCGCCCCGGCCACCCGCCGCCAGAAATCCGGGAGCAGTCGGGAGACCACATCAATTTTTACATGGGAGCTGCTTCGGGTGGCGATAGCTGCCCCTAAAAACCCTATCCACAGCACAAGATGCCGGATCAGGTCGTCGCCGCCCGAAATGCCGGTCTGGAAGAGATTGCGCAAAAGAATCTGAGCGAGCACCATGGCTACCATCAAAAACAGCATGGCCTCGAGCAATATGCCTTCCGCCCGGGCTGCATAGCGGTTGATGCGCCCGTCCTGATTACGGGCTGCGCATACCGGGCATTCAAAGCGGATCGGATCGAATTCGGCGCCGCATTTCAAGCATTGCATCAGCGAACTTTTTCCACCGTGCTGTTCGGATGGGCTTCTCGGTATTCCTTTAGAAGGGAAAGGGTTTTTTCCAAAAGCTCCCTGGAATACATTTCCCCGACCAGATTCTCGCGCGCCTTGCGGGAGGCTTTATAAATAAATTCGAACTGCTCCTGATTATTTTCAGGATCAAAGGGCACAACCTCGATGCCTGATTTTTTCAGAATTTCAATAGACTTGCGGTTCTGCTTGCGGACATGCTGGTTCATCTTATCAAAATATGCGGGGCAGATATCCAGAATGGCCTGTTGATGCTCAGGCGCAATTTTATCCCATATCCGCCGGGTCACAATCGTTGCGCCCAGCACATTGGTGGTGGGATATTCGCTCATGTAGTCAAACCGTTGGTGCCAGCGGTAGGCCACCGCCCCGTAAGGCGTGATACTGGCGGTATCAATGAGCTTTGTGGAAAGCGAGGTCATGACATCCGTAAATGAGAGCGGCACAGGGGTGATACCAATGGCGTCAAACATGGCCCGACTCAATTGATCGCCCTTCCACATCCACCATTTCTGGCCTCTGGCAACTTCAATGGAAGTGATGGGCACCTTTGAAAAGTTATAGACAAACCCCACTTCATTCCAGCCCAGAACCACGTAGCCGGCTTCCCGGAAAAGTTTTCGCATGGTGGGCTCAAGCTGCTCCCGGACGTACTCCACCTCTTCGTAATTTCGAAACACAAAGGGAATCTCTGTGACACGAACTTCTGGGACGATCTGGCCCAGGCCGTGGCCGGTGAACATGCCGCCGTGGAGCTGGCCCAGGCGGACTTTCCGCAACACGTCCTTTTCATCGCCCTGAACCCCGCCGTAATAGATCTTGATACCCACGGCGTTATTGGTTCCGCCCTTTATCTCCGCGTTTAGTTCATTCATGAGATTCATGATATAGGAGCCGCGCGGGGCGATGGTCGCCAGCTTGATCATAACATCCGGCGATTCCTGGGCAAAAGCCGAAGAGCCGCCAAAGAAAACGGCGGCTGCCATAAATCCGATAAGGAGCAGTTTTTTTATCATAGTGTCCGCCTGTTAGAATACCTGATTGACTTCACTTAGCATTTGCCGAGCCTTTTTTTTGGCCGCTGTATTGATAAAAGCCATTTCCGGAAACACATCATCCGGGGTGGCGACAATTTTATTCAACGTGTCCACATACAGCTGCCGATCCTGCACCTGATAGGCATAATATTTGGCATACATGAGATGAAACAGCAGCATGTTATTATCGGACAGCTCAAAGGCCCGGTCAAACTCGGCCTTTGCCTTTTCCGGCTTTCCGCCCTGGGCCGGGGCCCGGGAGGCATGCAGCACGCCTAAGGATGCGTGCGACGCCCCGTACTGATAGGTCTCGTCCAGCTCAATGGCACGCTTGAGCATGGCCCGAATTTTCGGAAGCGCCAGAAAAATCTCCGGGTCGTCCACATTCATGCCCACCCAACTCAGCCAGGCATTGGCCGTCCAGAATAAGGCCGGCACATCGGCCTCATCCAGATCCGAAAGTGCTGCATTAAAATCCGCCATGGAGGCGTCAAATGCGGCTTTCATCTGCTTATTCTGATTTAGCGCGCGAGCCGCGTACTGGAAGGATTTATCATATAGGCGGCCGGCCCGGTCTTTATCCGTATCCTCGACAAATACGAAGCTGTAGCCGTAATAGGCCTCTGCGGCCCGAATCAACAGGTCGGTATTATTGGGGGATACCTCGATCAGTCCGTCCATCTGGATCAGCAGGGCCGGCAGGGCGTCCCTGATCATCGCCACATCGCTGTTCTTGTAAACCGCGGTATTCATCTTATCCATCAGGGGATCCATTTGGTTGACCATAAACCGGGTGGGGGAGCAGCCGGCAGACAGAAGGGCCGGTATCAGGAGCAGCCATGAAAGTTTAAAAATCAGGGATTTCAAAAGCAGCCTCCTTAATATATATTGTTATTGCGGAACGTTGCGTTACTTCTTCTTCTAAGTAACTTAATCGTACTCAGTCCCGCGCGAGCGGGACGGTTCTCGTACTCGTAATCGTACTCGAAAAAATCAAAAGCCGATTACGAGTACGAGCACGAGTACGAGTACGAATCAGCAGAGATTGAATTTTTAACAAATTTATATCAT
>DATGCF010000312.1:0-10757 GCA_035312245.1 Desulfosalsimonadaceae bacterium
CGCATGATGATGATGGGCTGCCATTTCATGCAGGAGGTGCCGTTTCGGGATGTTTATGTCCACGCCCTGGTAAGGGATGAAAACGGCAAGAAAATGAGCAAGTCCTCCGGCAATGTCATTGACCCCATGGTCATCATAGAGGAATACGGCACGGATGCCCTGCGGTTTACCCTGGCCGCTTTTGCCGCGCAAGGCCGCGATATCAAGCTTTCTGAAAAACGGATCGAGGGTTACCGGAATTTCATCAATAAGCTCTGGAATGCCGCCCGCCTGACCCTGATGCACGTGACGGAAAAGCCCGGGCCCATCGATCAGAAGATTTTGAGCCTGGCAGACCGGTGGATGCTGTCACGGTTATATACGGTGACCAATAATGTGGCGGAAGCGATCGACGGGTACCACTTTAATACCGCGGCCAATGAAATCTATCAGTTCGTATGGCATGAATTCTGCGACTGGTATCTGGAGGCGGCCAAGCCGGCCCTGTATGGTAAATGGGGGGAAGATTGCCGTCAGGCAGCCCTAAGCGTGTCCTGGCGCGTGCTGCATGAGACCCTGATTCTCCTTCACCCATTTATCCCGTTTGTCACCGAAGAGATCTGGCATCTGCTGCCCGGCACGCAAGACTCCATTATGCGGGCCGTTTATCCGTCAGATGCCCCGGAGTTTGATCAAATAACCAGCGATCCGTCGGCAGAGGCGGACATGGATCTTGTGATAGAGATTATTACCGCCATCCGCAATATCCGGGGCGAGATGAATATCGCCCCCTCGCTCAATTTGTCGGTCCTGGTCCAGACGGACAATGCCGGTCATCAATCGCTGGTGCGAAACAATCAGGAATTGATCGCCAATCTGGCCCGGCTCGAGTCCCTGGATGTGGCGCCTGCGGGTGAAAAGCCGAAGGCCACGGCCACGGCCATTGTGGATGAATTGGTGATTTCGGTCTATCTGGAAGGGGTGATTGACTTTGCCAAGGAGTCCCAGCGGCTTGAAAAGGAAATCGGCAAACTGGATAAGGAGATCCAGGCGCTTTCCAAAAAACTGGAAAATGAAAATTTTATTTCCAAGGCACCGGCTGAGGTGATTGAAAAGGCCCGGAACCAGCACAGCGAGTATATGGAAAAAAAAGAAAAGCTTCAAAATAATCTCCAAATGATTCAAACAATTTCGTAATAGCCATGGAAATCCCGGACAACAGTTTTGCTCCGTACCACTTGGATCAGCTGATAGAACTTGCCATTATTGAGGATATCGGTCCGGCTGATATTACCAGTGCGGCGCTTCCCCAGGTCCCCCTGAAGGGGGAGGCGACGATCATTGCCAAGGAACCTGTGATCATCGCCGGACTTGGAACGGCCCGCCGGGTGTTTGAGCGGATTGATCCGAAGGTTTGTTTCTGCGCCCTCTCTTCAGACGGGGACGCGGCATCTGTCGGACAGGAAATTGTGCAGATCGTGGGCGATTTCCGGTCACTTCTGATGGCTGAACGGATCGCCCTTAATTTTTTGCAGCGGCTATGTGGCATTGCCACCCATGTGCGCACCTTTGTGGGGGAAATTGCGGGCTCATCGGTCCGGCTGGTGGATACGCGCAAAACCATTCCCGGCTGGCGGGAGCTGGAAAAATATGCGGTCCGCATGGGCGGAGCCAATAATCACCGGATGGGGCTTTATGACGGCATCCTGATAAAGGATAACCATATTGCGGCATTCGGCGATATCCGGGCCGCCGTGTCAGCCGCCCGTCAAACCGCATCCCACCTCTTAAAAATCGAAATTGAGGTCACAGGCCTGGATCAGGTTCGCGAGGCGCTTGCGGCGGGCGCAGATGTGATTATGCTGGATAATATGAATGAGGCAGATATCCGGCAGGCGGTCTCCGAAATCAACGGGCGGGCCTTGGTCGAGGTTTCCGGACAGGTTGCCCGCGGCGAATTGAAATCCCTGGCTGACATGGGCGTGGATATCATTTCTGTTGGCGCCCTGATCCACGCCGCCCGGTTTGTTGATTTGAGCATGCGCATTCAGTTGAAGGAGTCTGTATAGCCTTAATTAACTGCTTTCACCCCGAAGCCTGATCTGAATTGGGCGTTTTGTTTTTTGAAAAACGCGCAATTCACGCGTTAACATCCAAAATTTTGTGAGCCCTGATCCATGATCCCTATTCGCGACACCGTCCCGTCCAGGAATTATCCGATTGTCAATAATTCTCTGATCGGGATCAATGTCGTGGTTTACTTTGTCCAGATGGCCCAGGGGCGGCAGATGACCGAGTTCGTCTTTACCTACGGCTTGGTGCCGGCCAAATTCACCGTGCCCCATATCGCCGCGCATTTTACGCCCGGCCAGATTCTTTTTTCGTTTTTTTCCTTCATGTTTTTGCATGGCAGTTTTCTGCACATTCTGGGCAATATGTGGTCCCTATATATATTCGGCGACAATGTGGAGGATCGGCTGGGATCGGTTTACTATTTAGGGTTTTATCTCCTGGCCGGCATCGTATCCGGATTGTTTCATTTTTTTCTGAACATGACCTCCACCACCCCTACTATCGGGGCAAGCGGGGCGATCGCCGGGGTCATGGGCGCATATTTTATTCTATATCCTCACTCCCGGATCCTAACGCTTATCCCCATCCTCATTTTCCCCCTGTTTATTGAGATACCGGCGTTTTTCTTTCTGGGGCTTTGGTTTTTCATGCAGCTTTTCAATGCCACGATGGGCGGCGGCGCGATGAGCGGCATAGCCTGGTGGGCCCATATCGGAGGCTTTATTTTCGGCATTCTTGCGCTAAAACTCCTGGGCGCGTTTCCGGAAACCAAGTTCGGCGACACCCTGCGGCGGGCATCCATGCAAAAGAAAAAATCTCCGCGGCTGCAGCTCATCCAGCCGTCTGCCCGCAGAGAGGATAGCAACCTTTATGAAACCATCGGGATCACGCCCTATGAAGCGGCAGCCGGGGCGAGAAAAACCATTAACATCCCCTGGGGGTTTTATAACCGGTTTTATCGGGTCAATATTCCGCCGGGTATAAAGGATGGCAATGTGCTGCGCCTGCGGGGACTGGGCAAGCAGGCCTCGGACGGGAAAAAGGGGGATCTCTATCTCACTGTAAAAATTGAGCAGCCCTGGGAACGGGGCCAATAAGGGATTAGCCGGACGGCTGTTCCGGCAGCAAATAGGCGATGCGGTTGCGGCCTTTCCGCTTGGCAATATACATGGCGTGATCCGCCCGTTTGACCAGATCGGACACGGAGTCCGTATCCGCATACTCGGTGGCGCCAATGCTGACGGTCACCTTCGAATCATTGATGTAATCCAGAGTTTCGCCGCTAACCGCTTCCTTGATCCGCTCGGCCACGGTCAGCGCATCATCGCAGGTGGTCTCGGGCAGCAGGATGGTAAACTCCTCCCCGCCGTAACGATAGGCGGTATCCATCGTTCGCATGCATGAGGTTATCAATCGGGCCACCCGTCTCAGGATTCGGTCCCCCTCCAGATGCCCGTAGGTGTCGTTGAAATGTTTGAAATGGTCGACATCGATGAGCAGTATGGAGAACGGGCGCCGGTATCGGCGGTAACGGTTGACTTCCTGATCAATCTGGTTGTAGAAATGGCGGGTATTGAACAGCTTGGTCAGATCATCGGTGATGGCCAGTTCCTTCAGCTGTTCAAGAATCAGGCTCCGCTCCTGGGTCAGCCGGCGCTCCCTTAAGACGCGTTTCAGCCGCAGCTCAAGTTCTTCAAACTTGATCGGCTTGAAAACAAAATCATCCGCTCCCTTGTAAACTGCCTCCTCATAGGTGTAGTCACCGGTGTAGCCGGTGATGACGATGACATCGCTGTCATAGTGGCCCTTGATATAGCGGGTCAACTCCAGTCCGTCCATGCCGTCCATCATGATATCGGTGATAATGACATCCATATGCTGATCGCGCAGAAAGGCCATGGCCGCTTCCGCACTGCCGACGGCATGGGCCTGGTAATCCATGATGATCAGGAATTCATGGATGGAATCCCGGACCGCCGGATCATCATCAACGACTAAAATTCTGGCTGACATAGAGGATAGCCCGCTGGTTTTTAAGGCATTGAAAGACGCATTGACATGAAGCCGGATAATTGATAGGCATGCGTGTTCTCAGAAAAACCAAGTATAAAATATCACGCCAAATCAAAATATGTCAAATTTCTTTTCGCTCAATATGCATAAATCGGATGTTTAAATGGATAATATTCGGAATTTCAGTATCATCGCCCACATTGATCATGGTAAATCCACGCTGTCCGACCGGCTGATTCAAACCGCTGAAATCATAGCGGACCGGGATTTCATAGACCAGATCCTGGATACCATGGATATCGAAAGAGAGCGGGGCATTACCATAAAAAGCCAGACCATCTGCCTGCCTTATACGGCCTCGGATGGCCGGCTGTATTATCTGAACCTGATTGATACGCCGGGCCACGTGGATTTCAGCTATGAAGTGTCCCGGGCGCTTGCCTCCTGCGAGGGGGCACTGCTTTTGATCGACGCCAGCCAGGGGGTGGAAGCCCAGACCATTGCCAATATGTATCTGGCAGTGGGCAACGATCTGGATATTATTCCGGTCATCAATAAGATTGACCTGCCGTCTGCTGAAGTGGAAAACGTCAAAGAGCAAATCGCCGAAGATCTGGGATTGGATCCGGATGAGGCGATTCTTTGTTCCGCCAAAGAGGGGATCGGTATTGATGATATCTTTGAGGCCATTATTACCCGGCTCCCGCCGCCGGTGGGCGATCCGGAGGCGCCATTAAAGGCCCTGATTTTTGATTCGCATTATGACCCATTCCGGGGGACCATCGTGCATTTCCGCGTGCTGGATGGTCGGGTCAAACCGGGTGATGAAATTATGTTCATGTCCAACCGGGCCTGCTACACAGTGGAGGAAGTCGGGATGTTCCAGCTAAAGCGGGTCCCCCAGAAAGAGGTCGCCGCCGGGCGGGTGGGGTATCTGATCGGCGGGATTAAGACTGTGAGCGACACCCGGTGCGGGGATACGATTACGCACAAAAAACGGTCCTGTGATAAACAGTTAAGCGGGTTTCAGGAATCCAAGCCGGTGGTGTTCTCCTCCATCTATCCGGTTTCAACGGACGATTATCCGGAGCTTGCCGTCGCCCTTGAAAAATTGAAGCTAAATGATGCCTCCCTGATTTACCAGAAGGACAGCTCTGTGGCATTGGGATTCGGCTTCCGGTGCGGTTTTCTTGGGCTTCTTCATCTGGAGGTGGTGCAGCAGCGCCTGGAGCGGGAATACGATCTGTCGCTGATCATCACGGCGCCGTCTGTTGAGTATGAAATTGAATACACGGACGGGACCAGCCAGACCATTGACAACCCGGCGGATTACCCGGATCCGGGAAAAATCGCTGCCACCCGGGAGCCCTACATTCGGGCATCCATTATTATCCCGGACAGCTATATGGGGGTGGTGATGAATCTCTGCCTTGAGCGCCGGGGCATCAATACGGATTACCAGTATTTTACCAGCAACCGGCTGGAGATGATATTCGAACTGCCGCTGGCCGAGGTGGTGTATGACTTCTATGATAAACTGAAAACCGTGACCCAGGGCTATGGCTCATTTGACTATGAAATCATTGACTACCGGGTATCCGAGCTGGTGAAGCTCGACATCCTGGTAAACGGGGAGCGCGTGGACGCCTTATCACAGCTGGTTCACGAAGATAAGGCTGTTGAACGGGCCAAGTATGCGTGCGAAAAGCTACGGGATGAAATCCCCCGGCATATGTTCAAGATTGCGCTGCAGGGCGCCATTGGCTCAAAAATCATTGCCAGAAAAACGATCAACCCCTATCGCAAGGACGTGACCGCCAAATGCTACGGCGGAGACGTGACCCGGAAACGAAAGCTTCTGGAGAAGCAGAAAAAGGGCAAGAAGCGGATGAAAATGGCCGGGGACGTGATGATTCCGCAATCGGCATTTCTGGCGGTATTGAAAAGCAAGGATTAACAGGACAATTCATCTTCTAACCAATTTAATCGTACTCAGTCCCGCGCAAGCGGGGCGGTACTCGTACTCGTACTCGAAAAAATCAAAAGCCGATTACGAGCACGAGCACGAGTACGAGTACGAATCAGCCAAATTATTCCGCACAGATTTCAAAGCTGTTAAAGAAATAGTTGATTTCAAATGCCGCGGTTTCCGGGGAATCGGAGCCGTGCACCACGTTTTTCTCGATATCCGTAGCAAAATCCCGGCGGATGGTCCCCTCCGCCGCTTCCTTATAATTGGTGGCCCCCATCAACGTGCGGTTTTTCTCGATCACCTGGTCGGCCTCGAGGACCATAACCACGATCGGGCCGGAGGACATGAAATCGGTCAGGCTCTCAAAAAAGGGGCGCTCCTTATGGACGGCATAGAACCCCTTGGCCTGCTCCTTGTCCATTTGAAGCATTTTCATGGCGACAATCCGGATGTTATTGGCCTCAAACCGTTTGATGACCTCGCCGATCATCCCCCCCTGAACCCCGTCCGGCTTTATAATCGATAGTGTGCGCTCCATATTGATCACTCCTTTCATTTGAGTCGTTGAATTGAACTGCCTCCACTATCAGAAGGCACATATGAAGTCAAGCTATGCCGGCAATTATAAAAATATCGGCAGGAAATCAGTCGGCATCGGCTTTGTTGACATCGTCGCTGCAGCTGTCATATTTTAAATGGAACAAAAAGATTAACCTTTTTAAAGGAGGTCATTATGGCACGGGAAGAATTGGATCGTATCTCCGTACATCAGGGTGATATTACCAAATTGGAGGTGGATGCGATCGTCAATGCCGCCAACACCTCCCTTTTGGGCGGTGGCGGCGTGGACGGCGCCATTCATCGGGCAGCCGGCCCCGAGCTTTTGGAGGAGTGCAAGACCCTGGGCGGATGCCCCACCGGCGAGGCCCGGATCACCAAGGGATATAAGCTGCCGGCCAAACATGTCATCCATACCGTGGGGCCGGTTTATAAAGGACGGCCGGCGGATGCGGAAATTTTAACCCGGTGCTATAAAAATTCCTTCAAGCTGGCGCAAGACTACGGCGTCACATCAATTGCGTTTCCGGCGATCAGCTGCGGGGTCTACGGGTACCCGATTGAGTCTGCCTGTAAAATTGCTGTGGATACGACCCTCTCCGTTTTAGAGCAGACCGATACCATTCAACAGGTCGTCTTCGCGCTTTTTTCTGAGGCTGATGCTGCCACCTACCGCAATTATATTGATTCGCTCCGGTAGCTATCCGGGTTTTTCCGGCGTAAGGTTAATAAAATGTTTGACAATGGCCTCTTATGTGACTAACTTCTTTTAAATTTTTTCAAACAGGGAAAAAATTTATTATTCTTTATATACGGACAGGAGGGAGTCATGCTTGAAGTAACAGAATCCGCACAGGAAAAAATTAGAGAGTTTTTTCAGGATAAGGAAGTGCGCCCCATTCGGCTGTTTATGAATTCCGTGGGGTGAGGCGGGCCGTCACTGGCTTTGGGTCTGGATGACCCAACGGAACAAGATGAGGTATTTGATATTAACGGTTTTCAGTTTGTTGCCAACAAAGAACTGCTTGATCAGACACAGCCCGTGACTGTTGATTTCAAAAATGTAGGCTTTGAAATCACATCCAGCATTCGGCCGGCGGCCGGCGGCTGCGGGGGATGCGGCACGTCCAGCAGCTGTTGCTAGATAAGGCGCATATAACGAAAAGCCCTTTATAAGAAAAAAGGTTTTCTATAAGCTGATTAGAGGGTCATGCACGTTTCGTGTATGGCCCTTTTTTAATGGCTCCGTAAAACGCGATGGATGCCGCCCCATTTTTGCAGAAGGTAACTCAAAAAGGCCCTGAAAATCAGTCCATACTGTCATTTCGAGCGGCAGCGAGAAATCTTTACAATAAGATTCCTCGTCACTATCGTTCCTCGGAATGACAGCGGCGGAAGAGTTTGAAATAACTAGATATTTTTGAGTTCCTTGGAAAAGTGGGTTTTATGACCCGCAAAATGGCTGTAGGGCGAAAAAGTAGAGGCAGCTCACGATTACCAGCCCACCGCACGGCAGCCAGAGGAACCGGTAGACGGACTTCATGTCCGCTTTGAAGTATTCATTTGAGAGAATCAGGCAAAGATGCAGCGGAGAGATAAGCACGCCCGCAAACCCGCAGGTCATGGCCAGCATGATATAGGGCATTAGTGAAGCGGTGGGGTCCAGGGAATGGATCAATGGGATTAAAATCGGAAACGTACTGCCGACAAATGCTACGGTGATGCCGGTGATAATGCCGACCAGAAATGGCAATGCAATGGTAATCAGAAAAATAGGGACATTCATCATGATCAGTTCCTCACTGATCATTTCCACCGCCCCGCTGTCCTCCAGGATTTCCTTGAAAACCAGAATGGCGAATATCATATAAACCATTTTAAGGAGTTCCCGGTTGGCCGAGCGTTTCACCAGCCGGAAGATGCTCTCGTGATTTTTTTTCGCCACCCATCCGATGGCAAGGAAAAGGGCAATGATCAGGCCCAGTTCTTTTCCGACGGTGATTGCCGGAACCACCTGGGACAGGGAAATCCCCATCAAAAGTCCCGGGAAGATCACGATCAGAATCGGCAGCAACTCGATCCAGAATGACTTGGCTGAGCGATGTGTCCTCGGGCCTTTGGCTTGGGGGGTATCCGAACTGGCCCGTTTTAAGATGGTATAGCCAAAGGAAACGGCAATCAGGGTCAGCGGACACATGATCGATACCAACAGGGCCAGGTTGACATCTGCCAGTACGGTGGCCAAAAGAATTCCAGGATATAGCGGCCACCAGTATTCCCAGATATGCCGGAACCAGTAATTGGTAAAACTCAGTTGGCTGCCGGACATATTCGAGGTTTCACCGAGTTGTTTGACCATTGGGGCTGAAAATACGGCACCGCCGGGCATGGGCAGCAAACCGATCAGTGCGGGAAAGACGATCAGGTTTAAACGCGGATTGGCGATCAATCCTTTGAATGCATCCAGCATCCGCTGCATGTGCCCGGTCTGTTCCATGCTGTTGCTTAAAATCAGAATCAGGGAGACAATCAACGCCAGGGAAAGGGTCTTTGGATAGATTACCGCTTTTCCAGCGCCCGCTAAAAGATTGAACACCGGCATGGTAAACAGCAGGCTTAACAGCAGGGCGCCCAATAAAAAGGCATTGCCCAGAGAGAGTTTTTTGCGAATGGCAAAGAGGATAGCGGCAAAAACGATGCAGACGCGGATAACCGCCGGCGTGCTGTCCAAGATATACATTTCAGGTGCGGCTTGTTCAATCAATTATGCCTCAAGCCGGTCATTCCAACCGAACATTGAGGCATAATTAAAAGCTTGGTGAAAGATTCACTGACAGGGGGATTAGCTGACGGCGTCTTTTAGCGCCTTGCCGGGGGTGAATTTGGGCACTTTTCTGGCTTTAATATCGATGGCGGCGCCTGTCTGCGGGTTCCGGCCTTTGCGAGCCTCCCGTTTTACAGGCTTAAATGTCCCAAATCCAACCAATGTGACCGAATCGCCCTTTTTCATGGCATCTGTGATGGTGGATAACATGCAATCCACGGCTGCCTGGGCTTCCTTCTTGGTGCTGACGACTTTTGCGACCTCGTTGACTAAATCCTTTTTGTTCACCGCATGACTCCTTTCGTTGTTCTTCAATTAGATTAAAAGATTCGATTGGCCCCTTCCTCAAATTACATCCGGTACTGGATTTTATATGATCGGGCGCTTTTTTTTACCCGAGCATATGATATTAGCACGTTTTTTCAATGAATTAGATGTTGCATGGAGTCGATAGCTGCATCAATGGCGCCATCAACAGCGATTAGTAGTATAAACAGACCTTACTTGCATGAAATTCAAGTGTCAAGCAAAATTCCGACAGGCCGGCAGCGCTGATTCCGTTTAAATCGGCTCGCTTACTGTATGATATTTCCGATGAAATATACCTGACTATATAGCAACTTATCGAAATTTATATTTATAATGTGTACCTGAAAGAACTATCTTTGATTGATGACAGTTTTCGCCTAAAACGGCGGAATACCATAAAAATACCAAGCAATTAATTGTGGGCCGAGAAATAAGTAGGCGATGGCCCCGATGGAAAGAAACGGGCCAAAGGGCAGGGCAAATTTTAAATTCTTCTGGGCCAAAAGCATGAGCAGGATACCGGCTAACGTGCCGGTTATGGATGCCATAAAAATGGTAAAACAAACACCCTGCCAGCCCATAAAGGCCCCGATCATGGCCAAAAGTTTGATGTCACCGCCGCCCATACCTTCTTTACGGGTGATTAAATAATAGCCCCAGGCGATGGCAAAAAGAAGACCGCCGCCCAACAGGATGCCGATAAGTGAATCGATATAGGTGATCGAATCCAGAAAAAAAGAAGCGGCAAAGCCGATGGGGATCCCGGGCAGAGAGATGCTGTCCGGGATGATCTGGTGGTCCAGATCGATATAAATGATAATGATTAAGGCAGAGATCAGGATAAAATAGATCAATGCATCCACAGTCAGGCCGAAGTATACGACCACCAGCGCGGCCATCAGGCCGGTGACCGCCTCGACCAGCAAATAGCGAAACGAAATTGATTGGCCGCAGTTCCGGCATTTGCCGAGCAGCCAGAGGTAGCTTAAAATCGGGATATTGTCATAAAAGCGGATAGGATGGTGGCAG
>DATGCF010000313.1:0-8849 GCA_035312245.1 Desulfosalsimonadaceae bacterium
GGCAGTTCTTTATACAGGACGCCTACACCACATCCGCACGCTACCCCTATTCCACAGCATGGCAGGACCAATTCAACTACATCCGAAACAGCGTCAAGGCGGTTGTGGACATGTATAACGGCACCATGGACTACTACGTCTATGATGATTCATGCCCCATTATCCGGACATACATGCAGATATTTCCCGATCTTTTCAAGCCCGCTGATGAAATGCCCGGATACCTCCGCGACCATGTCAGATATCCCATGGACCTTTTCAGCGTCCAGACCCGGATGCTTTTGCAGTACCATATGACCGACCCGGTGGTGTTCTACAACAAGGAGGACCAGTGGTCCGTGCCCCAGCATGCGGCCTCCGGAAGCACGGATACGCTTAGGCCCTATTACATTGTAGCCCGGCTCCCGGACGAGAAAAAAGAGGAGTTTCTCCTGATACAGCCGTTCACGCCGGACAAGCGCCACAACCTGGTGGGGTGGATGGCCGCGAGAATGGACGGGAAGAACTACGGCGAAAAGATCCTTTACCGCTTTCCGTCCGGACGCCACGTGGACGGGCCGAGGCAGGTCGAGGCCAGAATCGACAACGATGCCGTGATCTCCGAGCAGTTCACCCTCTGGGGGCAGGTGGGCTCAGAAGTCATGCGGGGGGATATTCTGGTGATACCGCTGGGCCAAAGCCTGCTGTATGCGGAGCCCGTGTTTTTAAAGCCGGAAGCGCTTGAATTTCCCGAGCTAAGACGCATCATCCTCGCCGACAGCCGGCGCGTGGTAATGCATCCCATGCTGGAGGCCTCGGTGGATGCGCTTGTCGGGAAAACGGCCACGGTTGCGCCGGCGGTTGAAAGCGAGGCGGAACTCGAAGGAGATGAAGCGGCGGCTGAACCGGCGGCGGAGACCGCCGTGCCTGAGGAGGGCCTGGAGGCTGTTCGCAAAGGGTTGCAGGAGGCCATTGACAGACTGCAGGAAGTGTCGGACCAGCTGCGCGATATGGAGTAAGATTGCCGGCCGGCGAAAGGATTCCGGACAAAATTTTGCCCGGATGACAATTTTTACGACCTTTAAAATAAAAAATTAGAGGCGGGTTAATAACCCGCCTCAATTGGATCAAGCTAAAAGTTTATTTAAAATCAGTGGCAGCTATTCTTCCCCAAAAATTTCTTCAGGCCGCTTGGTTGTGCCTGTGGCATTGGGGTAGTCTTCATAAATATGCGCTTTACGATTTTCTTTAATCAGTTCTTTGGCTTCTGACATAAACCCGTTATATCGTTTTTTGCATTCATAAAAACCGTGCCACCACGCATAATCCGGCGCCATCATGGCCGCCCCCATGCGCGCCCGGCGGCCTTCATGATGCCAGAGTTCGTAAAATTCGTTTTCCAGCTTCTCGTCAAAAAACCGGCTTTGATCGAGGAGCCCCTTTTCATAGAGCTTGTCCAGCATATTTTTGGCCGGTTTGTAATAGACTGAATTATATTCCTCGATGACCTGATCCAATTTTTCATAATGATCCGTCACCCAGTTCTTACCATGGCACTGCCGGCAGATTTCCTGCATTTTTTCGCGTTCAACCTGCCAGTTGGTTTTGGCGGGAAACGCCTTGAACTCGGAGGGCCGCACTGTAAGCGGCGCTTGTATTTCCCATGACAGGCGTTCGGTCACATCATGGGTGGTTTGCACTGACCCGGCGCCGGACATGTGGCATGAGGCACAAGTCGGCCCGCGGAAATCAACTCCGGGCGACCATGTGCCGGGGGCGGATTCCCAGTTATACTCATCGCCGAATGCGGTGTAAATATCGCCATGCTTGGATTCCATGTAGATTTCAATCTGCGGATGATCCGGACCCAAGTGGCATTGGCCGCAGGCCTCGGGCTTTCTAGCCTCCATAATGGAAAACCGGTGCCGGGTGTGGCAGGAGGTGCAGGAACCCTTGCTGCCATCCAGGTTGAGCCGCCCGACCCCTACATTAGGCCAGGTCTCCGAAGTCAGGTTGCCGTCTTCGGTTTTTAATACCGAGCCATGGCAGTAATAGCACCCCGAGGCCCGCTCAATATCGCTGTTCATCCCATCGTTTAACCACGGATCAATTTTCCAGATGATCTCCAGGGTGTTGGCATGCTTGCTGTTGCTGTACTGCTTGGCTTCATCCGGATGGCACCGGGAGCAGTCCTTGGGGGTGACCACGCCGGCCACCGGGACACGGTATTCCGGACGGCCCCATTTGGTATCCGACTTTTCATACTGCTTGTAATGGTCCTTGGCGACATCCGGATCATGCTCTTCCGCTTTATGGCAGTCAATACACGTGATATTGGCACTGGCATGCCCGCTGTTCGCCCAGTCCGCAAAAATGCCGGGATGCTCCCGCTTATGACATTGAATACACGCCACGCCGGCTTCCGGAATGCTTCGCTCAATCCGGAATTCCTTTTCCTTGGCCATATTCTCCTTGGCCTCTGCCGGCATCATTAACGATAAAGATATTAAAAAAAATCCGAGCAGTAAAAATAGGCACCAAACCCCTTTTTTCATGCCTTCCTCCCTTTTATGGTGGTTATAAAGGCTCATATTGTTTGTAGCGATAAACTTGAGTGGGATTGTGAACCAGATCCCGGTGGCAGTCCACACACCGTTTTTCCATTCCGGGTCGGGCATAAACCACAGAGCGATGGGCCAGCATGGCGCCGCGTTTATCAGGAATATGAAGTATGTTCCGATGGCACTTCATGCACTGGGCATTATCAAAGGATGCGTAGGCTTTTTCCCGGTTTTTTTCATGATCGTATTCATCCATAAGAAAATGGGCGATCACATCCTTTATGCCATGAAGGGTCTTGGTATAGAAAAAATCCACCGTATCATGCGGCGCCGGCAGGTGGCAATCCATACAGTCCGCGACAAATCCCTGGGCGTTGTTAACATGGGTGGATGTCTTCCAGGTGTTGTATGCGAATTCAATTTCATGGCAGGAAGCGCAGAACTGGGGCGTGGAGGTGCGCACCATCGTGTAATAGGCCATGCTGAATACCGGAAAACCAATAACGATACCCAAGGTAACCAGAAGCAGCGCTTTAACGTATTTGTTGGCAAGCATATCGGTCTATTCGGGTCATAATTTACTGTAAACCTATTCTATTAAAATTTGGCATAATCTTAAATAGGTGTCAACTGGTCAGTGCTATTTCAATCGGCCTTTAATCCATTCAACGCCTACATAAACAAGCGGCACATAGGCCAGGGTTAAACCTGTGGAAACCAGTAGACCGGCTATGGCCACCACCGCAAGCGGAGATAAGCGCTCAAGACCAACGGCGAGTTCCAGGGCAATTGGCAGCATGCCGGCAATGGTGCTGAAAGCCGTCATCAGAATGGGGCGGGTCCGCCGCTGGATGGCACTTTTAACTGCATCTTCCATTGAAGTCCCTTTTTTCCGCTCGGTTTCGATAAAATCGATCAAAAGAATGGAGTTATTGACCACAATACCGGACAAAAGCACCATCCCCATCGCCGCCGGCATGCAGAAATGGCGGTTTAGCAGAAGCATTCCCCAGGGGACGCCGATAAATGCCAGAGGAATGGCGGACATGATGATAAGGGGATGCGCAAAGGAACGGAAGGTGATGACAAGAGAAAAGTATAACAGCAGCAGGGCAAGGGCCAGCGATGTCCCCAGCCGGCCGAAACTCTCCCCCATCTGCTTGATCTCCCCTTCCTGGGAAATCGAATATCCGGCCGGCAGTTCCATATCAGATAACACTTCGCTAACCTGGCTTTGCAGATAGGAGATGGCGGTGGTATCTCTGTAGCCAAGTACATCCACCGTGGGCTGGAGGGCCTGCCGGGTGATAACGGTCTGGCGCCAGACCGGGGTGAGTTCTGCGATTTCATCAAGAACGACCGGCCCGTTCGGCCCGGGAATCTGGACAGTGGAAAGGTCGCCAAGGGTTTTCATATGCCGGGGGGCAAAACGGAAACGGATGTTGTAGCCGTCCTGGCCCGGAATCCGGAATTTTGATGCCACCATGCCGGTGGTTGCCGCTTGCAGGGAGTTAGAGACATCAGAAACAGTAAGCCCGTAATCGGTTAGCCGGCTTTCATCCAGTTGGATGTTAACTTCCCGCTTGGTTTGATCCCAGGTCCGGGATACGGAAGTTAGCCCCCGCACGTTATGGAGCTTTTTTATAACCGTTTTCGCCAGCCGGTCTAAAACTTCCGGATCCGGGCCGGAAATCATGACATCGATGGGGGCGGCAATCGCAGAAAGCGGGGATGCCCCGTAATCAAACACTTGAACGGTTTTTGACCCCGCAATATGTGAGAATGCGCGCCGGAGATCGGCTTCGATCTCCCATATGGACTCCGGCCGCTCAAACCGGTTTATAAAATGGGCCGTAATCATCCCTTCCTGGGATGTTCGCTCGGCGCCGAAGCTTATAACACTGGGTTCCGCACCAACAGCTGTGGACATTCGAAGAAAACCGGGCTTTGACTGTATTTGCGCCTCCATTCGGGAAACAACGGACTCGGTCTCATCAATTGAGGTGTTCGGCCAGGTTTCAAAGGAAATTTTGATAATACCGGTATCCATAGGCGGCATCAGGTCCCGGCCGGCTAAGGGCATCTGCCGGAGGCTGACCAGGAGGATGACAATGATAAGGGGAAAGATAAGAAATCGCCAACGGCTGGTGCCAACGCGAAATGCCCCGGTAAAAAAGTTTTGGAGGGGAAAGAGCCAGGCATTGCGAATTTTTTCAATGCCGGCCTCTATGCGGTTAATTTGCCGGGACTTGATGAGGTATTGGGCCAGCAGGGGAATGACCGTTATGGATACGATATAAGAAGACAGCAGCGCAATGGAGAGCACCACCGTCAGCGGCCTGAGGATTTTCTGGGAGTATCCGCCCACAAACATGATGGGCAGCAAAACGGCAATGGTGGTCGCGGTGCCGGCAAAATCAGCCAGAAAGATTTCATTGGTCCCGCGAACAGCCGCTTGAAAGGGGGGGATTTGGCCGGCCTGGGCATGTCGATCAATGTTTTCAATGACCACGATCGCATCATCGACCAAAAGACCGACAGCCAGGATGATAGCCGTCAGCGTGACAATGTTTAATTCATAGCCGATAAGGTTCATGCCGGCAAAGGTGAGCAAAAACGTAAAAGGGATGGATACGGCGGCCAGCAGGGTCATCCGCACCCGGGCGAGCATCAGAAAAATGACCAGCACCGTCAGGATCACCGCATCCCTTAAGGACGTGACCAGGTTGGAAACCGAGGTCTGGATGATCTCCCCTTGCGTATCTGCAACTTCAAACCGGAGGCCGGGAAAGGCTACCCGGATATTTGGCAGGGCCGCGTTTAAGGCATCAAGAGTTTGCGTCACATGACCGGTCTCCGAGCGCAGGATGTTGATCCCGATAGCCGGATGGGCGTTTCCGTGGTAGAAAGAGCGGCGCTCTTCGTGCGTGGTTTCAATCCGGGCGATATCGTGGAGATATACCGGCGCCCCCCCGCTTTGCCCGATGACAATGTCGCCCAGCTGGTGCCGGAGATCCCGTTCCCCCTTAATTTTTATTAAAAGCTCGTCCGCCTCCCGGTAAAGCCGGCCGGTGGGGATATTCCGGTTTTGGGCGGATATGGCGGAGATGACCTGGCGAACGGAAAGGTTCAAATCCGCCAGCCGATCGGCATCAACGGCCAGGCGGATTTCCGGCTGATACCCGCCGAATATCTCGACGTTGGCGATTTCAGGCACGCGGAGAAACGCCTCCTTGATTTCATTGTCACAGAGCTGGCGGACCTTGGCAAGGGAAAGGCGGGTGCCGGATTTTGGACTCACCGCAAGGGTTTGTGCCGGCTGGGTGGCATCGCTTACCCGGAACAGCCGGGGCGGCTGCATATCCCGGGGAAGCTCGGGCAGAATCCGGTTAAGCGCCGCATTAACATCCGTAACCGCCGCATCCAATCCTTTTTCGTATTCAAACTCGACCTTGACGGCAGCGGTCTCGTCCCGGATCGTCGCCCGGACGGTGCGAACCTGATCAATGGTGGCCAGTTCCCGCTCCACCCGGCGGGAAATATTGTCTGTCATGTCCTCGGCGGACGCGCCCGGCCAGACCAACAGAACCACCACCTGGGGGTAGTTCGCATCCGGAAAAAGATTGAGCGGCAGGCGGTAAAAGCTGAAAAACCCGAACGCGACCCCCAAAAGAAGAAGGGCGGTAATTCCATGCGGCCGCTTAAGATAGGCTGCCGCCCAGTTCATAAATCCTCCGGGGCGATGGGTTGAATCGGGGTATTGTCGGCGAGCTTAATCAGCATGGACTCGTTTCCGGAAATCAGCTTGGCGCCTTCCGGAATATCGCCTTCAACCACGGCCCGACTGCCGGATCTGCCGAGAAGCTTAACCGGTATCGCGTGGGCAATATTCTGGTTGGAAGAAACAGTAAACACATTGAAGGAATTTTCCTGTTCAAGAAGGCAGCTCAAAGGAATAATCGTCCCTTCCAGCCGGTTTACCACCACATCCACGCCAACTGTTGCCCCGCTGGGAAGGCCGAAGGGCCTTGCATCGAGCCGGATTTCCGCCGTCGCAAGTGCGCCCGGATCAATAGCGGGCTGTATGCGCTCAATCACTTCCTCTCTGCGATTCGCCTTGAAATTGAGGATAACGGCATCACCGGGCTTTACTTGTTCAGCCGTGGCCTGGGGAATATGGACGAGAAGCTTGTAGCCGGCCGCCGGTTTTTCGACACGCAGCACCGGCGTTCCCGGAGCCGCCAAATCGCCGGGATCTTTCATTCGATGGGTAATGATCCCATCAAAAGGGGCTTTTAACCGGGTATACCGAAGGGAAATCTCAGCCGCCGCAAGCTCTTGCTCAAGTCTTTTAACACGGGCATTGTCAAGAACATATTGGCGTTTGGTTTCATCCAACTGTTCTTCGGAGGTATGACCTTTCCGGAGAAGCTCTTTTCGCCGGTCATAGATCTTTCTGGAAATGGCCAATGCCTCTTTTGCACCTTTCAGTTCTGCGGCAGCTGCCGCTTTATCCCGAACCGGCAGCCTGGCATCAACAATAACGGCCGTCTCTCCCTTTTGAATGGGATCCCCGATGTCACCCGCCACAGAATAGATGTGACCGGTTGCTCGCGGGGAAAGATCGGCATAACGCATGGGTTCAACTTTGCCGATGTAGTGTTCAGTCATCGGCAGCCGGCCGTGTTCAGCCGGCACCGTGTGTACCGGCATCGCTCGGACAGGCGGCGGGGGTTTCTCCGCCAGTTCAGACCGCCGGTGCATGACCAAAAGAATGGCACTGGCAACCACCACCAGTCCAAAAACGGCAAACAATAAAAATTTTCCTGTGCGTTTCATTTTATGACCTCTTGTCTTCGTGTGCCGAAGATGAGCCGCAGCAATTCCAGCCTTCAAGTTCGACCAAGTTGCCCCCGAACTGCTTGCAAAACATTAACAGTGAATGATTGTTTTCCCGTGCTGAGGTGGTGAGGGAATAGCCCGGGAAATATGAGATTTCTTTAAAATGGCCCGGATTCATTGCTTTTCCCCAATTATCATTGATAAATAATTTTTAAACCTGATTTAAATTTTTTACCTTATTGGGTATCAAATCGAGTTTGCGTTTCGAAAGCATTTTTAATCCGATATCCATATCTTCTGAAAATGGACATCCGCCGCCACAGCTTAAACAATGCCAACACAGACTATCATTAACACCGGAACGTTGAATCACTTCTTTTAAAAATTCAGGCTCCGACTGATTGGCTTGGTTGCTGCGACAAACCAGCGATTCGGCGTTTTGTGGCATTGGCCTCTTCTCCAGTGTAATCCCAAAATTTCAAACATCGCGTTCATCTGTTATTCAACTAATCTTATATCTATATGAGTACCCGGCAAATATTGCTTTGACTTAGGTCAAAAAGAGCAGCCGCTGCAGGCCAAGAAACGCCCACCGCTTCGATGAACCGCAATTTTATGCATTTTTGCTGCAGAAAAGCTCCCGGTTCAATTTGTCTACCAGCCGTTCCGGGTCGCGGTTGTGTGCCCGGGCCGCTTCTTCCAGGGTGTGGAAGGCCTCTGCCTGGCATCCGGGGCAATGCATTCCCATCCTTAAGAACACGAATGCCGCCGGCGGATATTTTTCCAGGATCGTTCTTACGGTCATTCCGGATGTTATTGCTGGTGATGGATTGGTCATGGAAGCAGGGTAAAAGAAATTACACCCGGTTTCATTGCGCTGGCGCAAAAAAATGAAAATATAAGCCCATGCAGGTCAAAACGGCACTTGATATAGTGACGCATAAGTGTTGCACTTAAATAAAAAACAAGAAAAGAGCTCTCTCATGCCCACAAAAAACCACAGAGAAGCTTATCCTTTGATGGAAAAAAGGCGGGTACCAAGCCTGATAGCCTGAAAGGGTTTTATGATAAGGCTATACAAATTTTGAAAAGAATAAAATTTCAGGGCAGCGAAGTTTCCGTGCACAGCTTCAGGGCGTGGGCGTCCATGACCGTAATCTGCCGGCGGCTGGTGGCAATCCAGCCTTTTCTGGTCCAGTCGCTTAATATGCGGCTTACCGTATAATGCGTCGTGCCCGTGAAATCGGCTATATCCTCCCGGCTTAAATCAATGTCGATGCGGATGCCGTTGTCTGTTTTGGTGCCGGCGTGCTGCATAATCCCCAAAAGGGCCCGGGCAATCCGGCGTTCTGTCTGCTCGGCGGTGATTTCCAGAAACCGCTGCTGCATTTCTTCGAGCCGATCCAAAACAAGGGAAACCATATTGATAGAAATTTGGGGATATTGATGCATGACGCTAAGCATGGT
>DATGCF010000314.1:0-6362 GCA_035312245.1 Desulfosalsimonadaceae bacterium
GTTTTTCTGCTCTGAATCGATGATATAAATTTCGCCGAGATTCGGCAAAACGGATTTGATGGTCTCCAGATACAAACGGCGCCGGGTGACATCCTTTGCCTTGGCATATTCCTTGTATTGGGCCATAAACCGCGCGGCATCGCCCTCGGCCCGGTTGATGCGCTTCTTTGCATACCCCTTGGCGGCCTCAATAGTCGCCTCCGCCTCCCCCCGGGCCTTGGGAATCACCCGGTTGTACTCCTGCCGGGCCTCGTAGATCATCTGCTCTTTTTCCTGGTAAGCCTGGTTGACCTCGTTGAACGAATCCTGAACCGGCCCCGGCACATTGGTATCGCCAAGTTCAACGGTCACGACGTCAACCCCGGTTTCCGCCTGATCCAGTGCGTCCTGCAGCCGAATTTCCGCTGCATTGGCGATCTCCTCGCGGCTGGAGATGACCTCGTTGATGCTGCGATCCCCCACCACCAATCGCATGGTGGCCTCTGACATATCCCGGATGATACCCTTTACATCCCGAACCTTGAACAAATAATTATACGCATCCTTAATGCGGTACTGCACAATCCAGGGCACCACCCCGACATTTAAATCACCGGTCAGCATCAGGGACACATCGATGGTTTCCTGGCCCACGGAATATGTGGTCCGGGTATCGGTCACCTTGCTTTCCTCAACGCCGAAGCCTTCCTTGTAAATCCGCTTGGTCTTGACCTTGGTCACCTTTTCAATGCCGGCGGGCAGCTTAAAATGAAGGCCGGACTGCGTGGTACGGGAGTACTCTCCAAACCGCTGGACCACGCCCACTTCATTGACATCCACGGTATAGATCATTGAAGAGCCGAAAAACAGAAGCAAAAGGGCGAGGATCACAATGATCCAGCCGCCCGAGAACTTGTAGTTTTTCAATTTGTTCAGCACTTCATCCATTTGCGGCGGCCTGGGGCCGCCCCCACCGCTGCCGTCGCCGGAACTGCGTTCCTTTTGACGCTGCTGCAATTTTTCCCAATCCCATGTCATAGCTTTTTCCTGTATTTAATTTGATTGCTTTCTATGCTTAATCTGCCTGGCAGCGGAGATGCCGCCATCCTGCATCATTAAGTATCCATCATTCAGTATCTGCCCTAAGCGTTTTAATTTAAAAAATATTTAAATGACATTGGCGGACAAGTCAATAAAAAATGGCAGCGCTATAGAACCATCGGCATTTCCGGAAAGCCGTTTGAAAAAGCCTGAATTTTATCTTATCATCATATGAAATATTGAAGTCAATGCCATTAACTTCAGAGTAAAAATTGGTTCGGTTGTCATTTCGAGCGCCAGCGAGAAATCTTTTCATTGCATGAATTTTTAAGATTTCTCGTCACTGTCATTCCTCGAAATGACAGTGGCGATAGGCTAAAGTTAATGACATTGATATTGAAGTAGAGTCCTAAATATCAAGACCAAAACCGGAAACCCTGATTTGAAAGCAGACCTCCACGTTCATTCGAAATACTCGCATCGGCCATCCGCCTGGATTCTCCGAAAAATCGGCGGGGCGGAGAGTTATACCGAGCCGACAGCGGTCTACCGGTATTTGAAGGAAATTGGCATGGACCGGGTCACCCTGACGGATCATGACACCATCGAAGGCTGCCTGGAAATCGCCCACCTTGCGGATGTCTTTATCAGCGAGGAGGTGACCACCTATTTTCCGGAAGACCGATGTAAACTCCACGTGCTGGCTTATGACATCACGGAAGTCCAGCATGATGAAATTTGCCGGGTCCGGGACAACGTATTCGACTTGGTCGCCTATTTGAAACAGGAACAGATCCTCCATTCAGTGGCCCATCCGATGTATGCGGTGAACGACCGGCTTGAGGTGGCTCATTTCGAAAAGATGCTCATCCTGTTTAAACATTTTGAGCTAAACGGCGCCCGGGATGCCGTGCTAAACCAAATTATCACCCGGATTCTGGCGGGCTTGACAAAAAGCCGGATTGAAGAATTTGCCGGTAAACACGACCTGGCGCCGGCAGTGGACCGGGCCTGGGAGAAGGGGCTTACCAGCGGCTCAGACGATCATTCCGGGCTGTATACGGGCACCGCTTATACGGAAGTGCCGGACGCCGAGACCCTGGATGCATTTATAAAAGGCATCAAAAACCGAAGATCGCACCTTAATGCCCCCGGGGCGACCCCGCAGAGTTTGGCCCACAATATCTACAGCATTATCTATCAATTCTATAAAACCCATTTTCAGATCCAAAACCGGATCCCTGACAAAAATGTACTTCATTTATATAATAACCTCCTGCTTCCCGTCTTTCAGAAGGCGTCTGGATCTGAGCCGGCACCCGAACAAAGCCGGGCAAAAAGCGGCACCCTTGATTTTTCCAATCCGTTTTCCACATTCCTGCCCCATCAAATTTTGAAAAAATCCGCCGCCTTAATTTCAGATGATCCGATACTGGCAAAGTGCCTTAAATCCAGATCCGATGGGGCACCTCAAAATGATGCGGCCTGGTTCCGATACGTTCAAAAGACATCGGATGCCATCATTCGCGATTTTGCCGATGAAATTCTTTTCAAGCTCTTGGAGGCGGATATTTTTTATCTGTTAAATACCGTATCCACCACCGCATCCTTATACGCCATCCTGTCGCCGTTCTTTATCGCCTACTCCATTTTTTCCCGGGACCGGCAGTTCAGCCGCCGTTGTTTTTCTGCGTTCGGCGGTGACCGCGGCGATCTCGGACCGGAAGCACAAAAGATCGCCCTTTTCACCGACACCTTTAATGAAATCAACGGCGTGGCCGCGGTGGTCAAAACCCAGGTCAAGGCCGCCCAAATCACCGGAAAACCCATGACCCTGATCATATGTGATGAGCCTAAGGATGGTCCGGCCAATGGAGTTGCCTTTAACCCCATCGGGCAATTTCAGCTGCCCGAATATCCGGAGATCAAGCTGTTCTATCCGCCGGTACTTGAAATCATCGATTACTGCTACAGGGCCGGGTTCACCCATATACATGCGGAAACCCCCGGCCCTGTCGGATTGGCCGCACTCGCCGCGGCACGCACCTTAAATCTGCCCTTTCACGGCACCTATCACACCTCCCTGCCCCAAACCCTTCGGATGGTGACCGGCGATTCACAGATCGAAGAGCTGGTCTGGAAATATATCCTATGGTTTTACGGACAGATGGAACGCATCTATGTGCCGTCCGCCGCCACCGCCGAAGAATTGGCGGATAAAGGGATTGGCCGGCAAAAGCTCATCGTGCATCAGTGGGGGGTGGATACGGCTTTTTTTCATCCTGCCCGCAAAAATGGATTTATGGACCGTCAATACGACTTGACTGCCGATGAATACAAGCTGCTTTATGTGGGACGGGTCTCCAAAGAAAAGAACCTGGAACTGCTGGCGCAGATCATGGGCCGGATCGCCGAGATTCGCCGAGACATTCGTCTGATCGTAGTCGGGGACGGGCCTTATCTTGAAGAAATGAAAACGCGACTCGCGGATGCCCCTGTCATATTCACCGGTTATTTGACCGGCGACGCCCTGGCTCAGGTTTATGCATCAAGTGATATGTTTATTCTGCCCTCAACCACTGACACACTGGGCAATGTGGTCCTTGAAGCCCAGGCCTCCGGCCTCCCGGTGTTAGTCACCGACCAGGGCGGACCCAAGGAGAACCTGATTCAGGGGGAAACCGGATATGTGTTACCCGCGAATTCGGCAGAAGGATTTGTCAAGCACATCCTCTACATGGCCGACGCCCCTGAGCGCTTGCAGCAGCTACAGAAAAACGCCCGTCAGTACATGGAGGGGCGCTCCTATGAAAACTGTTTCTTAAGATTCTGGGCACGCGATTGACCCGGTAAACCCGCCCAATGAAAAAGGAGTATCTGACATGACATCCAAAAAAAGGGAAGCTTCGGATTTCACCCATATTCGGGAGATTCTCGATGCCATCCTGCCACAGAACCGGCGGCATGGGGATACAGAAATTGCCAAAATCCGCCGCATCTGGAATCAGATACTGCCGGCGGAAATGGCCGAGCATGCCCAGCCGGCCGTCATTAAAAATGATATGCTCACGGTGCATGTCAAAAGCTCCACCCTCACCCACCAGCTCCGCTTCATGACCGAAGAAATCAAAGAGCACTTAAACGCCGAGGAAAACTCGTTTCAGATAAATTCCATCACATTCAAGGTCGGCAAAGTTTAGGCTGACACCCTGTTTGCCATGCTGAATAAAACTGATGAGAACCTTTTAAGCGGTGGCCTGGAGGTCATCCAGCCGAAAACCGGCTACCGGTTTTCCATTGACGCGCTGATGCTGGCCCATCACGCTACCCCGGCGCCAGATGACCGGATTGTTGATATCGGAACGGGCTGCGGCATCATTGCGCTGCTGCTTGCCCGCCGGTTTCCGGATGCGCTTATTAGTGGCGTTGAAGTTCAACCAGAACTCGCCCGCCTCGCCAAATTTAATGCAAAAGCCAATCATCTGGCCGGCCGCGTCAGAATTATTCATAAAGACATCCGAAAGGTAACCGCTTCAGATACGGGGCCTGTCGAGATCATCACCTGCAACCCGCCCCATATCCCGGTGTCTTCAGGCCGCTTAAATCCTGACGATCAAGCCGCTGTTGCCCGGCATGAAATCCTGATGACGATCTCCGATCTGACAGCGGCGGCACACCGGCTGCTAAACCCCAAAGGACGGCTGTTTACCATTTATCCCGCCGACCGGCTGACTGAACTCCTTATTCAAATGCGAAAGGCGGGCCTTGAACCCAAACAGGTTCGCACGGTGCATTTTAAACCTGATGCCCCTGCCCGGCGCATTATACTTCAGGCGGTAAAAGATGGGCAGCCCGGGCTGGAAATGCCCCCGCCCCTTTTTATCCATGATTCAGATGGGGCCTACACACCGGAGGCATTAAGCATTATGAATCCCGACACCAGCGGCCGTAATCCAAGCCCGAAATCCTGACAAAAATTTCAACAATCATTCCCTGGGCACCCCCGCGCCTTATATCCGGCCGCAGCAATTTTCATTTGACACAAACCTGCCGAACATATAAGTTTCTGCATTCAATAAAATATCTTTCCTGCAAGTCAAATCAAATTCGGAGAGGTGGCCGAGTGGCTGAAGGCGTCGGTCTCGAAAACCGGTGTCCCGTTTCCCGGGACCGTGGGTTCGAATCCCACCCTCTCCGCCATTTAACTTATTGAAATGATTCATTTAAATCAGTTGTACAATAAAGTTAAAAACATATTTCAAAAAGCCCATTAAATATGAGCATTCGAACGCCATCACTGTGCCAACAGCTTACCAACAACTTATTTTGACCCTTTAAAGAAACATTTGGTACAAAAAACAAGCGCCCCCCAAATCTCAACCCCCCTCTTTATGACACCACCCCGCCAACCCCTTCTCCAAAATCCCGAAAAATTGACAGCATCCTGGCATGCTTTGTGGGAGATTCACCCAAGGCCTGCGGCTATTGGATATGGCATGATAAAGGCCGTATTCGTTGATCACAATCATTCATCGATTGTCTTTTGCTTCGTTTTTTCGGACCAGTGGCACTTTATGCCACTTTACTCAACCCCGTCCAAAATCCGATCCAAGTCCTTGGCATCATTATATCCCAGCATCATCGCCACACCCGAAACCATAAGCCGTTGGCAAGCCCTTTAGGGAGTACATCACCCTGGATTGCCCGGGAATTTGGCTATATACCGTTTTTTGAACACCCCAACATCTTGTATCCCGCTTTTTTAGCGGATAGCTGACGAAGCTTTTTATAGTCTTCAGTCTTGCGCCTTAAATTGCCGGAGGGGATTTTATATTTGCTTCATAATGAGAAATCTTAATGTAAAATTGCTCTTAAAGGGTGTTAAAAAGTTCAATTTTGGCCCGGATCATTCAGACCCAAAAGCCGTTTACGGCCAAAATTTTTACGCCTTAGCCTCGCTGGTTCATTCTGGTAAATTATTTACGCCCCGGCCAGTTTTGGGCTTTAACCTTTTAATCACTTTTGTGAAGACGGTTCATTTAATAGCCGGGCATTTAACTCCCTTCAGAACAAGTATTTTCAGGCTTGCGCACGATTTGTGTGGGAGGCATCAATATCCGATACGATCATTTCCCCCACCAACTGCCCATATTGGTTTAAGCTGCAAAGGGCAGTCGCTGTTGTTTAGCCGGTACCTTTCTCTCCCTTCGGGTTTCAACCAGTTCGATCAATAGATTGGCCATCGTCGTGAAGGTTACTCTGGCCAAGAGTCCATCTTGGCTCCGGACCCGCACCTCTTCAAGACCTTCACGGTTTTTAAACAAATTAAACGGCCGCTCACA
>DATGCF010000315.1:0-8639 GCA_035312245.1 Desulfosalsimonadaceae bacterium
GTCCAAAATCGGGCGGGCCGTGACCTCCACCCAGACCGTGGAGCCATCCTTGCGGAAATATTCAAGCTCCAATTTGTGAATCTTTTCGGTGGCCGCATTTTTTTCTTTGAGCCGCCGGTTCTCCTCAGCAAAATATCTGGCCGCGTATTCAAAGGATTCGGGCGTAATAATTTCGTAAAACGGCTTTTTCAGACTTTCTTCCAGGGTATAGCCGAGCATCTGCTCCACCGAAGGGCTTAAATAATGGAGTTTGAACTTTTCCGTGGACATGATCCAGATCAGGTCCGGCACATTTTCAACCAGCAGGCGGTAGGTCCGGGCGCTTTGCTGGAGAGTCTGAATTTCGGCCCGACAGTTTTCAACCTGGGCTTCCAGTTCGGTTATCCGTTTCTGCAGGTCTTCCTGTGCCTTGGAATCAGTCATGGCAAGGATTCCATTGGGCCGCTGCACTGGTTTTCCAGTGGGCATCTCGCGCAGAGCGGCCGCTTTTTTTTGCATATCTGGTTGCCCAGGTAGACGATCTGGGCATGATAGTCGTTGAATAATGCGGGATCGCGGGGGAGACGGGACATGAAAAAATCCTGGTATGACTGGTAAGACCAATCGGATGCCGTCATTTTCAGCCGCTCAAATATCCGTCGGGTATAGGCATCAATGACAAAAATGGGTTTTCCCGCGGCATAGAGGAGGATGGAATCCACAGTTTCCGGACCGAATCCCTTTAGATTGAGCAGGGATTTTCGAGCCGTGGCCAGATCAAGACTAAACAATGCAGTTAAATCCCCGTCAAACTGGTCGAATAAAAGGATGGCGAAATTTTTGAGCCGTTCGGCTTTTTGGTTGAAGAACCGGGAAGAGCGGATCAGTGGGGCCAAATCTGCAGTGTCTGTCTGATGGATGGCAGGCAGGGATAGGAGGCGTTGCTGATTGAGTGCTTCAATCGCTTTGTGCGCGTTTTCCCAGGCCACGTTCTGGGCCAGTATCGCCCCGATGACGACTTCTTCGGCGGTATCTGCCGGCCACCAGCGTCGGTGGCCGAAGGCGGAGAGCAGGGCTTGATATATGGATAATATTTGCGCGCCGGTGGTCATGAATAATATTTAATGGTTTTTATTTTCGATGATTGCCAAAAAATCCGTAGCATTTTTAGTTGCCCGCCACAACGGCAAATTCATTAACCCTATTCAGGCTCCTTCCCCCTTATAGGTCTCAATCAGCAGGGGAATAAAGGTGGTCAGATCCTCGATGATGCAGACGTCCGCCGCATTGCAAATGGCGGCTCGCTGATCCTTGTTAATGGCCACAATGAGTTTGGCCTGCCGGATGCCTGCGAGATGCTGACTGGCCCCGGAGATACCGCATGCGATATAGAGCTTGGGGCTTACCACCGCCCCGGTCACGCCCACCTGCCGGCTGTGGGGCAGCCAGTTTTTGTCGCAAATCGGACGGGAGCCACAGACCGCAGATTTGGGAAAAAGTCCGGCCAGTTGATGAATCAGCTCCAGATCTTCCCTGTCTTTAATGCCGTTTCCGGCGGCCACCAGCACATCCGACTCGTCCAGGGAGGTGGTATCTGCAGTTTCGGCACGAATGCCGTTAAAGCGGGAACGCAGCTGATTAGTTTCAACACGGCGTACCGCATGCGAGCCGGCTGATTGGGCACTCAGCGGTTCTGCGGCATAGGCGCCGGTTTGAACGGTGATCACGGTATTTTCAGTTTCGGGTATTAAACGGGTGGTCAGTTTACCGTTAAAGATTTCCCGGGTGAAGCTGATGCCATTGTCCGTCTTTTCAATTTTTTCTACTCCGGTTATACAGGCCCCGTTTAGACTGACAGCCAGTGCGGGCGCCGTATCCAGTCCGGTGGCCGTATGCGGCAAAACGATCCACGCGGGCTCGGCGTCTGCGGCCACATCCGCAAGAATAGCGGTAAATGCCTCGGCCGTCGCCTGTTTGGAATCTTCGATCGGCACGGTGCAGACGTCAATACCTGTTGCTTCAGCGATCTCTTGGCCGTTTGCGGGGGGCTTTGGCCCGACCCTGACCATTCGAATCTCTGCGCCGATTAGATACTGCAGTGTTCGGGCGCACGCGGCCAATTCAAAAACGGCGGCTTCAGATTCAGTATGCGGGGGTATGGCAATGATGATCGACATAATGATTATCCATCCATATTTTGTAAATACCCTAATCTGTGCAGAAAAGCACCAAATCTCAAATTACAAATTACAAACAATAATCAAATCTCAATAACCAAAATTCCAAACAACAAGCGATGCCGAAGGGGGTTGTTTGGCGAATTGGTGCTTGGAATTTGGGATTTTTTTGATATTTGGGATTTAGAATTTGGAACTTAACGGTCGCGTGCAGGATTGTCAATTTAAAAAAGCGAACAATCGCTCGGTTTTTTAAATTGACACAAAATCCGCCGAATCGTATGATGGGTTTATTTGAATGCGCTGGAGGCTCGTTAATGAGCCCCTTGATGACAACATCTTTTGATCCGAAAATGTTCGTTTGATAATGAAAGGAGACACGTATGGTCGATTTTTCGCTCACTGATAAAATCGCATTGATTACCGGTGCCAGCCGCGGCATCGGCGAATCCATTGCCAAAGCCCTGGCAGCCCAGGGCGCTAAATGTATATTGGTCAGCAGAAAGCCAGAAGCCCTTGACAAGGTAGCGGGTGAAATCAACCAGGCAGGCGGCCAGGCGGAAACCATGGCCTGCCACGCCGGCTATCTGGATCAGATTCAGGCCCTGTTTGACAATGTCAAGGAAAAGTACGGCAAGCTTGACATATTGATCAACAATGCCGCCACCAATCCCCATTTCGGCGAACTGATCACCGCGGAGGAAAGCCACTGGAATAAGATCATGGACGTCAACCTGAAAGGGCCCTTTTTTATGATTCAACGGGCGGTGCCTTTGATGGAGGCGGCCGGCGGGGGTGCCATACTAAATATTTCCTCAGTAAACGGCCTGCGCCCGGCTTTTCTGCAGGGCATCTATTCCATCTCCAAAGCCGCCCTGATTTCTATGACCAAAGCATATGCCAAGGAGCTGGCACCCAAGCATATCCGGGTCAACGCCCTGCTGCCGGGTATGACGGATACCCAGTTTTCCCAGGCCATATTGGGCAATAAAGAGATCCATGATTATGTTATGCAGCAGATCCCCATGGGCCGGGCGGCACAGCCTGACGAGATGGCCGGGGCGGCCCTTTATATGGTATCAAATGCGGCCTCTTTTACCACCGGTACTTGCATCGTCTGCGACGGCGGCATGCTGGCGTGAGATAAGGTTCAAGATTCAAGGTGCAAGGTATAGCGTATAGGGTGTAAGGTGTCTTTATGACTGATGCCTGAAGACTGAAGACTGAAACCGGTCAAGCCATGCAGCAAAGTGAAAGTCCCATGAAACCATCATTCGCCATTATCGGATGCGGGCGGGTCGGCACGGCACTGGCCCGCTATTTATCAAAGGCCGGCTATCAGCCGGCGGGTTTTGCCAGCAGATCCCGGGAATCGGCCCTGCATGCGGCCCAAATCGCCGGGGCAGAAGACGCTGTCTATGATCAGGTTTGGGAGGCAGCAGCCAAAGCGGACGTAGTCTTTATTACGACCTCGGATCAGGCCATTGCCGTCACTTGCCAATCGATTGCCGAAAACGGAGGCTTTCAGGAAAATGCCGCGGTCCTTCACTGCTCCGGGGCGCTCTCTTCGAATATCCTTTCCGCTGCCGGGCAATGCGGTGCGGCGATCGGCTCCATGCATCCCCTCCAGAGCTTTGCCGCGGTCACGGAGGAAAATCCCTTTGCCGGCATTAAAATGGCAATTGAAGGCGAAGCCGGGGCAGTGGCGCAAGCCGGGAAAATGGCCGAGGCACTGGGTGCGGAGCCCATCAGCATTCAAACCGAAGGGAAAACCCTGTACCATGCGGCCGCTGTGGTGGCATCCAACTATCTGGTCACGCTGCTGCGGCTTTCTTTCGATCTGCTGAAGGCTTCGGGCGTGCCCGAATCCGAAGCCTATGGCGTGCTGACCCCCTTGATCGGCGGGACACTTAAAAATGTTGAGCAAGTGGGCATCCCCGAGGCCCTGACCGGCCCCATTGCCCGGGGCGATGCGGCGACGGTCGCGGATCATTTGGCCGCCATCCGGGAGTTGTCGCCGGAAGCAGCTGACCTCTATACCCGCCTGGGCCTTGCCACCATTGATATTGCCACTGCCAAGGGGACTTTGTCCCAGGAAGGCGCGGATCGGTTAGCCGAATTGTTCACAAGACAAAAGGGGGAATGATCGAAATCAGCTAAGGCAGAGAATGCATTTTCAAACTGATTAAGAGCCCAGCAAGCGTGAAACCAAATGCCTGCCCCTTTTGGCCCCCTAAACCTTATACCTTATACCTTCACCCTATCCCGTTTCCGTTTAAATGCGATATAGTTCGAGGGCATTCTCCTTAAGCTGCCGGTTGGCCTCTTTTAGCGCGGCCTCATTTGAGATCACCGCCACAGCGGTCGAACCTTTGTTTTCTCCAAAGTATTTTATGGCGGCTTCAAGCACCGTATCCCGATCCAGCTGTACCAGTTTTTCCTTGAATTTACGGCGGGTATCATCACTCAGGTTAATCAGTTTCCGGTAAAAATCCTTGGCTGCCGCACCGCCGGGCGCATCCGGCCGGTCAATGTCCGCGCAGACCTGGAGGATGGCCTCCTTGATGTTCTCGTCCGAATAATCCCCGGAAGTAATAAATCGGGCGGCCGCCTCGTAAACTTTCAGGGTATTCAGGATATGCGGATCACGGTAGGAGCCAAAGTAGAACAGCCCGCTTTCCGGCTGGTAGGCGGCAAAACCGCCGTAGGCACCGCCTTTTTCACGGATTTCCCGATGGATAAACATGGAGCGCAGGGTTTTGCTGATTACCGCAAGCGCCGGGGCATCCGGATGATCCATGCGGACGGTTTCAAAGGCGCTGGCCACAAATGACACCGAAGAGGAGGTGCTCCAGCCTTCCCGGGGGAGGGCAGCCGGCATTTGAATGTCCGGGGGGTGGAATCCATCCGCCGGTTGCTTGCCGAGTTCCTGGACAAGGGATGCCACATGGGGCATGGCCTGATCGAGATCCGGCGTTTCACCGATAAGTGCGACCTTCATTTTACCTGACGCGAATAAATTATCCCGGATCTGGTGAAGATGGTCGGCAATGGCGTGGAGATTTTTTTCGGACAGGTCTGCAGTTAAGTCCTTAATGGTTTCCAGTTGATGGATGCCATGCCAGGTTTCATTTAAGGTGTTGGTCAGCGTAAAATTGCGGGCAGCCAGGGAAATCGCGAAGCGGTGGCCGTTTGCCACGATCGCGGACTCCATCTCTGCCCGGTATTCCAAAAGCAGCCGTTTTAACAGCCCGGTATCCGTAAATTGCACATTTTTAAGCACCTCGCTGACCAGTTCGAACATTTTTTCCTGGTTCCGGGACAGGCATTTGGAGTGAAAGGTGACAACCGGCAGACAGTTGTTCTCCCCCCCCTCTCCGAACCGGGTGCCGGCATTAACGGTAAGCCCCATCCCCCCCGTATAAAGGTCAATTAGTTGGGAGATGTCGGCGTATTCATAAAATCGGGTGCCCAGCCGGGTTAGGGAATAGCAGAAAAAGGGCAGCATCGGCAGCATGTCCGGAGGCAGCGCTTCAATATCCATCACCGCAGAGAGATAGAGAATCCCCAGCGTAGGCTGCGCGTAGCGGCAGACCGGTGGGTTTGCGAGTTCTTTAGGCGGCTCAACCGTGTTGACGTCTGGAGATATGTCTTCGCGCGCCAGGGTCGGCAGGCATGAAAGGTCCTCCTTCGCCTCCTGAAGCTCAATTAATGTCTGGGTATCCTGCTGGATGGTTTCAATATCCTCAGGTGTCAGCTGCTTTTCGATTTCCGCAAGCTCTTCTGCGGTGCGCCGGTTTTTCCGTTCCGCCTGTTCCGGGTCGGGCCGAAGCAGCAGGCGGACCCGGTGGGGGTTGTCGATAAAATAGGTTTTGATTTTGGATTCCAGAAAGCCCTTGTTTTCCATCTCGGATTTCAACTGATTCAGCAGGGAGTCAAATTGTAAGATCACTGCCGGGTCTCCGCCGTGCAGCCAGTCGCCGCAGAACCGGAGCAGCAGCTTTAACCCATAGGGAAACGGCGAGTTGGTGACTTCCTTTCGTTGAAATTCGATCTGATGGATCGCGGATTCCACCAGCCGGTCATCAATGCCGGTATCCACGATTTCCTGGAGAGTCTCAAAAATTAGCCGCTCGATTTGATCGCCGGCATCTGCGGCCACATCCTTTAACCCGCAGGCGAACATGGTGTCCTTGTTTTCCCCGTCAAATCCCGTGCCATCTGATAAGGTGCTTCCGAGTTCAGAATCAAGGAGCGCTTTTCTGAGCGGGGAGCCCGGGTTGCCCAGAAGGATCTGCTCAAGGATGGTGAGCACCAGGATTTCAAATGCCTCCCGTATGTCAGCCGTCAACCAGGCCAGACAGATTTGACATTTTTTGCCGTCATCTTCGGCGGGATCAATGGGATACGTATATTCGGCGGCCTTAGGCGTTTCCCAGCAGCGCTGGGTGGGGACATCCGTATCCGGATTGATGGCATTGAAATGGGTGAGAATCGTCTCGTCAATATATTTTAGATGCGCATCCAGCGGCAGGTTGCCATACGTATAGAAATAGGCGTTGCTCGGATGATAGTGCCGCCGGTGGAATGCGATAAGCTGCTCATGGGTGAGCTTTGGAATATCCGCCGGGTTGCCCCCGGAATTATACCCGTATGTGGTGTCCGGATACAGCGCGTTTAGAATGGAGCGCGCCATCACCTGATCCGGGGAGGAGAGGGCGCCTTTCATTTCATTGTAGACGACGCCTTTGTAGTTAAGGCGCAGCTGATTGGGGTCCTGCGTATCCGGTTCGAACTCCAGGCGATGGCCCTCCTGTTTAAAGCTCAGCCGGTCCAGCTTGGGGAAAAAAACGGAATCCAGATAAACCGCCATGAGATTGTAATAATCCTTGCGGTTTTGTGTACAAAAGGGGTACATGGTCCAATCCGAAGCCGTGAGCGCGTTCATAAAGGTGCTGAGGCTGCGCTTCATCATGGAAAAAAACGGATCCCGGACGGGATAGTTGATGGATCCGCATAAAACCGTATGTTCAAGGATGTGGGCCACACCAGTGGAATCCCACGGCACGGTTTTCAGTGCCACGCAAAACGTGTTCTCCGTATCATTGTTGCTGATATGGATGTGCCGGGCGCCGGTACGGGTATGGGTGAGTTCGTAGTAGATGGATTTGATTTCCGGCAGTTCGGCAATTTTTTTGACGATATAGCCGGCGATCTCGGTTCCCTCGGCTAGGCCGGGGTTATTGCTGTCCACGGGCTGATTCATTGCGTCAATCCTTTTTCAAAAAAGTTAAACAGTCAATATAACGACTGCAGGATTGTTACGCAATGGAAATTCCCATGTAGAAGGTCGGGGGTCGGACAGAAAAATATACCGCGCCCGCGCGGCACGGAAGTTCAGTCCCTTTCCAAGGGCCGCAGGCGGGCATGTGGCTGAAAAGCGATAAATCAAACCGGGGGCTCAGGCGGGAATGTAAATACCCCGTTTCTTATTTTTTATCTTGCCGAGTTTTCCCAACCGGTAAATAATATTGCGCAGTTTTTTGTCATTGAAACCGGTTTTTGCCTTGATTTCGGGGAATTTGATACCCGTCCGGGCGTCGGTGATCACCTCAAGCACGGCGTCGGATGCGCTTTGTTTGGTCAGATCGACCTTTTTCTTTCTGGGCGCTCGGGTCGAAGCCGGCTGCTGGGAAGGCAGCAACGCCTCTTTGACCGATTTTTCAAGTTCGTCGATTTTATCGACCAGGCGGTTGATGTCCTGTTTTGTTGCAAAATTATAGTGCTGCTGGAAAAATTTGACCATTGCATCAAAGCTAGGAGAGTGCTTTCGTTTTGTCATAAAGACCTCCTGACGGCAGTTGAAGGATCTACAAAATAAAAATAAGAACTTATGAGCCAAATTAGTTAGGATGGGTTGAAAAGTCAAGTAAAAGCATGAAAAAATTAAGAAGATGATGAGAAAAAACGAGATATCCGTTTGCCCGGGAAGCATTTATCAGAAAATATGTCGAAACTATTTGCCTTTGGGACTGCTTCCAGGGAGCCGAGCCTTAACATACCTTCTTCTGCGCGTTTAATGCCGGTATAAATATGAGCAAATGATTTGATTGACGACCCTAAACCCTAAACGCTAAACCCTAAACGCTAAACCCTTTAGTTATCATGCCTATGCCTGAACCGCCATGGAAATTATTAAACGAACGGGATCTGCGCCCTAGAAAGGCCTTGGGCCAGAATTTTTTGATCGACCCCTCGACGGCGGAGATGATTATCCGCAGAAGCGGCGTCCAAGGAGATGATGCGGTGGTTGACATCGGTGCCGGAGTGGGAGCGCTGACACTGCCGCTATCCCTGGCCGCCCGAGTCGTCTATGCGATCGAAAAAGATCCCGAACTTGCCGCAATTCTTGATGACGCCCTGAGGGATAAGGGCATTGATAATGTCCGGCTTAAGAACCAGAATATATTTGATATCGACCTG
>DATGCF010000316.1:0-7253 GCA_035312245.1 Desulfosalsimonadaceae bacterium
TGCCATTCCCCCGACCCCGATCGGCTAGAAACTAGAGACTTGAAACTGGAAACTGGAAATAAAGACTCAAATAAATGCCCATACCTTAACAATTTTAGCGGGTTTGTAGGAACTGAATATGGACTTTAACACCGAATCGACCTATCAGGAATATTTTTCCAAGGCCCATGACATGGTCCGAAAGTCCGTGCGGGATTTTATCCGAAAAGAGGTCCTGCCCTTTATCGACGACTGGGAGGAGGCAGGCGAATTCCCCTTGGAAATCTATAAAAAAGCCGCGGATGTGGGCATTCTCGGCATGGGCTACCCGGAGGCCTACGGCGGCACCCCTGGGGATGTCTTTTTTCAGATCGCGGTGAGCGAAGAGCTCATGCGGTCCACCTCCGGCGGTTTCTGCGCGGGTCTGGGCTCCCTTAACATCGCCCTGCCCCCGGTCCTTAATATGGGAACCGAGGATCAGAAAAAAAAGTTCGTTCCGCCGGTTCTTGCCGGCGAAAAAATTGCCGCCCTGGGTATTACGGAACCCGGCGGGGGATCTGATGTGGCGAGCATCCAGACGACAGCTGAACGCGATGGCGACCATTATATCGTAAACGGCAGCAAAACCTTTATCACCAGCGGCTGCCGGGCGGATCAGCTGACCTGCGCGGTCCGTACGGGGGGAGAGGGGGCGCAGGGCATTAGCTTGATGGTCATCGACGCCGGCACCCCGGGGTATTCAACCTCTGAGAAGCTCAAAAAAACCGGCTGGTGGGCCTCGGACACCGCAGAAATATTTTTCAACAACTGCCGGGTGCCGGCGGCCAACCTGCTCGGCGAGGAAAACCAGGGCTTTTACGGCATCATGATGAATTTTCAGGCCGAGCGCCTCTCCCTTGCCGTGATGGCGAATATGACCGCGCGCATGGCGCTGGAAGAGGCGATCAAATACGCCAAGGAGCGAAAGGCATTCGGCAAAACACTGACCGGATTCCAGGTCAACCGGCACAAATTGGCGGACATAGCCACCCTGGTGGAGGCCAGTACAGAATTTACCTACCGGGTGGCCGCCAAAATCGGGGCCGGCGTGGATCAGATCAAGGAGGTCTCCATGGCCAAAAACTTTGCCTGCGATGTCAGCGACAAGGTGACCTATGACGCGGTCCAGCTTTTCGGCGGCTACGGGTACATGCGCGGCTACACGGTGGAGCGCCTTTATCGGGACAACCGGATACTCTCCATCGGCGGCGGCACGCGGGAGATCATGAATGAGATTATCTCGCGGCTGATGATTTAATGCACGCACCACCAGCTTTTTTAAAATAAGATTAAGAGTAAGAATAAGAGTAAGATTAAGACGGTTGCAAAAATACAGACACGTCGGAAAAAACTGCTTTTAAGGGATTAACCATTTAAAAAGGGGCTGTCATGGAACAGACAATCAACGCGGTTTTCAGCAATCGGGTGAAAAAATACGGGGAACGGGTGGCGGTTGAAAAAAAACATGCCGGCGCATGGGAATCCGCGACCTGGAACCAGTACTACGACCGGGCCAGCACCGCCGGTCTGGGTCTTCACCTGTTGGGCGTGGAAAAAGGCGACCGCATCGGGATATTGTCGGAAAACTGCCTGGAATGGGTGTATACCGATATGGGAGCGCTTGGCATCGGGGCGGTGATTGTCCCCATCTATACCACGCTGGTGGCGGAAGAGGTCCGCTATATCGCGGAGAATTCGGAATTAAAAGTTCTGTTTGTAGAAAATCAGGAGCAGCTCGAAAAAGCCACCGCATTTGTCGATGAGATGGAAGGCCTTTCCAAAATTGTCTGTTTTGGCGCTGCCGAAGCCACCGGCCATGACGCGGTGATGGCCTTTTCAACCCTCGTGGAAAACGGCCGGAAACAGCAGAATGACTACCCCACTCTGTTCAGCGATCTCTCAGATGCAGTCACCCCCGGGGATCTGGCCACCATCGTCTATACCTCCGGCACCACCGGGGTGCCCAAGGGGGCCATGATCTCCCATCAAAACATCATGGCGGTCATTAATTGCCTGGACCGGATCAAGCCCAAATTTGCCTATGACTCGGATCAGACCGTGCCATTTCTGCCCTTAAGCCATGTCTTCGAGCGCGTGGCCGGCCATTTTTACGGGATGTATGTAGGGCTTACCGCCTCCTATGCGGAAAGCATCGATACCTTTGCCCAGGATGTGAAGGAAAGGCGGCCCACGGTGGTGCTGGCCGTGCCCCGGGTGTGCGAAAAGGTATACCAGCGCATCCTCTCCCAGGTGGAAGAGCAGCCGGCATGGAAACAGAAAATCTTTCACTGGGGCCATGGCATCGGTACCGAGATCAGCGCCCTGCGGGAGCAGAAAAAGCCGATTCCCCCGCTCTTGAATCTGAAATTTAAAATCGCCTATAAAATGATCTTTAAAAACCTGGCGGACGCCCTGGGCGGCCGGGTCCGCTGGATGACCGCTTCCGGGGCCCCGACCTCCCGGGATATCGTTCTTTTTTTCAATGCCGCCGGCATTACGGTCATCGAAGGCTACGGCATGACTGAAACCTGCGCCCCGGCCACCATGAGCAGCCTGGATGACTACAAGATCGGAACCGTGGGCAAACCACTCCCCGGTGTGGACGTTAAAATTGCCGAGGACGGAGAAATTCTGGTTAAAGGGGACAACGTATTTGCCGGCTACTGGAAAATGCCGGAGGAGACAAAGAACTCCTTTAACGAATACGGCTATTTCATGAGCGGCGATATCGGCAAATTCGATAAAGACGGATTTTTACTGGTCACGGACCGGAAAAAGGATCTGATCATCACCTCTGGCGGCAAAAATGTCGCGCCCCAGAAAATTGAAGGGGTGTTTAAATTCGATCCCCTTTTCGCCCATTTTTTGGTCGTCGGGGACCGGCGGAAATTTCTTAGTGCCCTAATCAATATCAACCTGGAACAGGCAGAGCGGATCGCCCAGCAGCAGGGCATTGCCTACGATAAGCCCTTGGATCTATTGGATAATAAGGATTTCCTGGCCATTGTGAATCAGCATGTGGCGGAAAAGAACAAGCAGCTCGCCCGGTATGAGGGCATTAAAAAATACCGCATCATTAGACAGGAGTTCTCCCAAGAGGGCGGGGAACTGACGCCTTCACTCAAAATGAAAAAAAATGTGATATATGATAAATATAATAATCTGATCGAAGAGATGTATCAGGATTGAAAGGAGACCCTATGAGTCGCAGAGTGGCGGTCTGCGCGACCGCGCAGATTAAAAATGAACCGGACATCTGGTATAAGCGGTTCCAGGGCATGCTGCTGGACTGCTTTGAATCGATTCTCAGCCAGACCGGTGTCACCTTTGATATGGAAAAGGGCATCCGGAACGTGGTGACCTGCTCAGATGACGTGCTTGATGCCCGGACCATTTCCGACAACGGCATGACCGATGTAGTGGGCGCCCATTTCCGGGGGGAGGAAAAAACCGCCCAGGACGGCATCAATGCACTGGGCTATGCCATGGCCGCCATCCTTTCCGGACATGACGATCTGGTGCTCGTGATGGGCCACTGCAAGGAGTCCCAGCCGGAAAGCCGGCAGATGTGCACTAATCTGGCTTTTGATCCCTTTTACTGCCGGCCCCTGGGCCTGGATTTCTTAAACGCCAGTGCCTTTCAGGCCCGGGCGTATATGGAAAAATCCAGGATTACGGAAGAACAGCTGGCCAAAGTCGTGGTCCGCTCCCGCCGGATGGGGGCTAAAAACCCCTATGCACGGGAAAACGAACCGGTCACCGAAGAAGCGGTCATGCAGTCGCCCCTGATGAGCGATCCCATCCGGGAGCTCCATACCTACCCGCGGACCGATTGGGCGGTGGGCCTGCTTTTATGCTGTGAGGAGCGGGCCCACGAATTTACCGATAACCCGGTCTGGATCACCGGGTTCGGGTCCTGCATGGACAGCTACTTTCTGGGCGACCGGGACCTCTCCGCCAACTTTGCCCTGAAACAGGCCGCCTCCCGGGCCTATGACATGGCCGGGATCAAGGACCCCAAAAGCGAATTTGACGTGGTTGAGCTAAACGACGCCTATGCCTATCAGCTGCCCATGTGGGCCGAAGGCGCAGGCCTTGCAGAGGAAGCCGGCGGCGGCCGATGGATTGATGACGGCGGCCTGGAGGCGGCTCATGTGAATACCTCCGGCGGCATGTTAAACGGCAATCCCATCATGTTGGGCGGACTGGCCCGGGCCCTTGAAGGTGTGCATCAACTAAAGGGAAGCGCGGGCGACCGCCAGGTAGACGGCGCTAAAAAGGCCCTTGCCCACGGCACCACCGGCGCCGCCGGCCAGCATCACGGGGTTCTAATCCTGGAAAAGTAAAGGGGAGTATATATATGGGCTATCGAAAAAAGAACAGACATGTGGGTATCGTCGGGGTCGGGGAGACCAAGTTTTCCAGCCACCGGGAGGAGGTCAACCAGCCGGAGATGATCCATGAAGCCGTCCGCCAGGCGCTTGATGACGCAGGTATCACCATGGATGACGTGGACTGCGTGGTGCACGGCAACATGGAACTTTTTGAAATGGTTCATCAGCCGGATCTCTGGCACACACTGGGGTCCGGGGCTTACGGGAAAACCGCCTACCGGCTGACCACCGGCGGCACCACCGGGGGCACCCTGGCCTGTGCCGGCGACAACCTCGCCGCCTCTGGTATGCATGACGTGGTCATGACCATTGGATTTGAAAAACTCCAGGAGGGTCATACCACGGGCGGCATTACCAATATGGCCGACCCCCTGTGGGCGAGAAAACTCCAATCCGGCGCGCTCACCGACTCCACGGCCGTCAAGCTGATCGAGGAATTTGGTCCGGAACGGGCCCGAACGGCGGCCATGATCTACCGGATTATCATGGATAAGCACGCCTGCTTAAATCCTAACTCGCACCGGGCCTTCGGCCTTGACTGGGACCAGATGGCGGACTTGATGGAAAACTCGCCGCCGCTGATCGGGGACCTTCGCCTGATCCACATGTGCTCCCAATCCGACGGCGCCTGCGTGGTGATCTTCGCGGGAGAAGAAAAGGCCAAACAGATAACGGACAAACCGGTCTGGGTGCGGGATCACATCACGGTCCACCGGGAGGAAACGCTTAATCTCTGCAACAACTATTATCCAACGGACACCACCCATCGGTTTGCCGCGGAAAAGCTCTATGAGCGAAACGGGATCACCGAGCCGCTGGACTATTTTGATGTGTTTGAAATGTATGATCCGTCGGCATGGTGGGGCACCGACTGGCTGCGGGAATTTTTCTTATTAGACGATGATGCGCATTTAAAGCTCGTGGAGAACAAGGAAATCATGATCGACGGCAAAATGCCCATCAACCCGTCCGGCGGGGTCATTGCCGCCAATCCCATAGGGGCCACCGCTCTTGTGCGCGTGGCAGAGGCGGCCAAGCAGATCCGCGGCAATGCCGGGCCGCACCAGATTCAAAAGCCGGTCAACCATGCGCTGGCCTCGGCCTTCGGCGGGACCATGTGGACGGTTCTCATGATGCTTGAAAAAGAACTCAACTGGTAGGGGGAGTTATGAGCGAATACCACGGCGTCAACATTGAAGATATATTCGATTCCATGCCGGAGCGGTTCCGCCCGGAAGGGGCGAAAGGGGTGAACCACACCTTCGGCTATGAGATCTCCGGGGAAGGCAAGTGGAAACTCACCGTCGCAAACGGGGCCATGGAGCTTGAAAAAACCGATGACCTGTCCGGCTGCGATGTGGTCATGGAAACCGACGGGGAGACCTTTGTTGGGCTAAACATCGGGAAAGTCGACGGCATGTCGGCGTTAACCGCCGGAAAACTCAAAGTCCACGGCGATGTCAACACCTTCGGGATCACCAGCCAGATTTTTCAGAAATTCGTGCCCCCAGGGGCGGAGACCACCCAGGAGCAGGAGCTGATTGCGCTGAAGCGGACCATTTCCGTGAACCAGCGGTTTGCCACCGGCCCGGTGATGGGCAAATTTCTGCAGGGGCTTAAAAACAAAACCATTCTGGCCATTAAATGCCCCGCCTGCGGCCGTCTGCAATCGCCGCCCCGAGAGATATGCGCCATATGCCGCGTCAGGAACGACGAATGGGTGGAAATCGGTCCCAACGGCGAAATGCGGATGATGGAATACTGCTACTATGCCAGCCCCGACCCCCTGACCGGCGAGACCCGGGAAACCCCTTACGGCGCCATCGGCATTCTGCTGGAAGGATGCAAAGGCGAGGAGGTGTTCTGGCACCAGCTCCGGCCGGACCAGCTGGACCAGGTTCAGATGGGCATTGTCATGGGCGACAAGGTCCGGCACGGGTCCCGGCTGCGGCCGGTCTGGGCGGAGAACCGGACGGGAAGCGTGTTTGATATCAAGTACTTCGAATTGGATGAGTAGCACTCATGGTCTTATTCAGCAAGCAGCTTTTGATTCGTACTCGTGCTCGTAATCGGAATCGGCAGTTAAAATTTTCGATTACGAGTACGAGCACGAGAACCGTCCCGCTTGCGCGGGACTGAGTACGATCAAGTTTTACGAAAGAAAAATTTTGGACAACTCAAATATACAGGAGCCATACAATGCAGAAAACCGTTGAAAGTGCCGACGCCTATGTCATTGAGGGCAAGCTCGCGCTGCCGTATTCCTATTTTGCCGGGCGCGTGGGCAGTACCTTCATCACTACCCTGCGGGATTCGAAACAAATCCTGGGCGTGCGTTGCGACACCTGCAATAAGGTCTTTGTGCCGCCCCGTCAGACCTGTGAACGCTGCATGGCCGACATCCGGGACAACTGGGTGCCGGTTGAAAATACCGGAGAAGTGGTCAATTATACGGTAGTCCGTTACAACGACAAGCACCTGCCGCGGGAGGCGCCATACATTCTGGCTCTGATCAAGCTCGATGGAGCGGACACCCCCATGGTGCATATTCTGGATGAAGTGGATAGCGATGCGGTTAAGGACGGCCTGCGGGTGGAAGCCGTATTCAGTGAAAAAACGACCAGCACCATTCTGGATATCGATCACTTCAAACCAGTTAGTTAGAAGTGTTCCCCCGGGCTGCCGCCCGGGACCGAGCCTATAAATAACTTAATGATATAAATTTGTTAAAAATTCAATCTCTGCTGATTCGTACTCGTACTCGTGCTCGTACTCGTAATCGGCTTTTGATTTTTTCGAGTACGATTACGAGTACGAGAACCGTCCCGCTCGCGCGGGACT
>DATGCF010000317.1:0-12176 GCA_035312245.1 Desulfosalsimonadaceae bacterium
ACCATATCCACGGGCACCCGTATGGGGCGGCCGATTAGAGTGTCCTCGGCGATTGCCACGAGCTTTCCCGCCTCCGCCGGGGACCTGGCCTCGTCCGTAATTTCGGCGACTTTTCCCCGGATAAAGGTCGTGCCCTCTTCCTGGCATTTACGGTAAAACGCCTCATAGCCCTTGCCGAAACAGCGCTGGTCAATGTAGAAATCATAGACTTTTGTATCATGGCCCACCTTGTCTTTGATCAGATGGGTAAACTTCAGGGCGTACATGCAGCAGACCCGGGAACAGTATTCATGGTAATTCACATCCCGGCTGCCGATACAGTGGAGAATGGCGACGCTCTCCGGCTTTTTGGTGAACTCCCCGTTCTCGTCTCTTATCAGGATCTGCCCGCCGGTAGGGCCGGTGGCGTTACTCAGCCGCTCGAACTCAAGCCCCGTATAGACATTCGGATACTTGCCATACCCATAAGGTTTCATGGGCGTGGGGTCCATCAAATCGTAGCCCGTGGCCACAATCAGGCTGCCCACCTTAACTTCGCGGGTTTCAGGAGCCATCTGATGATCAATGGCATTGGCCTGGCAGGCGGAGACGCATTGCATGCACTCGCAGCAGCCGCCGCAGTTTAAACATCTGGCCGCCTCTTTCCGGGCGTCGGCATCAGCAAGCCCCGAATTGACTTCGGAAAAGGACTTAATTCTTTCCGGTGTCTCATGATGTGAGGGCTCGCACCGGGGCTCCGGCTTCAGGTCTTCAGGGATGGGCTTCCAGTCGGTTCCCGGCGCGGGCTCCCTGGCCAGCTCCTCGGCATAGGCGGCCAAATCCGCGCCCTGGACATAGCGGTCAATGGCGGCCACCGCCTTGTGAGCCTGGGCCACGGCTTCAATCACCGAGGCCGGGCCGGTCACCGCATCCCCGCTGGCAAATACATAGGGAATGGCGGTCTGCAAAGTATGCGGATCAACAACCAGGGTGCCGCGGCGCGATATCTCAAGCTCCGTATCCCCCAGATGATCCGCAAGGCCCGTGCTTTGCCCGATGGCCGGAATGACCAGATCGCAGGGAATGTCAAACTCGGAGCCTTCCACCGGCACGGGCCGGCGCCGGCCGCTCTGGTCCGGCTGGCCGAGCTCGGTCCGGATGCACTCCATGCCGGTGGCCCGTCCGCCCTGTTCGGTGATTCGCACCGGGGCGGTGAGATAATATATCCGCACCCCCTCGGCCTCGGCATCCGTCACTTCTTCTTCGTAGGCCGGCATTTCGGCCCGGGAGCGCCGATAGACCAATGACACCGATTCCGCGCCCAGGCGTTTCGCGCTCCGGGCCGCATCCACGGCCACATTGCCGCCGCCGATCACCGTCACGGACTTACCCGTCTCCGGGGCCTGGCCCAGGTTGGCCCGGCGCAGAAATTCAATGGCATCCATGACGCCCGTACGGGTATCTTCGCCGGCAATCCCCATCTGCATGGGAAAATGCGCGCCGGTACCCATGAAAACGGCAGAAAAGCCCTCATCTTTAAGGCTTTCAAACGTAAAATCCCGGCCCAGCCACTGGCCGCAGCGGGTCTGGATGCCGGTACCGAGCAGAAAATCAATTTCGCGATCCAGTATGGCCGGCGGGAGCCGATAGTCCGGAATACCTAATCGCAGCATGCCGCCCAGTACCTCTTGTCCCTCGAAAATGGTAACCGGGTAGCCCTTCAGCCGCAGATAGTAGGCAGCGGTCAGCCCGGCCGGCCCGGCGCCGATCACGGCGATTTTCTCCGGCCGGTCTTCGATTTCAGGCACTGGCAATTCAGAAAAGTCCACCTGGTCGGCGGCAAACCGTTTGAGCTCGCGGATGGATATTGCACTGTCCACTTCCGCCCGCCGGCAGGCAGACTCGCACGGATGCGGGCACACCCGGCCAAGCACGCCGGGCAGCGGCAGGCGCTCCATAATCAGCTCTACGGCCTCCCGGTATTTGCCCTGGCCGATTAACTGGACATAACCCTGCACATTGATGCCCGCCGGGCAGGTGGTGGTGCACGGCGCCCGGTCCATTTTATCGATGACATAGGTGATCGGCACGGCCTGGGGGAACGACCGGTAAATGGCCTTTCGCTGGGAAAGCCCTTCATCCCAGACGCTTGGCATGGAAACCGGGCAGACGCTCATGCATTCGCCGCACCCGGTACAGACGCCTTCCACCACATATCTCGGCTTTCGGCGAACGGTGACCGTGTAATTGCCGATATAGCCGCTGACCTCCTGAACTTCCGAGTAGGAGAGGAGCTCAATGTTCTCGTTCTGGCCCACTTCCACCATTTTCGGCGTACCGATGCAGGCGGCGCAGTCAAGCGTTGGAAAGGTTTTGTCAAACTGGAGCATATGGCCGCCGATGGTGGTATCCTTTTCCACCAGATAGACCTTATGCCCGGCATTGCCAAGATCAAGGGCGGCCTGCATCCCAGCGATGCCGCCGCCAACCACCATTATATCCGGATGTACGCCGACTTCCCGCGTTTCCAGGGGGTAGTGGAATTGTACCCGGTTGACCGCCGCCGCGGCCAGGGTTTTCGCCTTGCGGGTGGCGATATCCTCATCCTCGGTTACCCACGAAACCTGCTCGCGCACAGAGGCCATCTGGAAATAATAAGGATTCAGGCCGGCCCGACGACAAGCGCTCTGGAAGGTTTTCTCATGGAGGCGGGGGGAACAGGAGGCGACAACCACACGGTTTAAACCGTATTCCCGGATATCGTTTTCAATGAGTTCCTGGCCGGGATCCGAACACATAAACTTGTAATCCCGGGAAACCGTAACGTTTTTTAAATGGCTGATATACTCGGCAACTTCTTCGACCCGGACTTTGGAGGCAATGTTGATTCCGCAGTGACAGATGTAGAAACCGACTCTAAGGGTCATTGAACCCTCCTGGCAGAGAGGATAAAGGGGCTGGCGGAAACTGTCCGGTCAATCTGCTCTGTAGCGGCGATATGGAGGTGATGAGCACCATATGCATTGTCAAAAGCGGCCAACCCCGCTGTTTGAATTATGATTGTTTTAAGCATATGCCATAAATTCCCATGGGTCAATAGCAGATCCGGCCCCTATCCATTTTTCGCCACAGGCAGCTCCATGGTAAAGCAGGCGCCCCCGGCGGGCTCATTGGCCGCGGTGATATTTCCGCCATGATGTTTCGCAATACCGTAGACCGTGGAAAGCCCCAGGCCGACGCCATAGCCCGCATCCTTGGTGGAAAAAAACGGCTCAAAAATACGGGGCAGATCCGATTCCGAAATTCCCGGCCCCGAATCCCGGACCGAAATGGCCACCGTATCGCCGGCACCGCCTGTTTGGGCCGATATCTCCAGCTTTCCGCCCTCCGGCATGACATCCACGGCATTAAATATTAGATTGATAACGCACTGCTGAAGCTGGTTGAAATCGCCGTAAATGGGCGGAAGATCTTCCGGAATGGAAACCCGGCAGCCGATGTGCTGGAGTTTTAATTTATGCTGGGAAAGCAGCACGCACCTGTTCAATAACTCCGACACTTGGATATTTCCAAAAACCGGTTGAGAGGTCCGGGAAAACGACAGCAAACTGGAGATAATTTTTGAGCACCGGCTGGTCTCGCTTTCAACCAGGGCGAGGTACTGTTGAAACTGCTCGTGGGCTTTTCCGGAAACCGGCCCCCGATCCAGGATACGCTTCATCAGGCGCATATAGTTAAGCATTCCGGAGAGCGGATTGTTGATTTCATGGACAATGCTCGCCGCCAATCGGCCCAGAGACATCATTTTATCCTGATGCAGAATCCTGCCCTGATCCGCCAGTTCCTGCTCAAGCCGGCGGAGTTCCCGAAGGTCACGGAAAAAGCAGACCAAACCGGCGATCTTTGCCTCTTCAAACAACCGGGTGGCAGACACCTGCATGGGCACCCGGTCCCCGGCCCGGGAAATCAGTTCCATTTCATACAGAAACAGCCGGTCTTTTCCGCCATAGCCATCGCTATCCAGTGCGTCAAAAAACGGCTGGTAATCTCCGGAAGGGAAGACATCCGCGAGCGCCAATGCCTTAAAATCGGCCTGCTGGCCATAGCCCAGCATGTGCTGGAGACTTTGATTAAAAATGATAACCCGCCCGTTTTCGTCACAGCCCAAAATACCGTCCATTGAATATTCGATCAGCTTGTCCCGGAAGGCGTGGCTGTCAATCAGCTCCTGCAGCGTTCTCGCATTCTGCTGCTCCAGAAGCGCCGTATACTCGCGAATCTCTTTTTTGGATAGATACCGGTCTTTGGCGCGATTCAGGGCGACATCGAGGGCGTTTTCATTGATGGGCTTGGTGATAAAATCCGAGGCGTCCAGCTGAAGTGCGCGGATCGCTACCTCCATATCGCTGAATGCCGTGATGACGATCACTTCAATATCCGCATGCTTTTTTTTAATCTCTTCCAGCACCTGTATCCCATCAATACCCGGCATGCGAATATCCGTTATCACGATATGCGGCAGGACAGCTTGACAGCGCTCCAGTCCGATTTCCCCGTCCTCAGCGGTTTCCACCTGAAATCCGGCGTCTTCGAGAACCATCTGCAGGATTTCCCGAATATCCGCCTCGTCATCAATAACCAGGACCCGCCATTCAGGGGACTGATCGGTGCTTGGGGACATGGGGCCTTCTCTCCTGATTTGCATTCGCCATGGCTATGCGTAAGGTGCAAAGTATAAGGTGTAAGGTGCAGGGTTTAAGGTTCAGGGTTTAGGGTGTAGGTTGCAGGAGTTCGCAGTTAAATTCCAAATTTCAATATTTCCTCAACCCCTCAGTGCCTCAGTGCCTTAGGACCCCAGTGCCTTAAAACCTCAGCGCCTGATACAAAACCGGGTATACTTATCTATGTTTGCTACAAGATACTCTGTTTGTAAACAAGAAATACTGTTTACATCTATTGACAGTGTTATATATTTTTAGTAATCAGTATAAGGCCTGATTTTCCATAATCCATTGGCATTTCTGGAATTATGACGTCCTATTCATATGAGTCTCAATACCGGAGGGAATATGCTGCTGAAACATAAACTCGATGCCGGGGAATTTGCCCTGCTCGCTGAAATTGAACCGCCAAAAGGCGTTGATGTTACCAATATGCTAAACAGCGCCGGGAAAGTCAAAGAGGAGGTCAGTGCCTTTGTCATCCCCGAAATGAGCAATGCCGTGATGCGGATGAGCGCGCTGGGGGCGGCCATGATGGTTCAGAACAAACGGATGGAGACTATTATGCAGGTATCCTGCCGGGATCGGAACCGCATTGCGCTGCAGGCCGACTTGCTGGCCGCATATGCCTGCGGGGTCCAGAACATCATGGCGGTCACCGGCGAAGACCCCAGTTACGGGGATCATCATCAGGCGGCGGCCGTCTATGACATTGATATTGATCAGCTTTTAGGGGCCGTTGCGACACTGCAGAACGGAAAAGATATGGCCGGCATTGAACTTGACGGAAAGCCCTCGTTTTTTGTCGGCGCCGCAGCCAATGCCGGGCTTTCAGGCAATGAACTGGACCGTGAAGTCGATGCGGTGAAACGCAAAATCGATGCCGGGGTCCGGTTTCTGATTACCCCGCCGCTTTTTGCCCCCGAAACGATCCAGCCCTTTATCGAAAAGTTAGGCCGCCCGGATGTGTTTATCATCCCAACCGTTATGCTTTTAAAATCCGTCGGCATGGCCCGCTACATGGCCCGCAACATGCCCAATGTGCATATCCCGGATGAACTGATCAAGCGGATCCAGAAGGCTCCGGACAAAGCCCGGGAGTGCACGAAGATTGCCGCCGAAACGCTTAAGGCGCTTAAAGCCAAAGGCTTGAGTGGCGCCTTGATTGCGACCATCGGCTGGGAAGACAAACTCCCGGAGATCATATACGGCATTAAATGAGACGATAACAAATAGCGTCTCTAAAAATGGACGGCATAACAATCAGCCGTCAAATAAAGCAGGAGTATCGTCCATGACACAGCATCCGTCAACTGAGCAAAACACCCAAACCGTCGGATCCGTGATGGTGGTCGGCGGCGGCATCGCCGGCATGCAGTCCGCCATTGATCTGGCCAATTCCGGATACTACGTCTATCTGCTGGAAAAGTCATCCGCCATCGGCGGCATGATGTCCCAGCTGGATAAAACATTTCCGACCAACGACTGTGCCATGTGAGTCATCTCGCCCAAACTGGTCGAGGTCGGCCGGCACTTAAACATTGAGCTTAAAACCGGAACGGAAATCATGGGACTGGAAGGCGAACCGGGTCATTTCAAGGCCCGTATCCGCCAAGAGCCCCGATACATTGATACCTCCAAATGCACCTCCTGCGGAGAGTGCACCAAGGTCTGCCCCATCGAAGTGCCCAATGAGTATGATCAGGGACTGTCCACCCGCAAAGCCATCTACAAGAAATACGCCCAGGCGATTCCCGGGGCCTATGCCATCAGCAAACGGGGCACCGCCCCGTGCAAGGCTACCTGTCCGGCCCATGTGAGTATCCAGGGCTACATTGCGCTTATCAACGAGGAAAAATACGAGGAAGCCCTGAAACTCTTTAAGCAGGACCACCCCTTCCCCGGCATCTGCGGCCGGGTCTGCCATCACCCCTGCGAGGGCGTCTGCACCCGGGGCGACTATGATGAGCCGCTCGCCATCCGGGAGCTTCACCGGTTCCTCTCGGACTGGGAAAGCAGCCAGGATAAGCGCTTCGTTCCGGAAGTCCCCGAAGAACGGGCGGAAAAAATTGCGGTGATCGGTTCCGGCCCGGCCGGGCTGTCCGCCGCCTATTTCTTAAGGCTTCAGGGCTATTTGGTCACGATTTTTGAAAAACTGCCCACCGCGGGCGGCATGATGGCGGTGGGTATTCCGGAATACCGGCTTCCAGCGGATATCCTGGCAAACGAGATCAAAGTGATTGAGGACATGGGGGTTGCCATTCAGACCGGGGTTTCCTTTGGTGAGGACATCACCCTTGACAGCCTGAAGGCGGATGGGTATGCGGCTGTATTCCTGGGCATCGGTTTGCACGGCGGCCGGAGCTTAGGCATTGAAAACGAGGATGCCGAGGGGGTCCTGCAGGGGGTTGATTTCCTTCGGGATGCGGCCATGGGAAAAGAGGTCGAAATCGGAAACGACGTCCTGGTGATCGGGGGCGGCAACGTGGCCATTGACGTGGCCCTTACCGCCAAGCGCAAAGGCGCGGAAAACGTCAAAATGGTCTGCCTGGAGGCCCGCGAAGAGATGCCCGCCTGGGAGCATGAAATCGAGGAGGCCCTGGAGGGCGAAATCGAAATCGTGAACAGTTTCGGGCCAAAATCCTTTTTCATCGACAAGAGCAACCGGTTCTCCGGCATTGAATTTAAAACCTGTACTGCGGTCTTTGACGAAAACGGCCGGTTTTCGCCCGAATATGACGAGGATGCCTGCCAGTCATTTTTCGGGGATACGGTGATCATCGCCATCGGCCAAAAGGCGGAACTTTCCGGGATTAAAGAGCAGGAGATCCCCATTTCCAAGCCCGGCGGCCTGGAAGCCGACCCGGTAACGCTTCAGACGCCGATTGAGTGGGTGTTTGCCGGCGGGGATGCGTTCTACGGGCCTAAGTCCGTTGTGGATGCGGTGGGCTGCGGACGGGAGGCGGCCGAAAGCATTCACCGCTACATCAACGGCCTGAATCTTCATGAGAACCGGGAAAAAGACTGGACATATGATAAGCCGGATGTCATCGGCGAACCGCACAAGCCGCGCGTGCCGGTGCGCTGCCTGGACCCGGAGGCCCGGGAGTGCAACTTTCTGGAGGTCTCCTTCGGGTATGATGAATCCGAAGCCCGGACCGAGGCCGACCGGTGCCTGAGATGCGGTATCTGCTCGGAGTGCTACCAGTGCGTTGACGCGTGCCTGGCCGAGGCAATCGATCATAGCCAGACGGTTCTGGAAGAAGATCTGGACGTGGGCTCTGTGATCCTCTGCCCGGGAAACGATGTATTTGACCCCTCAACGTTAGAGGATATCTACCACTACCAGAGCAGCCCCAATGTGTTGACCAGCCTTGAGTTCGAGCGGTTTTTGAGCGCATCCGGCCCGACCATGGGCCATCTGGTGAGGCCCTCGGACCATACCGAGCCCAAGCGCATTGCCTGGCTCCAGTGCATCGGCTCACGGGACACCAACCGCTGCGGCAACGGCTACTGCTCATCGGTCTGCTGCATGTATGCAGTTAAAGAGGCCATGATCGCCAAGGAGCATTCCAAGGAGGAACTGGATGCGGTGATCTTTAATATGGATATCCGGACCTTTGGCAAGGATTATGAAAAATATTACCTCAGGGCCAAGGATGAGGCGGGCGTTCGGTTTGAAAAGGCCCGCGTGCATACCATTGATGAAATCGGGGATTCGGGCAATCTGAGGCTCCGATATGCCAAGGAAAACGGGGAACTCGCGGAAGAAGAATTCGACATGGTGGTGCTCTCCGTCGGGCTCCAGGTTTCCGAGTCGACCATTGAAAACGCAAGACGCCTGGGCGTTGAGCTGGACCGCTATAACTTTGCGGTGACCACGCCGTTTGAGCCGGTCTCCACCAGCCGGCCGGGGGTTTTTGCCTGCGGCACCTTCCAGGGCCCCAAGGATATCCCGAGTTCGGTGACCGAGGCCAGCGCAGCAGCCTGTGCGGCGGGCAGGAACCTTGCAGCGGGGCGGTTTACCAACACAAAAATAGTGGAAATTCCGGAAGAAATCGATGTGACAGGCGAAGCGCCGCGCATCGGGGTGTTTGTCTGTGACTGCGGCATCAACATCGCCGGTGTCGTGGATGTCCCCGCGGTTCGGGAATATGCGGAAAGCCTGCCCCATGTGGTCTATGCCGGGGAGAATCTCTTTACCTGCAGCCAGGATGCCCAGGACCAAATGAAGGAGACCTTAAAGGAGTATAACATCAACCGCGTGGTGGTCTCCTCCTGCACGCCGAAAACCCATGAGCCGATTTTCATGGACACCCTGGAAAAATGCGGCATCAACAAGTACCTGTTTGAGATGGCCAATATCCGGAATCAGGACTCCTGGGTGCATGCGGGGGACCCGGAAAAAGCCACCCAAAAGGCCAAGGAACTGGTGCGGATGTCTGTTGCCCGGGCTGCCTCATTAATGCCGCTCAAGGAGCGGCAGATTCCGGTGACCCGGCGGGCGCTGGTGATCGGCGGCGGCGTTGCCGGCATGAACGCGGCGCTTGGTATCGCCGATCAGGGCTATGAGGTAGTACTGGTGGAAAAAGAGGGAGAACTGGGGGGACTTGCCAACCGGCTGACCCAAACCATCGAAGGCGCGGACATTCCAACCTATATCGCCGATTTAAGCGAGCGGGTCAAAAATCATCAAAATATCCAGGTCCTCACCAATTCCCTGATTGTTGATTTCTCCGGCTTCAAGGGCAACTTCAAAACAGAGGTCCTGGTCGGCCCGGGGATGTATGAGCGAAAAATCGATCATGGGGTGCTGATCCTGGCCACGGGCGCGGACGAATACCAGCCCGGGGAATACTTGTACGGTGAGCACCCGAATGTGCTCACCCAGATTGAACTGGGGAAAAAGCTGGAAGAAAACGGCGCGGCTGACAACCTGGAGCAGGTGGTCATGATCCAGTGTGTGGGTTCCCGAAATGAAGAAAACCCCAACTGCTCGCGAATCTGCTGTCAGAGCGCCATCAAAAACGCCATTCACATCAAAAAATCAAACCCCGATACCCAGGTCTATATCCTTTACCGCGATATCCGGACCTACGGGCTTCTGGAGGATTATTACACCGAGGCCCGAAAACTGGGCGTGATTTTCTCGCGGTTTGATCCCGAAGCACCGCCCATTGTTGAATCCGCTGATAACGGTGTATCCGTTACTTTCCATGATCATATCCTGGACCGGGAGCTCACCGTGGATGCCGATATCCTGGCCTTGAGCACCGGCATGCGGGCGGCAGATACCGAAGAACTTGCCTCGATCATGAAACTTGGCAGAAACCCGGAAAACTATTTCATCGAGGCCCATGTCAAGCTCCGGCCCGTGGACCTGGGGACTGAGGGCATTTTCGTCTGCGGCACGGCCCACAGCCCCAAACTGATTTCCGAATCCATTTCGCAGGCCTTTGCTGCGGCCTCCCGGGCAGCCACCTTTCTTGCCCAGCCCAACTTGACCCTGTCCGCGGTAACGGCCAAGGTGGATCCGGATAAATGTGCGGCATGTCTGATTTGCGTGCGCACCTGCCCCTATGGGGTGCCGCGAATTAACGAGGAAGGCGTCAGCGAAATCGATGACGCCCTGTGCCAGGGCTGCGGCGCCTGCGCTGCGGAATGCCCGGCCAAAGCCATTGAACTGTCCTGGTACGAAGACCAGCAGCTCCTTACCAAAGTTGATGCATTACTGGAGGATATTCTATGACCGAAAATTTTGAACCCATAATCGTTGCCTTCTGCTGCAACTACTGAGGGTATTCGGCCGCGGACCTGGCAGGTTCGATGCGACTGAATTACCCGACCAGTATCCGGATTATCCGGGTACCCTGTACCGGTAAGGTGGATGTGATACACATCCTTCGTGCGCTTGAAAAAGGCGCTGACGGCGTTGCCGTTGTCGGCTGCATGGAGGGCGACTGTCATTTTAAGACCGGCAATTTCAGAGCGCGCAAACGCGTTGAGCAGGCTCAGAAATTGCTCGATATTGTGGGCACCGGCGGTGAGCGGGTGCAGATGTATAACCTCTCCTCCGGTGAAGGCCCCCTGTTTGCCAAGTATGCCGAGGACATATATGAAAAAGTCAAAGCGCTGGGGCCGAATCCGATCAAAAAGCACAAGCATAAAAAACATGCTGCATAACTTTATACTGAGTGAGGTCAATCCATGATTGTCGCGGATAAAAAACCGATTGAAGAAATTATTGAACAAATCAAGGACTGCGGAAAAATCCTGATCCTGGGCTGCAATGAGTGCGTTACCGTCTGTGAGGCCGGCGGCAAAAAAGAGGTCGGGGTTCTGGCCTCCGCCCTGCGTATGTATTTCCTAAATCAGGGCCAAGAGGTAAAAATTGATGAAATCACGCTGGAGCGGCAGTGCGACCATGAATACCTGGAAGAAATCCGGGATGTGGCGGATCAATATGACGCCATTGTATCGCTTGCTTGCGGCGTGGGGGTTCAGTTTATGGCTGAAAAATATCATTCCCAGCGCATCTACCCCGGCGTCAATACTTGTTTTCTTGGCGCTACCGAACAGCGGGGCCTTTGGACCGAGCGCTGCCAGGCCTGCGGGACCTGCATTCTGGCCTACACAGCGGGGATTTGCCCGATCTCCCGCTGCGCCAAACGGCTTTTAAACGGCCCCTGCGGGGGCTCCAGCGATGGCAAATGCGAAATCAATAAAGAACTGGACTGTGCCTGGCAGCTGATCATTGATCGGCTAAAAGCCTTGGGCAGACTCGAGGATTATGAAAAACTGTTTGAAATAAAGGACTGGTCGACAGACAGGGCCGGCGGGCCCCGCAAAGTTGTCAGGGAGGATGTACAAATATGAGCGATACAGCGCGGAGCAAACTGCAGCGGATCCTATCACAAGGCCATCTGGCCGTCACCTCTGAATGCGGACCGCCCCGCGGCAGTGATCCGGAAGCCATCAAAAAAAAGGCGGAAATGATTAAGGACCATGTGGATGCGGTCAATATAACGGACAACCAAACCTCGGTCACCCGGCTCTGCAGCCTGGCGGCCTGTATCCATTTGAAGCTCATGGGTGTTGAGCCGGTGCTGCAGATGGTCACCCGGGACAGGAACCGGATATCGATACAAAGCGATATTTTAGGGGCGGCCTCTTTTGATATCCCGAATATGCTCTGCCTGTCCGGCGACCACCAGAGCTTCGGTGACAGCGCCCAGGGCCAGAATGTGCATGATCTCGATTCCATGCAGTTAATCCAGACGGTCCGCCAGATGCGCGACGAAGGAAAATTTCTGGGCGGCGCCGAGATCAAGCGGCCGCCGAATATGTTTGTCGGCGCGGCGGCCAACCCGTTTGCCGATCCGTTTGAAATCCGGGTGCCGCGCCTTGCCAAAAAAGTCGCGGCCGGCGTGGAGTTCATCCAGACCCAGTGCATTTATAACCTGGATAAGTTCGAGG
>DATGCF010000318.1:0-2202 GCA_035312245.1 Desulfosalsimonadaceae bacterium
TCGCCGTCGTTGTAAGCCCGGGGCAGCCAGTCAAAAATCATTTCAATCGCTTTAAGGGCAATGGCCTGGTTCAATTCATCGGATTTGGGGGCCATGAACCCGTCCACGGCATGGGCCAGGGCATCGCCGCCCGTGCCGGCGGTTAACTCATGGGGCATGCCCACCGTGAGCGTGGGGTCGAGGAGGGCAAAATCCGGCACGAATTCCGGCAGCGCCCCGCCCATTGGCAGCTTCACCCCGTCCGGGTAGGATATCACCGCAATACCGGAAACCTCGGAGCCGGTGCCGCTGGTGGTCGGGATAGCCACCAGTTTGGCTTTGTTTCGCAGACTGAGCGGCACCAGGGGGCTTAAGGTTTCAAAATTGACATCCGGGTGCTCGTAATAAAGCCAGGCCGCCTTGGCCGTGTCCATGGCCGATCCGCCGCCCAGGGCGAAAATCATATCCGGTTCGAATGCCCGGATTTTTTCCGCGCAGTCTGCCACCGTATCGATGGGGGCATCCGGTTTTGCCTTGTCCCAGACGGCAAATTGGAATCCGTGCCGTTTTTCATAGGGGCTCTGGATTTTGGGCGCAAACCGCACGGCATAGTCGTCTGTCACAATAAACGCCTTTTTGTTTTTGCTCTCCCGGGCGATCAGGTCAACAGCATCCGGCAGGAGCTGCGGCACCTCGAGAAACAGATTGAAGCCGGCAAATATGCGGGGAACAAAAAACGGCTTGGACAAATCCCTTAAAAACTCCGCCTGTATCATGGGACCACCCCAGGTCCGCAACAGATATTCATGGGTCCAGTAAGTCATAGGGTCTCCTTGGTGTTATCGGTGCCTTGATTGCAAAGTAATGGGTATCGGCTGTTTCAGGCGGGCATCACGTACTTGATGGCGGCCCCGAACCAGGTAAATGAATGGAGTTTGCCGTCAATGGCGACGCGGTGGTTCTGAAGGGCTTCGGTGATACCTTCATCGCCTTGCTTCATGGCCTTAAAGGCGATCCCGGGATCCCCCCAGATCATGGCCGCATCGTATTCGTCCAGCTTTTTATCGCATGAGAAACGGCCGTCCCTGAAAATAAATCGCCGGCCTTTGGTGTTGTCCCGGGTTTTGATCACCACGGAACATTCATGGCCCATGAGAAATTTTTGGAAATTCGGGTTCTGTTCCGCGGCTTTTTTAAACTTGGATGACAGGATGGAAAGCAGCAGTAAAAATCTCATTCGGTGCTCCTCAATAAAAATGGTTAATTGTACGTGATATTCCGAGGGATGCAGTGCAACAAAGATATTGGGCTTCCAGGGAACTCAATAATATATGTTGTTATTCCGGAAGCTTCCGCCGCTGTCATTCCGAGGAGCGCGAGCGACGAGGAATCTTAAATATAAGATTTCTCGCTGCCGCTCGAAATGACAGCACGGACGGATTTTGAACATCTTTTTGAGTTACTTTCTGCAAAAATGCCGCCGCGGTAGCATATACCGCTTTTTACACGTGCGGCAGTCGCGGATTATCGCTCGGCAGTTAAATATCACGTGTGTGTTAAGCTTGCAATCAGGAAATATCAACCTTGTCAAACGTTTAGTTTCTCAACAAGTTCCCGGCAGTGGGCCCTTACCCTGGATTCAAGATCAGGTATGGAGCGGCCCTGGTCAAAATCTGTCTGAAGGTCATAGGCAATGGCTTCCAGGGGATGCAGGCGGTAGCCGGATATAAGGAGGTTTGCGCCGTATACCAGTATGAAATTTTCCGCGCCGAGCTCATCCCACTGGATGATGTGGATGAGCTCATGAAAATGGATGGATTCCCGGTCTTTCTGGTCCGGGGTGATAAAGAAGGTATCCTTGTAGGTAATCCCCTCCGGATTCATGGATTCAAAAAAGGAGAACCCGTCAAGCGCGAATTCGGTGAGCGGTGGGGCCTTGATTTGATCCGTATATACGGCGAATGCTCGATTCAGGAGGGTCTGGGAATAGTATTTCGGCAGGTCGGGAAATCCGAGTTCAGAAACCCGGATGCTTTCTTTTCTGTGCGCGGCAATGTAGTTGTCGATCCAGGCGTCGACTTTAGCAATAAAAGGTTTGAGGCTGGTGATGTCGATATCCATGTCAGTCGCCATTATAAAGTTTTTAGGATTTCTGATACAGGTGCGCGTTTAATTGATCCTTGATATCTTCGGGGATTTCGGCTGTCGTGTTTTTTGAATAGT
>DATGCF010000319.1:0-3783 GCA_035312245.1 Desulfosalsimonadaceae bacterium
ATGGTGCATATCCTGGATGAAGTGAAAAGCGATGCCGTTGAGGTCGGCATGCGGGTGGCGGCCGTATTCAGCGAAGACACGACCAGCACCATCCTGGATATCGATCACTTCAAACCGGTGGCTTAGGAATCGAAAAAGTTCCTTTTAACCTTACACCCTATACCAGGAAAAAATATATGGGCCTTATTTATGAAAAAAAGGACGGGATTGCCTATCTGACCCTGAATCGACCGGAAGCCCACAATGCCATCGATCCGGAGACGGTGATCGAACTCGTGGACGCCTGGACCGATTACCGGGACGACGATGACCTGCGGTGCGCCATCATCACCGGTGCCGGGGACAAGATTTTCTCCTCCGGTGCGGATCTGGGCCGGCTCATCCCCCTGTTTACCGGCGCCCGGCAGCCGGAGACGGAAGCGGACCAAAAGGTGCAGCAACAGCCGGATCTGCCCCAAAAAGCCATGCTGCGCGATTTTGAGCTTTATAAACCCGTGATCGCCGCAATTAACGGAAAAGCAATTGCCGGGGGCATGGAAATCCTCTATTCGGCAGACATCCGCATCGCAGCCGAAGGTGCGCAGTTCGGCCTGCAGGAAGTCAAGTGGGGGGTGTTTCCGCTGATGGGCTCCACGGTGAAGCTTCCCCGGCAGATGCCCTATGCCCGGGCCATGGAAATCCTTTTGACCGGCGAACTGATGGATGCGGAAGAAGCCTACCAATTCGGATTTATTAACCGCATCGTCGCCCCGGAACAGCTTATGGCCGAGGCGGAACGGTTTGCCCGTATCATTGCGGCAAACGGTCCACTGGCGGTTAAATCCGTTAAGCAGTCTGTTTTGACCGGCATCGGCAAGCCCCTTGCCGAAGGCCTGGCCAAGGAAATGGAATTCGGCATTCCGGTCTTTTTAAGCGAAGACGCCAGGGAAGGGCCCCGGGCGTTTAAGGAGAAAAGAAAACCGCAGTACAAAGGCAAATAACCATTGCCCTTCTAAGAAACCTCGTGGGTTTTAGGTTTTGGGTATTAGGTATTAGGTGTAAAATCAAAGGTTTCAGTTTTCAGCGTTCGGGTATCAGTATAGGTGTAGCGTTTTTCCTGAAACCTGAAACCTATTGTTCCTTTTTTTCCTCAGTGCCTTAGTGCCTTAGTGCCTTAGTGCCTTTAAAGTTATTTTTAGTTCGGTCCCGGGCTGCGGCCGGGATACTTCGAAAGATTATAAACCAGCAAAGACAAGAGAGGGTACCGGAATGGCCACGCAATACAAAGGATATGCCGGCAAAGTTCTGGATGTCAACTTAACGGACGGCACCATCGGCGAGTATCCGCTGACCGATGCGGACCGGGAAAAATTTCTGGGCGGCCGTTTCCTTAGCACCAAAATCCTGTGGGATCAATTGTCGCCCGGAATCGACCCGCTTTCTCCGGACAATCTCCTTGTGGTGATGACCTCGCCCATGACCGGCACCGGCGCGCCCTCCTCAAGCCGGTATGACATTTCCGCCAAAAGCCCCCAGACAGGCGCCATCGGCCATTCAAACAGCGGCGGACACTTCGGCATGCACTTAAAACGTGCCGGCTGGGACGGTATTGTAGTTCGCGGCAGAGCGGAAACGCCGGTCTACATTGATATTAATGAAGATGAGGTTCAGCTAAAATCTGCAGGCCATCTTTGGGGCAAAAATACCGAAGAGACGCAAGAACAGCTGGGCAAGGGCGGGAAAATGGTGATCGGTCCGGCGGGCGAGAATCTCATCAAATACGCGGTGGTGGTCTCCCAGGAACGCGTTCACGGCCGAACCGGCATGGGTGCCGTCATGGGCGCCAAAAACCTCAAAGCCATTGTGGCTGCGGGCCAGAAAAAGATCGAGCTGGCCGAGCCGGAAAAATTCCGGGCCGGGGTTAAAAAGTGGGTCAAAATGCTCCAGAAACATCCGGCCACCGGCGATTTATCCCCGAAATACGGCACCGCCCAGTTCGTGAATCTCCTTTCCGCAAAAAACGCCCTGCCCACCCGGAACTTTTCCCGCGGCAGTTTTGACGGCGCCTATAACATCAGCGGGGAGAAGCTGGCCAGCGACTATCTCACCAAAAACTATGGCTGCCCGTCCTGCCCGATCCGCTGCGGCCGCCGGGTGGAACTCGACGGAAAAGACATCAAGGGACCGGAATACGAAACCCTTTGCCTCATGGGCTCAAACCTTGAAATCGATGACATGCCGGCAATCATCCGCTGGAACTATGAGATGGATCTTTTGGGCATTGACACCATGACCACCGGTAATACCATCGGGTTTGCGACGGAATTAAATGAAAAGGGATTTTGGCAAAACGGCATTGAATTCGGCAAAAAAGAAAATATTTCCGAAATCATCCAGAAAATCGCCTATCGCCAGGACATCGGCGACGACCTGGCCGAAGGGGTGCGCTTTTTATCCCAAAAATACGGCGGAGAGGAGTTCGCCGCCCATGTGAAGGGCCTTGAAATCGCCGGGTACTCACCCAGGGCGGCGATGGGGCACGCGCTGGGCTATGCCACGTCCAACCGGGGGGCCTGTCATCTGGACGGCGGGTACATGGCCTATTTTGAGGTCAACGGCCCCATGACGCTGGACCCCCATCACTACCGGTCGAAACCGTCATGGACCATCCTGGATCAGAATCTCCTGGCCGCCATCAGCGCGGGCGGCAATTGTTTGTTTACGGCTTGGACGTTTGTGCCGGCATTTGCATTCAAGCTGCCCGGGCACAAAATTGCCGCCTGGATCGTCTCCAAGGTCCTCACCTATACCTGGTTTCTGATCTCCATGCTGCTGATGGTGCCGCCGGCTGTTATGAAAATCAACCTGCCGGTGCTGCCGCACTCCAAGTTCATCAGGCTGGCCACCGGCATGAAAATGGATTTCGGCCGGTTTCTAAAGGCCGGGGCGCGGGGATACAACCTGGAGCGGCTGTTTAATATCCGCGAGGGGATCGCCGGCTCCCAGGACACTTTGCCCCAACGGTTTACGGATGAACCGCTGATCAAAGGAAAACCGAAAACCAAAGTGCCGCTTTCAAAAATGCTGCCGCCCTATTACAAGCTGCGCGGCTGGGATGCAAACGGCATTCCCACGGCAAAAACGCTTAAAAAGTTAAACCTTGAATTTGTTGACCGGAACCGGCTGAAAGCATAGGTACTGAAGTTTTCGGATTCGGGTTTCAGGGGCCTGCTACTTATAAGTAACTTAACGGGGTTTAGGTTTTGGGTATTAGGTATTAAATTAAGGAACCAAATAATATATGCTGTTATTTTAAATATTTCCGCCACTGTCATTCCGAGGAACGTCAGTGACGAGGAATCTTGCTCGTAAAAGATTTCTCGCTCTCGCTCGAAATGACAGCATGGACGGATTTTGAAAAGCTTTTTGAGTCACTTTCTACAAAAAAATTCAACCCTGGCTAAACAAACCGCTGAAAACGTCAGGGCGTTAATTTTCCAGCACGACCACCTGATCCGGATGCGCAATCCGGGCCTCCAATCGGTCGCCGCATAGCGTTCTCGCTTCAATCCGAACAGGGCCGGTGTATTCGCCCAGGCCGAAAATCACTGAGGAATCATCCTGGCTGCCGGTCCCCCGGCCACCGACCACTTCCCGCACCTGCTGTTTTCCGTCATATTGCACCCGAATGCGGCTGCCGACCCCGAATAGATTGCAGCGGGTATCCTTAACTGCCACCTTCACCCAGTGATTGTCATTGCCATTGTTTTTAAGCAGGGTGACCCCGTCGCTGCTGGCCACCAG
>DATGCF010000320.1:0-6556 GCA_035312245.1 Desulfosalsimonadaceae bacterium
TGCGCACGCGGGCCACGGAAAATGCCCGGTTTCTTGATAAAAAATACACGGAAATAAAGGGCAGCCGAAATTATTTTCGAAAAATTCTGTATGGTCCCTATGAGGCGCCGGATTTCTTGTGCCTGCCGCCGGATACACCGGTGACGCAGAAGCCGTTTTTATTTTGACCGGCGCCTGTCATTCCGGGAAGCGCCAGCGACGAGGAATCTTATTTTAGAGATTTTACAAAGCCATTAAAGTTAATTTTAATAAAAGGAGAAAACCCATGTTAATTGTTGGAGAATTAATCAATTCAAGCCGAAAGCCGATCAAGGCCGCGGTTGAAGCCCAGGACGCCGAAGAAATCCAGAAAATCGCCAAGGATCAGCACGACCACGGAGCGGATTTCATTGACGTCAATGCCGGGACCTTTGTCGGCAAGGAAAGCGAATACATGCAGTGGCTGATAAAGACCGTCCAGGAAACCGTGGAAGCCCCGTGCTGCATCGACAGCCCGGATCCCAAGGTGGTTGAAGCCGCCGCTGCCGTGCATAAGGGAACCCCCATGATCAACTCCATTTCCCTTGAAAAGGAGCGCTATGATGCGCTGCTGCCGGTGATTGCCGGCACGGACTTGAAGGTGATCGCCCTTTGCATGAGTGATAAGGGCATGCCCGAGACCAAGGATGATCGGGTGGCCATTGCCGATGAGCTGATCAACAGCCTGGTCAAAAACAATGTGGCCATTGAGAATATTTTCGTGGATCCGCTGGTGCAGCCTATTTCAACCAACGACTCATACGGCATGGAGTTTATGAATGCCATTGAGGCCATTATGACGGGTTTTCCGGGGGTTCACACCATCTGCGGGCTGTCCAATATTTCTTACGGCTTGCCCGAAAGAAAGCTCATCAACCAGACATTTGCGGTAATGGCCATCGCAAAGAAGCTGGATTCGGCCATTATCAATCCCCTGGACAAGCGGATGATGGCAAATATCATCGCCGCTGAGACCCTGGCCGGAAACGATGAATACTGCTCGAATTATTTGACGGCCTATCGCGAGGACCGTTTAAAGTTATAAAGAAGGAGGTATGAAAATGAAAGTATTGGTCAGCGATAAGCTCGGCGATGCCGGGGTTAAGTTATTGGAAGAAGAAGACGGAATTGATGTTGATGTTAAAACCGGTATGTCGCCGGACGAGCTGAAAGAGGTGATTAAGGATTACGATGCATTGGTCATTCGCAGCGCCACCAAGGTCACCGAGGAAATCCTGGAAGCGGCTGAGAACTTAAAGGTGATCGGCCGGGCCGGCATCGGGGTGGATAACATTGATGTAGAGGGGGCGACCAAGCGGGGGATCATTGTCATGAATACCCCTACCGGCAACGTGGTTACGACGGCTGAGCATGCCATTGCCATGATGATGGCGCTTACCCGCAATATCCCCCAGGGCACATCCTCCATGAAAGCGGGCCGCTGGGATAAAAAGAAGCTTCAGGGTCGGGAAATTTACAACAAGACATTTGGCGTCATCGGCTTCGGAAAAATCGGCTCCATCGTCGCCAACCGGGCCCGCGGATTAAAGATGCGGGTGATCGTCTATGATCCGGTGGTTACCCCGGAAAAGATTGAAAAGGCAGGATGTGAGAGCGTATCCTTAAATGAGCTTTATGCCCAGGCGGATTATATCAGCGTGCATGTACCGAAGTCCAAAAAGACCGCTGGGATTATTAACAAGAAAGCCTTTGAGCAGATGAAGGATGGCGTCATGCTGGTCAACTGCGCCCGGGGCGGCATCGTGGACGAGGATGCCCTCTATGAGGCCATGCAGTCCGGCAAAGTGGCCGGAGCCGCCCTGGATGTGTTCAGCGAAGAGCCGCCCCCGGCGGATCTGCCGCTTTTGCAGATGAATAATCTGATTGCGACCCCGCATTTAGGGGCCTCCACCGCTGAAGCACAGACCAATGTGGCGGTCATGGTGGCAAAGCAGATCATTAATTTTCTTAAAACCAACACCGTGGAAAACGCCCTGAATACACCGTCTGTTTCCGGCAAGGAACTGGAGAAACTAAATCCCTTTATTTTCCTGGCCGACCGGATGGGGTGCCTGCAGGCCCAGCTGGTGAGCGGGCATGTCAAGGAGATTAAGATCGAGTACAACGGCAATTTCGAGGATGTGGACCTAAAGCCGGTGACCACCGCCTTTTTGACCGGACTGCTGGATATGATCTCTATGGAGGATGTCAATGCGGTTAATGCCCCATATATTGCAAAGGAAGACGGAATCAAAGTCTCTGAATCCGAAAGCGACGAGGCCATGGAATATAATCATTTGCTCACCATGGAGGTCATTACCAATGAGATGAGCAGTAAGGTCTCAGGAACGGTATTCGGCAGAAACTACCCGCGGGTGGTCAAAATCAATGACTTTCGCCTTGAGATGAAGCCGGAGGGCTATCTCACTCTGATCCACAATCTGAATATTCCGGGCGAGATCGGCAGCATCGGGACCCTCCTGGGGGACAACAGCATCAATATCTCCAAAATGACCGTGGGCCAGGAGGAAGCCGGAGAGCGCAATATCGTCTTGCTGCGCACCGACTCCTCCCTATCTGATGAAATTCTGGACGGCCTCAGCAATTTGCCCATGTCCAAATCCGTGACGTATTTGGAATTGTAAAAGGGGCTATCAAACCTTTTCTTCCGTTTGAAAAAGGTGACCACTGAGCCCCCTTTAAAAGGTGACCCCCCAATACCCCCTATGAAAAGGGTCACCCTCAATCCCTCCTTTGTAAAAGGTGCCCTCCCATCCCCTCTTTGAAAAGGGTCACCACCTGACCCCCCTTTGCAAAAGGTGCCCCCCCTATGAAAAGGGTCATCACCTGAACCCCCCTTTGAAAAAGGGGGGATTGGGGGGATTTAAATTTGCAGCCTATGAGAAATCCCCCTTTAGAAAGTGGGACTTTAATGAACCGGGCTTTTTCTAAAAGACCCGCCATCATCCGTCAGGTCCAGGCTTTTTCTTTTTTGCCTTCCTTTATTTTGACCTTTTCCCTATCGTCTGATATTTACTGGCCTGCGCGACGGCATTTTTGTTTAGACGGTCTTACTCTTACTCTTACTCTTAATCTTACTCTAAAAGGAGCACACCATGCAGATAGACGACATCAAACAGGTGCTGATCATCGGCTCCGGGACCATGGGCCAGCAGATCGGCTTTCATTTTGCGGCGAGCGGCTGCGATGTTATCTATTATGATATCAGCCGGGAGCTTCTGGATAAAGCCATGAAGCGGGCGGAAAGACTCGCCAACAGATATGTGAAGAATAGTCGTCTGTCCCGGGAAGATGCAGACACTGCCCTGGCAAGGCTTCGCACCAGCACGGATCCGGAAGAGGCCGGCCAAAAAGCCGATTTTGTGAGCGAATCCATCCCTGAAGATCCGGAATTAAAGGGCCGGGTGTTCGCCCAGTTCAATGACATCTGCCCGGCGCACACTATCTTTACCACCAATACATCCTCATTAAAGCCGTCAACCTTTGCCGATGCCACGGGCCGGCCGGATAGGTTTGCCGCCTTCCACTTCCATGATCTGCGGATAACCCCGGTGGTTGATATCATGCCGCATCCCGGCACTTCCCAGGAAACAGTCGCGTTGATCGAGGCGTTTGCCAAACGCAACGGACTGATGCCCATCATGCTGAAAAAGGAAAATAACGGCTATGTGTTCAATGCCATGCTGATGGAGTTGTTTAAATCCGCTCAGTCACTGGCTGCCAAGGGGGTGGCATCTGTCGAGGATATTGACCGGGCCTGGATGGGGGTGATGTATACGCCGATCGGCCCTTTCGGCCTGATGGACTCAATCGGCCTGGATACGATCTGGAAGATCACCGATTACTGGGCTAATAAGCTCAAGGACAAGCAGGCCATAGCCAATGCGGAGTTTATGAAACAATACGTGGACGAAGGCCGCCTGGGCGCCAAAACCGGCCAGGGCTTTTATTCATACCCCGACCCGGCCTACGCCCAGCCGGGGTTTCTGGAGAAAAAGGAATAGGTGGTGCGGATTTTTTTAATCACTTTTCCTTATAATATGAATCAAAATCCGCCTGGCCATATCTTTCCCGGTAAAGGTCTTTCCGATTTCTTCAACCGTCAAATCCCTGGGCAGCTGATCCACGAATTTACCCACATTCATCCGCTGCTGGTCATGGGCCAGGTAAACCGAGCCATCCGGCTTCAAATGCTTTCTGATCAAAGCTGCAACAGGCTCAATGTCTGATTCCTTGTAAATGATTTCAGAGCCGCAGATAAGATCAAACTTTTCCTCCAGTTCCGCCTCGTGCCAGTCCAGTTTTTGGGTATGAATATTGCCCAGTCTGTTATGTTCGATATTGAGCTTAAGCAGATCCAGACTGTCATCCTCACTGTCCGTGCTGGTTACCTGATGACCGAAGGCGGCCAGAAACATGCCGGTAATCCCCATGCCAGCCCCGATTTCCAGAACCGTTTTGGGCTCTTTGAGCACCTCATCCAGCAGATAATCGGTCAATACCAGCGAAGCCTCCCAGATTTTGATCCACACCGGAAAATCGGTGAATTTGCTGTTTTCATTAGCAAAATGTTTTTCAATCAGCGGCGTCCAGTTGCCCACCCGGTAGAATTCCATGCGTTTGCCGCCAATGCCAATGGGAACGGTTTCCAGTTCATATTTGGTCGAAATCGGATGATTTTTCATGGTGTTATATATTTTCCCTGAAGATTTTTAATTCACACCCGGCTTAAAAAAGTTTAGGCAATGATAAAGAGGGGGTTAGCCTTCTGTGTGGTTATATGATGCGCATTAAATTATAAATATCTCTTCATATGTCAACCCTCAATGTCATTAACTTTAACCGCCCGCCTGCTGAGCGCGTAGCCACCTAACCGCATCAAAATTACAAAGATAAAATTTAAAACAAATAATTCGAGATTTTCATCTTCAGGAAAGATTTGATCTTGAGCTGGTCGCTGATGAGTTTGACCTGATCATACAAACTTTCAGTGCGCTTTATCCGGAGCAGGATTTGGGGGAGTGCTATTTCTTTTTTGATGAAATTCAGAACGTTGAGAACTGGGAGCAATTCGTTCGACCGGTGTAAAGATAGGCAAAAACACCCTTTATGATTTTTTGGATTACGCAGGCAGTGTTTATATGGAATAATTGACAAATAAAAACCAGCACATCCACCAATTAAGCTGCCGATCCGATTTTATGAAGTTCCTTTTTTCCATTTTTCCCACCGTTCAGATATTTCCGGACGGTCCAGCAGATTTGCCAGTTCCATGATTCTGGGCTCCAGGTAAGCGTAGTCAAGGGTTTCTTTTTGGAAATGGATAACACCCTCTGCATCTTCAAGATCCCGGGGGCGATCAGATATGATCTTGAGCAGGATTAAATCTTCGGCTGTGCAAAAATTAATTTCTGCATTACCGATTTTTACTTTTACGGCTCTTTCTATTGCTTGCTTTTCAAACGGCAACGCCCCGAAAACGATGTCGATTTGCTGCTTTTCAGGGGTTTTTATTGGCAGCACCCGTGTTTCTTTAACGAATTCAATGGGTTTTTCAACCCGGAGAGTGTAGGTTTCCTGAAACATGGCAATGATATGCTTAATTTCGTGGTCCTGGGCCCAGATTGTGATATCGATATCCAATGTTGCCCGGGGACGGCCCCATTTCGCATTGGCGAGGCCGCCAATGACCATGTATTCGACGTTATACTGGTTAAATAAGGCAGCTATATTCCCGAGGGCTTTTTCAAAGGTCTCTATCTCAGGCATGCCAATGCCTTGCGCATTTTCATAATGCCTTCAACATTGACCGGCCTTTGCCGGGCCTCCTCCGGAATCAGTTCGTAAAGCTTAAACACTGCCGATAGGTTCTGGCCGTCTTCCATTCTGTCAAAGCGGTTTTTTTCCCATTGATTAAAACGGTGAAGTGCTTCGAGATGGTTAACAATTTTGGATTTGGTATTTTCGGAATGCATACAAATAAAATATGTGGGAGTGGATAGAAAGTCAATAGGGTTGGTTGCTTATCAGTTAAGCGGATAAGGTTGAAGGCAGAGCTTTGAAAGATATGCCTAAATTGAAAATCCCCCCCATGCCGGCCTGCTAAAGGAAAAACAAGCGCTACCCAAGCCGTTTTTTAAGCACACCGTAGAAGTTTGTAATCTCTTGTCCGACAGGCATTTACAGTTATTATTTCTCTATAATCAACTCTTGACAAATCCTTTGATTCCAGACTATACATTGTATCCTTGGAAATAATATGCCGGAACCAATGTTTGGCTAAAAAATTCCTTATAAGGAACAATGGTCAACGAATTATTTCCAAGGCTACGATGTATAGTCTGGAATTAAAGGATTTGTCAAGAGTTGATTATAGAGAAATAATAACTATAAATGCCTGTCGGACAAGAGATTACAAACTTCTACGGTGTGCTTAAAAAACGGCTTGGGTAGCGCTTGTTTTTCCTTTAGCAGGCCGGCATGGGGGGGATTTTCAATTTAGGCATATCTTTCAAAG
>DATGCF010000321.1:0-4768 GCA_035312245.1 Desulfosalsimonadaceae bacterium
GCATGATTTCGCGCGAGTATCCCCAGGCGCTGGATCAGGAGGCGGTGGATGCCTGCTTTCTGGAAGAAGTCTGCCGGCTGAATGCGGATGCGGATTTTTGGGCGGATCTGGGCTGCGCCGATCGGTTAAATGACTATATGATCCGCTATGTGTGCTGGTTTTTTGATAACGATTTCGGCGAGAGCCGTTATCTGGAGGATATGATCTGGGAGTGGATAGCCCGAAAGCGGAGAGCCCGGCAGCCGGCGCCGAAGCACCGGATGAAGGAGGAAGAGGCGGTTTCCCTTATGGGAATGAGTGAGCAGTCGGTTGCCGGAATGACCGTTAAAACGCTGACCCGGCAGTACTGGCAGATGGCCCGGAAGTATCATCCGGATAAAGGCGGGGATCACGAGACCTTCATCAAGTTGAACCGGGCCTTTGAGCAGCTGCTGCGCCGCGTCAAATCCGGGGGAAGACCGGAGCGGTTTACCACACGGCGCGGATAACATCTATTTAAAAAGGAGGCAGGAGATGAAAAGCAAACTTCAGATACCCGTTATCGTCCTTTTGGTTGTAGTTTTACTGGCAGGCTTTGCCTATGGGGAGGCCCAGCAATGGAAGGTCGATAAGAACCACTCCAGCATTTATTTTGACGTGCGGCATACCTATGTCACCGTACGGGGGCTGTTTGACGGGTTCAGGGGTAACATTCTGTTTGACCCGGAGAACAAGGATGCCAGCCGGGTGGATTTTGAAGTCGATACGGCAAGCATTGACACCAATATCGTCAAGCGGGACAATCATTTGCGCTCGGCGGATTTTTTTAATGTATCCGAATATCCGCTCATGACATTTAAAAGCACGGCCATCGAGCATGTGTCGGATAATCAATACATCGTCGAAGGCGAGCTCACCATCAAGGATGTGACCCAGGCGGTTCAGGTGCCGTTTACCTATTTCGGCATCCGGGAGAACCCGCTTAAAAAGGGCCAGCAGGTGGCCGGATTTGAGGGGGAATTTACCATCAACCGGCTGGATTATAACGTGGGCAATGGGAAATTTGCCGAAATGGGAGTTATCGGCGAAGAGGTCAGCATCGTCGTGGCCCTGGAGGTGTTGAAGGATAAATAACCTTACACCGTCTTACTCTTACTCTTAATCTTAATCTTACTCTTACTCTTACTCTGATTCTACGAAAGCTCGGCGGATAATAATACATGGCATTAGCTTGTTGCCCCCGCCGGTCATTTCGAGGAGCGACAGCGACGAGAAATCTTAAGAGATCATGTGATTAAAAGATTTCTCGCTGCCGCTCGAAATGACAGCTGAATCAATTTGCCCTCTTTCACGCATTTTGCAACACGCGTAAAAGGGGGTATTTTTTTAGTTTGACGCCATATGAAAAATATTATTAAGCTCAGACTGTTAACCGATCCGGCGGAAACCTGTCCGGAGCCTGTTTATTTCATTTGGAAACCGGGGAAAGCATCATGAACATCCTACAAAACGCTCACAAAAACGGCAAACGCACACTTTCTGAATATGAATCCAAGCAGGTGCTCGCCGCCTATGGGATTCCGGTTACCCGGGAATATTTGGCGGCAAATGAACCCGAAATGCGGGACGCCGCGGCGCGCATTGGCTATCCGATTGTATTAAAGGGATGTGCCGCGGAGCTGGCCCATAAATCCGAAAAAGGTGTTGTCCGCGTGGATATTCGAAATGACGTCGAGGCCAAATCCGCGTTCGCGGAGATTCGCGATGCCATGGCGGCAAGCGGCGCCGGCAGCGTATTGGTCCAGGAGTATCTGGGCGGCCGACGGGAACTCGTGGCCGGCATGATTCGGGATCCCCAGTTCGGCCCCTCGGTGATGTTCGGCCTGGGCGGCATATTGACAGAGATCCTAAATGATGTGGCCTTCCGGATTGCCCCGATTGAACGGTCCGATGCGATGGAGATGATGGATGAGATCCGCGGCCGGCGGATTCTGGATGCGGTACGCGGTATGAAAGCCGTGGATTGCGCGGCGCTGGCTGACATCCTGGTCGCCATCGGCCGGATGGGGGTAGAGAATCCGGAAATTGACGAGATTGATATCAATCCGTTGATCATTTGCAAGGGCAAACCGGTGGCGGTGGATGCGCTGATCGGACTGGTGACGAAAGAGGGGGCGCAGGAAAAATAATGGCGGACCGCGATGCAATCACAAATCAGCTGAATCAGATTTTTCATCCGAATTCGGTGGCCATTGTCGGTTTGCCCCGGGGGCTTAAAACCGGCAAAGTGTTTTTAATGGCCCTGCAGGACCAGCAGTTTTCGGGCGCCATTTATCCGGTGCATCCCACGGCCGAGGAGATTGACGGGCTGAAGGCCTATCCGAGCCTTTCCGCGATTCCGGGGACGGTGGATCTGGCCATCATCCTGGTGCCCCATCAGCATGCCCCGCCGGTGGTTTACGAGTGTGTTGAAAAAGGCGTCAAGGGAGCGGTGCTCTTTACCGCCGGATACAAGGAGACCGGTACTGAGGCGGGCCGGCATCTGGAGGCGGAGCTTGCCCGGGTGGCAAAAGAATCCGGCATGCGGCTTTTCGGACCCAACTGCATGGGCCTCTATGTGCCGGCGTCGGGCCTTTCCTTTTTCCCCGGGCTGTCAAAGAAACCCGGGCCGGTGGGATTTCTTTCGCACAGCGGCTCGCTTGCCAATATCCTCGGCCGTATTGCGGCGGATAAAGGGATCTATTTCAGCAAGGCGGTCAGCCTGGGCAATGAATGCGATGTGACCGGCAAGGATATCTTGAATTACCTGGCCGATGACCCGGAGACGGCTGTTATCGGGGGCTATCTCGAGAGTATCGGGGACGGGCCGGGGTTTTTAAGCGCGCTTAAAGCCGCATCCCTTAAAAAACCCGTGATCCTCTGGAAGGTGGGACTCAATCCCGAGGGCCGAAAAGCCGCCAGTTCCCATACGGGGGCGATGGCCAGCCGTCGTCAACTTTGGCAGGCGGTAGTCAGCCAAAGCGGGGCGGTACCGGTCAAAGGGTTTGACCGGTTGACGGATGCGTTAATGAGTTTTTCGCTGCTCCCGGACGACCTGGGCGACCGGATCGCCATATTGTCCGGTCCCGGCGGGATGGCCGTGGGCGCGGCCGAGGCCTGCGGGGATGAGGGGCTAAAACTGGCCGAGCTTTCCCGAAAAACCCGATTTGAACTTTCCGAATTCGTGCCACAGACCGGCACCAGCCTGACAAATCCGGTGGATGTGGGCCTTGGCGCGTCCCTGGATATCGATATATACGTTAAGGCGGCCCGGGCGCTTGCCGATGATCCGGGCGTGGATGCGGTGGTGGCAATCGGCGCCGGGTTGAGCCGGGAGCTGAACGAGACGTATACGAATGAAATCATCCGGATCCACCGGGATACGGGCTGTCCGTTTCTGATGGTCAATATACCCGGGTTTGAAAAGGAGTTTGCGGCCGCCTTCTGCCAGGCCGGCATCCCCTTTTATGAAACCGCGGAGCATGCGCTTGGCAGCTACGCCCAGGTCCGCACATATCAGATCTGGCGGAAAAGACACAGGTAAAAGGCCGCTACTCATTTGTTCCCATACTGCTCCAAAACGTCTGCTATCTCTTGATCCTTTTCACGCCAGAGCGCGTTGACCCACTGTTTGAATGCTTCCTGAAATTTTGGGTCCTGTTCGTAGTTTGCGCCCGCAAACTGCTCGGGGATCTCAAGCCGCCGTATCCGGACGGCCACCTTGGGGATCTCGCCCTTTAAAAATTCCCAGAAAGAAGGGGCGGTTTCATTTTCCGGGTAGATGATGGTGACATCAATGATCTGGTCCAGGCAGTCGCCCATGGCGGACAGCACAATGGCCGCCCCGCCGGCTTTGGGCAGCAGCAGGTGCTGGTAGGGGGACTTTTGCTTTTGCCGCTTGGAGGTATCAAACCGGGTGCCTTCTAAGAAGTTGATCACCGAGATGGGTGATTTTTTAAACTTTTCACAGTATGTTCGGGTGGTCTCAATGTCCTTTCCCCTAAGCTCCGGGTGCTTTTGGATAAACTCCCGGGAATAGCGCTTCATAAACGGAAATTCCAGCGCCCACCAGGCGACGCCCAGAAACGGCACCCAGATCAGCTCTTTTTTTAGAAAAAATTTTAAAAACGGGATGCGATGTTTGAAAAGATGCTGGAGGACCAGAATATCCGCCCAGGACCGGTGGTTGCTGATCACCAGATAGGAGGTTTTGGGATCCAGGCCGGAAAACCCCTTAACATCCCATTCGATTTTCTGGGTCATCATCAGGATCAGGCTGTTGATATTGATCCAGGCCATGCCAAGGACCATCAGGACTTTTGTGAAAAAAAGCCGTACCCGGTCCAATGGAATAATCGCTTTTACGAGGATGAAGGGAAACATGGTAATAAAGCACCCTAAGGTGTTTAGCGTATAAAGCATCAGGGCAATGACACCGCGGGCGGGTGCGGGCAGAAATCTCAGCATTGTTTGCCTCCATGTCCTGTGTTGTATTTCAACCTAAATTGAGCGATTTTCAACCTTGCAGTAAACCGGTTTTCATGTTTAGTATACGACCCTAATGTATCATCAAAAAACTATTTATCAAACACTTCAAAAGCACCTGGATAAAATGCCGGTGGGCTACCCCGCCACCCGCTCCGGCGTGGAACTGCGGATATTAGAAAGGCTTTTCACGCCTGAGGAGGCCCGGTTAGCTATTTACATGACCCACCGCTTTCAATCCGCGGAAGAGATATCCCAGCGGGCC
>DATGCF010000322.1:0-2635 GCA_035312245.1 Desulfosalsimonadaceae bacterium
ACCTGCCGTGTTTCGCCCCATTTTTTCGGGTTTTCTTTAAGCGCGATATTTGCTGCCTCGCGATATAGCTCCGTTCTTTTTCGGCCGGCAAACCAGATAGATTCCTCGGAGAGCAGAATCCGGTCGAAATTGATGTAGAAATCATTGAGCATGCCGGTGTGTGCATCAATATGGTCAAATGCCGCCTTACCGAATCCAATCATACCGAATGCCTGCCGCTGCAGTTCCTTGTAGAACCTCTCAAATAGCGGCGCCCCTTCAGAATCTGGTCCGTATTCACAATTCCAGCGCTTGAGAATGCCTTCCGTTCCGGTATCTGACAAAAGCGGACCCAAAATCTTCATAAAGGCCTCGGCCTGGGTGGAATAGACATCATAGTGAAGGCGGACCATATCTTTGCGGGTCAAGTTGTTTTTTTTCGCCAGCACCCGGCTGATCCGGTCGGATCTGTAAGGGCCCATGCCCACGTTGATGGGTTTTACCCGGCCGTATTCATTAAGATCCTGATTCGAGGTGACAAAATAGCCGCATTCCGGGTTGATGCAGCGGGGGAGATCTTCCGGGGCCTCAAACCCCTGCCAGTCGTTTGCCGCATCCCAGCCGGGAAGCGGGACAAACCCTGAGATCCCGTCTCTTCGCCTGGGCATGAGCCCGGTCATCTGATAGCCGATGTTTCCGGCTATATCTGCAAACACAAAATTCCATGAGGTTTCCACCCGGCTGGCAAGATCCATGGCCTGCTCCACCGTGTCTGCATCAAAGATGCCTATGATGCTGTCAAAAGTGGCCGCCCCGGAAACCGCCGGCGCCCAGGCGGTGGTTAAATAATAGCCCTCCGTATAGGGGTCGCCCTCCAAAACCCCGTGATGGTTTTCATAAAATACCACTGTGATCGGGCCTTTCTTTTTTCGATGGATAACCTCTTCTCTTCTGGTAAACGGCTCCCACGCATCCTCCCCGCGCCGGTATTTTCCGTTCTTGCAGTGCTCGATCCACGAGTCCGTGCCGTCCATGAACGTATAGGTCGCGCCCCAGGAAAGATGGGGATTTCGTCCCACCAAAAGGGCCGGGGCGCCGGGCATGGTGCCGCCCATGGCATAGGTGTCATCGGTTTTAAGCACCATTTCATACCAGACATTTGGCAGGCGGTTTACCTCCAGGTGGGGGTCGTTTGCGAGCATCGGGGCGCCGGACGCGGTTTTTCCGCCGGATACCACCCAGTTATTGGAGGCCATCATCACGGCCGGGGCAATGTTCCAGAGCGATACCGGGTCCACCAGCCGCTCTTCCAGCCAGATTCTCTTAATAAGCGCCATATCCATGCCGCCCAGAATCCCCGGAAAAAGATCATGGAGCCTTGCCTCATCCACTCCGGCCTGAACCATCTCGATAAACAGCCGCTCCATCTCGCCCTGGGACTGGGCCAGGGTCAGGTAGCCGATCATACGCGAGATAAGTATACAGTCTTCCGGCTGCCACGGCTCGGGCTTGTATCCGAACAGCTTGAACTCCCATGGGATCTTTTCGGCAAATGCCTGGTTGACCCCGGCCACATAGGCATCAAGGATTTGTTTCGATTCACCGGCGAGCTTCCCGACCGCTTCATCCGTTTTGCCGGCCCAGTTCATTCGGCGGAAGAATTTATCGATCGCCACAATGTCATCACCGGCATCCAGAATTTCCGCGGCCCGGCCCTGGCCGAGAATCCGCATGAGCAGTACCTGCATGCCCCGGTCCCGGCCGTGGGCATACCCCATGAGGCCGAATACCTCGGCCTTGTCCTTACCCTGAGCATGGCAGACCCCATACTCATCCCGCCAGATTTTGCCGTTGATATCCATGTGCGTCTCCCTATGGGGGTTAAAGCTGATGGACTCCTAAAAAATCGATTCCGAGACGGCAAAGAAAAAAGTTCAAGATCGCGGCGCGCAAATCCCGAGGAATGCAGCGCAACAAAGATATTGGACTTTTTGCGAAGCCGTCAAGGCTGTTACATGCGATAAATCGTGGGTTTTTCATCCATGTCGATATCAATGCAGATCATATCGCCGGTTTTAAAGCCCAGTCGATTAAGCTCCTTTACGACCTGATCCTGCTTTTCAAATTTCCAGTACACAAACCACACGGGGTTTCGCACCGAGTCGATTCCGTATGCATCGTGCGTGCAGAGTTTCAGGTGGATGCGGTCCTTGGCAATGATGGTATCGGCTTCGGACAGAAAATAGTCTATTTTATACTGATTCTCATACAACGCTTCGGTCAGTTGTTTCTGGAGCTCGGGGGTATCATCCAGATAATGGGCAGCGATTTGGAAAAGATCGTCGGGGATTTTGATGGAAAGTCCCAGAACCCCGAATCTGTCATGCTTTAGCGCAAATTCCGTCAGTTCGGCCTCATAGTCTGAAATGACCTTCAGGACGTCATCTATGGTGCGGCTCCCGTCGCCCCATCCGTGGACCAGGTCTTCACACCGGTCAATGATTTCCAGATAAAGGGATTGATGATCCATGACGTAGATAATCCGCTCCCGGTAGTTTCTTCGTTTGCGGATTCGGCGGATGCCGTCCAGTCTCAGGCTCCGCCGGCTGATGTTTTCATCCAGAAGCTCAACCTTTGAGATATCCTTTGCCTGGAC
>DATGCF010000323.1:0-2618 GCA_035312245.1 Desulfosalsimonadaceae bacterium
CTTCGGGATGTGCGGCCTGGACCAAGCGTAAAAGTAACTTAATGATATAATTTTGTTTAACTTTTAATCTCTGCTGATTCGTACTCGTACTCGTACTCGTAATCGTAATCGTAATCGGCTTTTGATTTTTTTCGAGTACGAGCACGAGTACGAGAACCGTCCCGCTTGCGCGGGACTGAGTACGATTAAGTTCCTTAAACACTGCACAGGAGGCAGCCATGATTCAAACACGTGTAACAGACATGCTGGGAATCGAATACCCGATTATCGGCGGGGCCATGATGTGGATATCCACGGCCGAATACGTCGCCGCCATGTCTGAGGCCGGCGGTATGGGCATTATCGCCTCGGCCATGTATCCGTCCAAAGAGCAATTTGATGCGGCCATTGACAAGATGAAACAGGAAACCGATAAACCCTTTGCGGTCAATATCAACCTGTTTCCGGCCATGCGGCAGATTGATAATAACGAGTATATCGATGTGATGGCGGATCACGGCATCAAGTACGTTGAAACCTCCGGCCATAGTGCGCCGGAAGAGCTGGTGGGGCGGTTTAAAGACCTTGGCATGACCTGGATGCATAAGTGCGTGGGCGCAAAGTATGCCCGAAAAGTCGAGGATATGGGGGCGGACATTGTGACCGTGGTGGGCTATGAGAACGGCGGCGCCACCGGCAAGCTCGACATCGGCACCCTGGTGCTGGTGCCAACGGTGGTGGATGCCGTCAAGGTGCCGGTCGTCGGCGGCGGCGGTGTCTCCGACGGCCGGGGACTGGCAGCGGTTCTTTCGCTGGGGGCGGAAGCGGCCATTATGGGTACCCGGCTTTTGATGACTAAGGAATCCCCCATCCATGATAAAATCAAGCAGGATCTGGTGGATGCCTGCGAACTGGACACCATGCTGATTATGCGATCCCTTAATGCGACCCACCGGGTGCTGGCCAACCAGGCTGCCAAAAGCTGTCTTGAGCTTGAGAGCTGTAAGGCGGATTTCATGGAAATCTATGATGTCATTAAAGGCGAGAACGCCAAAAAGATGTATGATGAAGGCGATATTGACGCCGGCATCCTGGCCTGCGGCCAGGGCGTGGGCCTGGCGCACGACATCCCCACCCTGAGAGAGCTGTTTGACCGAATCACCAAAGATGCGGATGCGGTGCTCCACCGGCTGGCCGCATAGTTACGCTGATTCTCTATAAGGTTTGACATTTTTTTTCCTGAAACTGATCTGATTGCCGGAAAGGAGCCGAGCATGCGAAATGATTACAGCCAATGTGCCAAATGTGCCGGAAAAATCTGTTACCCTTTTGCCGGCGTGGATGATGAACTTCCCTCCTTCGACGAGGCCCCGGAATTCTGTCCCATGCGCCGGATGCCGGACATCATTGACGCAGCCAATCATCGTTATGAAAAGGTCAACATTCACGAATTCGCCCGCCTGGCCTCAATCCAGGAGGCTGAGTGCTATGAGGTGACCGATGAGGGGATTAAGACCAAAATCCCCCGCATCGAAGAAACCATCCAGTTTGCCCAAAAATGCCATTTCAAGCGGTTAGGCGTGGCCTTCTGTATCGGGTTAAGGGAAGAGGCCCGGCAGCTGGTGTCCATATTTGAAAACAAGGGGTTTGAGGTGGTTTCCGTTAACTGCAAGGTCGGACGCACGCCCAAGGAAGCGATCGGCCTTAAAGGCGAGGAAAAAATCGGCGGGCCGGGCCTGATGGAACCCATGTGCAATCCCATTGTCCAGGCCGCGGTCATGAATGCCGAGGATGTAGACCTGGCCGTCATGCTGGGGCTTTGCGTGGGCCATGATACACTGTTTATGAAATACTGCGATGTGCCGGCAACCGTCCTGGCAGTAAAGGACCGGGTGACCGGACATAATCCGCTGGCCGCCCTATATCTGTCCAAAAGTCCCTATTATAACCGGCTGCAGATGGTCGCCCAGCCGCCGGATCAGGGGGATTGGAAGAAAGTGGATATTACCGTCGAGGATTGACTTCTAAGCAAACTAAAAAAGGGGAGGGGCCAATGTTTTATAAACAGGATGTCAACGACTATGAAACGGTCCTTGAAGGCGTGGAAAAAAAGACCCTGGTTTACGGCGACAACACGCTGATGACCGAATTCCGCTTGGCTGCGGGAAGCATTCTGCCGGGCCATGAACATCCCCATGAACAGACCGGATACCTTGTTAAAGGCCGGCTTCGGATGTTTGTGGGGGATGATGCGTTTACGACCGAAGCGGGAGATGCCTGGTGCATTCCCGGAAATTTTACCCACAGCGCGGAGGCGCTTGAAGATTCAATCGCCGTGGAAGTCTTCTCACCGGTCCGGACGGATTATCTGCCGCATTCGCGGGACGGATGAAAAAGCCGCTCAAATTTTTTCATCCTTTATGCCTAAACAATAACAACCACGAAGGACACTAAGTGCACGAAGAAAAGGCATCCGAACAGGCCGGAATCTTCGTGTTCTTCGTGGTCTTCGTGGTTTTTTAATTTTGTCTCATTTAGTTAATTGGAAAACCATACTTTTCATGATTATTTTAATAAACAATTGAACACATATCAGATTAGTCCGGGAGGTCATTTATGCAGGTACTTGTACTCTATTA
>DATGCF010000324.1:0-2626 GCA_035312245.1 Desulfosalsimonadaceae bacterium
GATAAATCTTGCGATTATCTCTTTGCCCGTGCCGGATTCCCCGGTGATCAATACCGCCGTGTCTGATGCGGCCACCCGGCGGGCATGTTCAATCACCCGTGCCATTTTTTCCGATTGATAGATGATTTCATGGCCACCGGCGACCTCCTGGAGTTCCTGTTTTAAATCCACATTCTCCGCCATCAGGCGGGAGATGCCGAGGGTGCGCTCAACAGTAAGCAGAATCCGTTCCTCATCAAAGGGTTTGGTGATATAGTCAACCACCCCCTGACGCATGGCGTCCACCGCTGAATCCACCGTGGCATAGGCGGTAATAAATACGACCGGGCAGGGAATATCCAGCTCTTTTATGGCGGTTAAAAGCTCCATCCCGTCCATGCCAGGCATCCGGATATCTGATATCACCATGTCATAGGGATTGGCCTTTATCATTTCAAGGGCAGTAAGACCATCCCCCGCCCGGTCCACGCTGTGTCCCTGCCGGATCAGCATGATGGACAGCAGATGCTGCATTTTTTCTTCATCATCAACAACCAGGATATAGGCCATAATCTTTTTTGTACTTAAACTCCTGAATCAAATTATGATCAAAAGGTTTTAGGTATTCATACCTAATACCCAATCCCCTTGGGCTCCCGCGGCAGCTCAATGGTAAAACAGGCGCCCCCTGGCTCCCGGTTTTTCGCCTTTATCCGGCCGCCATGCGCCTGGATGACCTGGGCGCTGTAGGCCAGGCCTAAACCGGTACCTTTGGTCCGGGTGGTGATAAACGGATCAAATATTGTATCAAGCATCTCCTCCGGGATACCGCTGCCCTCGTCTGAAATGTCAACGCGCCAGGACTCCTCGCGACAGAGGCCGCAAACGTTAACGCCGCCTTTTCCATAACTTGCTTCAAGTGCATTTTTCAATATATTATCAATCGCGCGGGCGCACAAATCCGGATCCATGTAGGAAATGCAGGACTCCTGCGGAATCTCCTGCGAAATTTGAATTTCCGAAGCCTCCGGGCGCCGGCTGAAGCGCTCCAGGCAATCCCTCAGCACCTGGTGGCTGTCTACCACCCGGAAGGACGGCTGGGCCGGCTTGGCAAAAGAGAGAAAATCCTGAATCAGCTGGTTCATGCGCTGGATCTCTTCATCAATATAGCCAACAATGGTTTCATTGGCCGGATCCGTGGGATCTTTTCGCATCACATCAAACGAGCTCTTGATAATACCCAAAGGATTTTTAATTTCATGGGCAATCATCATGGAAAACTTGCCCATCTCCGCAAGCAGATTCTGTCTTGCCATTTCCTGGTTGGCTTTCTCCATGGCCTGCCGGCTCCGCTCTAGAGAGTCCAGCATGGCATTGAAAGCAATTGATACCTCCCGTGTTTCCGGCAGACTGCCCGGTTCCATCCGCAAATGCCGCTCTCCTTCGCCGATTTTTCGGGCTGTATCCGCCAGGCGGGTCAGCGGCAGCACAAGGGAACGGGAAATCAGATAAAAAATTATCAAGCCGATTGCCGCCATTGCCGCAGATAGCAGAATAAAACGGCCGGTGATGGTTTCAAGCAGACTGTTGATCTGTGAGGTGCTGTAAGTCAGCTCCACCCTTCCGATCACCTCGCTCCGGTCCTCGACCATTGGCGATAGGGATCTCCAATGAAACGCCTGGCTTTCCTCGCTCACCGATTTGATCCGCACATTTTCCGAAACCCTGGAAAACGGCCCGGCCGTCTCCTGTCCCGCCTCTGCCAGCCTCTTGCCATCGGCATCATATATGACCACCCGAGCCACATCCCGCTCGGACAAAAGATTCTGCGCCAGACGGTTTAACATGGCCGGCTGATCGATTAAGATGCCCAACTCCGAGTTTAAGGCCAAATATCTGGCCAGAAACTCAAACCGCTCCTCAAACCGATGCCTGGCAAACTCGTGGAACATATGCACCCCGATGGATCCCAGGGCGGCGGCCGCCACACTGATGACGAAAAACGCCGTAAACAAAAGCCTTGCATGAATACCCGGACGTTTCATGGGCCCACCACCAACGGCTTCTCCAATGCCGGCAGCGGAATCTCCAGTTTTTTATATACTGACTGATTGATCCACACTTCAAATTCCGGTACCTGGTATCGGCACTTGCCCTCTTCCAAACGCTTTATTGCCATCCGGGCCGTCTGACGGCCCAGGGCGGCGTAGTCAAACACAAAGGCAGTGGTTGCGCCGGATTCGTAGAAAAATTGATTATACCCGACAACCGGCGCCCCCTGCAATATGCTTTGCTTGATAATATACTGGGCAATGCTCTCCGAGATGACCGTGCGGTCCGGAATCAGCCATATGGCATCCAATTTTTGTACTGATGAAGAAAAACCCTCTGGAATATCCTTTTTGGACGAGGCCTGAAGCGGCACCAGCTGGATACCCTGCAAATGAGCAGCCCGGTCGGCCTGGGCAAAAAAACCGGCATTAAACTGCGGATCATAAAAAATCCCGATCCGTCGGGCATCGGGAAGGCAGCTGCCGATGGCGGCAAGCTGAAGAGAGGGCGGAATGTTTAACGAAACCCCGCAGTCAGGTGTGACCTCGGGGGATACGGTGTCCGGGTTTAATACAATGGAATAAAGCTTTCTCCC
>DATGCF010000325.1:0-2922 GCA_035312245.1 Desulfosalsimonadaceae bacterium
CCGCGCCTTTGCCGCCGCCCGCAATTGCGATGCCATGCTTGCCATCGGCACGTCAGGCGTGGTCTATCCGGCGGCGTATCTCCCGTTTGAGGCAAAAGATGCCGGCGCACCGGTTATTGTGGTCAACCCGAATGAAAATCCATTTGCGCGGGTCTGCGATGCCTATATTCCCATGAATGCCGGAACCGCCATGCCGAAGCTGGTTGAAGCGATAAAAACCCTGAGAAGTGCGTAAACCGCCACCTGTCCGGCTATCGCGATTGACAGCCGGCGTTTTGGCCTTATGTTTATATTTCGAGCTGAAAGTGGATGAACTGGAAGAAATCGACCAGGCATTGAATCGCATTGAGATGGGGGAGTATGGCCGCTGTATTGACTGCGGCAAAAAGATCAACAAAGAGCGGTTAAAAATAATGCCCTATGCGGTCAGGTGCCGGGACTGTCAGGCGTACCATGAAGAGGTCCAAAACGCCTAACTCATTGCAGGCCTTTCTACAGGAGAATCAGGTGATGAACATCGTAAAAAATGATCCGACATTTCTGGACCGCCGCTCCGGAAGAGATCGGCGCTCCGGCAATGACCGACGCACAAAGCCGCATAGAAAGGGTTTTGCGTTTGCAACCGATCTTCGAAGCGGCTTTGAACGCAGAAAATGGGAAGAAGACCGAAGTGGTTGGGTGCGAATTTCTATGTACAGCAGTGCGGATATCGGTCTGCCGGTGGATGAACTGTAATTCCTTTTCTGCCGCCCCCATTAAAAAGCCCCGGCGCTTACAGCTTAAGGCAGCCAGCGCCGGGGCGAATGAATGAAAAATTATTATTTTAACTTTTCTTACGCTTTTCGAACCGTGACAAAGCTTTCCTGAAACGCCATGGCCCCGCCGACGGGGTCCCATTTATCCAGAGACCCCTGCATGAACCGGTTATCGGCCAGTCCCTTCCCATAGGCGCGGCTTTCCACCGGCAGCTGATGGCCAAAGCCGTGAATGACGAAAACCGCATCCTCGTGAATGAATTCCGTGGCCTTGGCCTCAATCTGCTCCGTATGCCCGTTTCGGCTGACAACGACCGGATCCCCGTCTTTAATGCCGAGCCTTTCCGCCGCGCCGCGATTGATCCAGAGGGTGTTTTCCGGCATGACTTCGTTTAACGCCGGATTATTGACCGTGTGGCCCTGTGTATGCTGGGCGCATCGGCCGAAGGTCAGCCGGAACTGTCCCTCAGGCGGGCGCTCCGGTGCCTCATAGGATTTCAGCGATTCAATCCCCTGATCTTGAAGCTTCTTGGAAATCATTTCGATTTTGCCACTCGGGGTTTTAAACACGAGGTTATCCCGGTCCGGGTAGATGGGTTTATCACTTAAACTCACCATACCGGTTTCGGAAAAATCCTCAATCTTGAACCCGGTGCCATCAAGCTGGAAATTCCAGATATCCTCGATGGCATCATAGGCCAGCTCATTAATCCCCATCCGATTGGCCAGTCCGCTGAAGATTTCCCAGTCCGCTCGCGTGTCAAACCGCGGCTCGAGCGCCCGCCGGCGCATGAAGAAATAGGGGGTCAGATAATTTTTAGTGGCCAGCAGGCTTTCGCGTTCCAGATACGGGGACATGGGCAGCACCACGTCCGCATACCAGGCTGTTTCACACCAAGTAAACGTGATGGATACCAGCAGGTCCAGGTTGTCGAAAATCTGCTTCAGCCGGTCCGGATCCGGATAACCCATCAGCGGATCATGCCGGAAGGCGATGTAGCTCTTCACCGGATAGGGATCCTCGGTCTCCATGGCCTTATAGAGAAGATGCGCCAGTCCGGGTCCCTGCTCAAAATGCTTATACCGCCAGCCGACCCCATCCGCCCGCTTCTCTTCAGGCTTGGGAAAAAGATCCTGAAATGCCTTCAACCCGGCCTGCCCCACATCCCCGGGTTTGCTGACCATGGGCAGGCCGCCTTTAGCCCCAAATGCCCCGAGTAAGGCATTAATAATATAAATCGAACGGCAGATGTAAAAGGAATTGGTATACCGGGCGGCCATCCAGCCCGGATGCCAGATCACGGACGGCATGTCTTTGGCGAGCTGCTCGACGAAATCCGTGATCCGGGAGGCGGCAATACCGGTTTCCGACTCTGCCCATTCCGGCGTATAGGGCGCCGTGAACTCTCTTAAAGCGTCCAGGTCCTGAATGTATTTATCGGCAAATGCTTTATCATAGAGCTCTTTTTCCAGCAGTTCATGGATGACGGCCAGGTTAAACGCATAGTCGGTGCCGGGCCGGATGAGGAAAAACCGGTTGGCCTTGGTGGCGGACACATTGGCCCGGATGTCTATCACCGTCAGATTACAGCCGTTATCTAAAGCATCCGTCAGGTCGTTGACCTCCTGCACGCTGATGGACTCAAACACATTTCTAAACTGCAGCACCACGTGCTTGGCATTTCTGAAATCATAGGTTACCCCTTTTCTGCCCAAGCCGGTCAGCGACTGATTGGCATGATGGACATTCCGGGCGCAGGAGCTGTCATGATTGCAGTAATTGGGGGAACCGAGCGCCCGGAGAAATGCCCGGTGAAAATCCCGAAACGGGCCGCCCCGGTCGGACAGGGCCACACTGCGGGCGCCGTATTTATCAATGGAGGCGTTTAATTTTTTAGCTGTGTAATCCAATGCCTCTTCCCAGCTGACCGCCCGCCATTTGCCTTCACCCCGGGCGCCTTCCCGGATCAACGGCTGCTGTAGCCGCTCATTATCCTCAATCAGTGCCTTTCCGGCAACTCCGCGGGCGCAAAGCGAGGTCTTCATGCCGGACGCATGATGGTTGCCGCGCAGAAACTTGATGGCCCCATCTTCCACTTCCGCCACCATGGGGCAGCGGACCGTACACATGCCGCAGATGCTGAATATATTCTCGGCTGACATCTAA
>DATGCF010000326.1:0-10383 GCA_035312245.1 Desulfosalsimonadaceae bacterium
AGTAGGCCTTGCCTTCCAGGTATTGCCGACATGAAATGGTTCCAGAAAAAAACTTTCTTACTCCCTCACCCTTAACCGTGCTCGGAAATCTTAAAAGCCGATTACGATTACGAGTAAGATAAAAACTCACCCAACCCTTGAAAACAAACTTTCCGCCTTTGCCGTCCAATTTCGGAATTCAGCCGGATCCCAGCGGGACGGATAGTTTTTATAATGCCTGAAGATCCTTTTGCCCAGGGTGTTGGCCTTGTTCAGGCGCTTGAGCAGCGCCGGCCGGGAGATTCCGTTTATCAATGTTTTTGCCATGGTCGGCAGATCCGGGGCTTCGAACACGCCGTTTATGGTCGGTGTGAGCATCTCGCCGCTCATGATGTCTTTTCTCATCAAAAATGCAATTTCCTCGTGGGAGAGATCCTGAAGGATCTCCTTTAATGCTGAAAGCGCGGCAAAATGACATCCCCGATTAAAAAACCAGTTGCGGTTATACGGCCACAAGGCGTCAAGGGTGCAGCCCCCGTTATCAAGGGCGATTTTCATTGCTTCAGCGGCAAACATGGCACCGGTCAATGCGCCCCCCACCCCGCAGCCCGTGGTGGGAATCACCTGGCCGGCCGCATCCCCCACTGAGGCGAACCCTCCGGCTACCAGCGTCCAGGGCGATTTGCCCACCAGCACCATCCCCCCGCCCCCGCGCAGTTCTTCATCACTGACGGATGGCCGCTCGGCAATCATTTCCCGGATGACGCGCATGGGATCTATCCGGCCGGGCTCCTCCCTGACCCCGCCCCCGATATCAATGGTATCCGCATGATGCAGATGGGTCCAGAAATAGCCCTTAAATGCGCCGTAGCGGTAGTGATCGGCCAGATCATCGGTCCGGGCGCGGGCTGTATCCAGCCGGCGCACGGTCCGACAGGCATAAGCCAAATCCCCGCCGGAAAACTCTCTGTTTAAAGCCGACGCCCCTTTCATACTGGTTCGCAGATGCGAGAGATAGCCGGTGGCATCGACCACCAGTTCCGCAGACACGCTGGTGGTAGCGCCGCTGCTCTTGTCCGTTACGCGAAGCCCCTTGACCCTGATTTTTTCCAGCGGCCCCTCGGTATCGCCCAACAGCCCATCCACCTGATGCTGAAAAAACATTTTCGCGCCTGCCTGCCTGGCGTACTCAGCCAGCCGCTGTCCCAGGACTTTTCGATCCGTGGTAATATAGCTAAAATCCACGCCCTTCCGGGTCGTTCCGGAAAGATCCGGAAACCGGATCTGGAGCGGGGCGATGCGATGGGGCTCAAACAGGTCGTCGTCATATTCGTCGGTTTTAACGAGGCGGCCTTCGTATTGGTTATCGTTTGCCGCGGGAATCTCGAAACCGGCGGCGGCTAAGGCGGATTTCTCCACCGCATCCGACCAGTTATGCCCCAACCCAGCCTCTGTTTTGGCATCATAGACAGCCACAGAAATCCCGGCGCCGGCCAGTTCCCTGGCAAGCAGTGCGCCGCCGGGCCCTGCGCCGGCAATCACAACCTGGTAGTAATCCTTATCCGCCTTCATAGCACCTATCCCCCTGTAGAAAAATAATCCGGATGAATTATAGCAGGTTAGCTTTTTTTCTAGTGTTCCGTCAACTATTTTTCCGGCAAATCAGAATACTTACCCCTGGACCCACTAAACCTGCGGCATTTCATAGAAGTCTTATTGACAAGTTTCCCGGTTCATACAATGTTAATTACGGGATCAGGCTTATGAACCATTTACTTTTCATAAAAATATTTTCAGGCATATGGATGCTCCTGATAGCCGTCGGTCCGGGTATGTTGCCGTTTGCCCCTTTCAACACCGCAGGGGCTGAAACCGCGTCCCAAGAGGCGGAAGTCCGCCAAAGCAGAAAAAAGGCGATATCCGCCAAATCTCTGGTTTCGCTTGAACCGCAGCGTGCGGTGTTTAAAGTGACCCAGGGTAAGGGCGAGGGCAGGCATATTGGTATGACCATGGAGCCGCTGCAGAATGGGAAAGAGCAATACCGGCTCACTTTCGAAGGGCTGTACCGGCTCTACATAAGCCGCAAGCCAGATGGCTCTGTACATGGCAACTGTCTGGAACTGATTGAAAAGAACAAGCGGATCCGGTTTAAGCCGGACCTGGAGCTGATTCCGGCGATGACGACCACGGACCAGCATAGCCGGGCAACCGGATGCGCCACCTTTTATGACCTGGAATCCGGCGAGCAGACCAATACCGGCAGCTATTTATATGTTTACGAGGGGTTGAGCCGCACGACCCTTGAAACGCCGGCCGGCACAATCGAGGGGCACCTTTTCGAGTATTCCTTCCAAATCGACCTCAAATACAGTAAAGTGACGCTCGACCTGGAAAACGGCTGGTCGAAGAACCGCGACCTGGTCTACTGGCGCACCAAGACCACGGTTGAAAAACTCGGCCTGTTCGGCGAAACCACTTTTCGGTCCATGGCCCTGCTCGAAAAAGAGCCGGAGTGATCGCCTATTCAAACAAATCCTTAAACTTCCGGGTCTTTTCAGGCGGCCACTGGGTGCAGTAAGCCGGCTTTCCCTTCATCACCAGCTGCATGCACACATCATCACATGCCGGATCACAGGAAATAATTTCTTTCTCCCGGCCTTCCTTGACCTTGCGCGGCCATTCCGGATCCGCCCACAGCACCCGGGCCAAACCGACCACATCAGCCTTTCCGCCGGCGATAATATCCTCGGCGGTTTGCCCGGAGGCGATTCTTCCGGCGGCAATCACCGGCACGGACACATGCTTTTTGACTTCGCCCGCCAAGTCCGCCATATAGCCTTCGGTTTTGGACTGCTCGATAATTTCCGGCTGCATAAACGACTCATAGGTGCCGCCCATAACCGAAATATAGGCCGCCCCGGCATCGGACAGCGCCTTTGCAAACCGAATGGACTCATCGAGCTTTAGCCCGTCCGGCAGCCATTCATCCGCCAGAAACCGGTAACCTACGGAATAATCGCCGACTTCCGCCTTTACGGCATCCAGCACCTCGAGCGGAAATTTCATCCGGTTTTCAAGGGAGCCGCCATAGTCATCCGTCCGCCTGTTCGTTCGCGGTGAGACAAACTGAGCTAAAAGATAACCCGTACCGCCATGCAGCTCCACCATATCGAATCCGGCTGCCTTGGCCCGGCCGGCGGCTTGAACAAATTTATCCCGAATCCTGGTCATCTCTTCGATTTCCAGCGCCCTGGGCATCCTGCCGAATGTTTCCACGGCAGACGGGGCAAGCGGCTGATCCAGCGCGGCAAACCGGCCTGCATGGTTGATCTGTATGCCGGCCAGCGCCCCCTGCTGCTTGATCTCGCCGGCCAGCTTCCTCAGCCCTTCCAGATTGTCATCCGTATCAATCCGTATCGTCCGGTTAGAGCCGCTGCCTACGGGATGGTCCACAGTGGCATTTTCCACAGTAATCATGGCCGCGCCGCTTTTTGCCATAAGGCGGTAGTGTTCCAGCAGAAGGGGCGATATCGTCCCGCCCTCGCCGGCATAGCCCAGGTAAAGCGGGGGCATCGCAACTCGGTTTTCGAGCCGTTTTCCGCCGACATCGACGGGTGAAAAAAGATGGGTATACATTGATGCGCCTCCTTTTATCTAAACAAAAATCTAACGGCAGCAGACAAAGTGTCAAATGCCTACCGGTGAATACAATTTTTTAGCAAATATCATATTGACTACTAGATCATTCCCGTATATCAACAACTTAGTTAAACCCTCATGCAAGGCAGCATCACCTGAAAAACATTGACTGACAAGGAGAAAAGCATGAACAGATCCCAACGCATCCCACTCATTCTAACGGCTTTTATCTTATTGCTCTTATTTGCCTCACCCGGCATCTGCGGTCTGCTGATTACGGAGTCAGACGGCGCCCAATCCATCATCGCTGACGGAAAAATTAAAACCTTATCCGAAGATGCGGAAGATATGCCGATGATCATTGATCTGAAAGGCGGAAACCTTGTCGTATTGAATCCGCAGCAAAAGACGGCTGCCAAGGGTACCCTGGACGAATACTGCCAAATGGTGGATGCGATCAGTCAAAGAATGGCGGAAAGCATGGCCCAGGCCCGTGAGCAGGGCATGGGCGGCATGCCCGGGTTTTCCGGCAAACCCGCTGAAATCCGAATTGAAGAACTTGGCAGCGGCGGGCGCATCGCCGGCTGCCAAACAACCAAATACAAGGTGTACGCCAATGGTGAACCCTATGAAGAAGTCTGGATATCCACGGACAAAAAACTGACCCGCGAAATCGGAGATATGGCGGCCATGAGTCGATTCGAGGCATGCGCCGCCAAAATGATGGGGGAGCAGGCTGTCGAAGCATCCCCCAAATACAAGGATCTGATGAAAAAGGGCTGGCTGCTGAAATCCGTCTCCATGGAAGACGGGGCGCCGGAAACGATTGTGGATGTCGTCCAAATCGAGGAAAAACAGTTCCCCGCAAGCACGTTTGCAGTCCCCGCCGGATATGAAGTAAAGCCATTAAAAAGTATGATGTCCGGTATGTTTTAACATAACGCCTCTGATTCGTACTCGTGCTCGTAATCAGCATAGAATATTTTCGAGGACGATTGCGAGTACGAGAACCGTCCCGCTCACGCGGGACTGAGTACGATCAATTCCTTAAAGAAAAGCCCCATCGAGGATAGGAAATGCACTAATGAGTACCACCCCTGAAAAAGCCAAACAATGGATAGACGAAGGTAAAGACCCGCGCAGCGCTTACTGGCAGGCCGGGCTTGAATCCGTTATGGATGTATTTAAACCGTATCTGGAAGCCGGCAAACTGACCCCGATTCAACCGCTGGAAGAAGCCGATATCCCGGTATTTCAGGAGGCCCTGGAAGTGGTCGACTTAAGCCCCAATCTCCTGGCCGCCTTCCTGCCCCCGGCGGTAGCCGATAAAATCAGGCCGCCGGACTCCGCGGAAGAGATTCAGCGCATTGAAAAAGACCAACCCTCCTATAAAATCGTTGTCATCAGGCCCGGCGAAGATGCCCGGCTGCTTTCCGCGGAATTCTCAGCCCAGGCACAAAAACCCGGTCTTGACATTTTTCAGGCCGGCGCGCTGCTGGGCACATATGATTTCACTGACCGGGCGGAATTTTTATCCACACTTAAAAAAAACCTGCGCACCCACATTTGGGAAAAGACTAAATGGCAAACAGAAGATTACAAACGCTATACGGTCAACTGGTTTGAGCGGGTTATGGACCTTTATAAGGGCACCGCCTCCGTGGAAGAGGATTTTTCCTTTTTCCACCGCCCCCACCTGATCAAGAGCAACCGCATTGACGCCATATTCATGCTGATCTTTGAGACCTTCAAAAAGCGGGCCGATAATCCGGATAGCGTTTTTGAAGAACGGGTATCCGCCATCCGCGCCATGACGGATACGGACAGCCGAATGGCCCAATTCAATGAATTTGCTGAAAAGACGGTTTTCCAGATGCTAACTGTCATGAAGGACTGCGACCTGGTGGATTTTAAATCCTTTACCGACAAAGAAAACAAACAATTCAACCGGGAATTTGACCGCACCGTCCAGAAGATCTCGAATAAACTGGCCCCGGCGTAAGAGGAGTTAAGAAAACCTCAATTTAGGGGAAACATAGATGCCCTGCTGGATCAATTCTATTGCATCCTCCTGCCCGGCGGCTACCTTTGCCAGTCTTTCAAGTCTTAAAAATCCCCTAAATCCCCCTTTTTTCGACAGCGAATACCCAATACCCAATACCCAAAACCTAATACCTCAAGTTACCCAAAAGGTAAATTATTCATTGACAAAAATTGTCAGGCCTGTATATTAATTTATAATATATCTGTTTGAAAAAATCTCTTCGATCTGCCCTCAAACGGCTCTGACTCCTCCTCTCTCGCATCTCGACCGGCAAACAGGTATCTAATCCAATAACCCATTTGCTCGCATCAAAACAAAGCCGATGATTATAAATGGCCGCGCAAACAACTCAGGATACCCCGCAGCCGGAAGTTTGCCAAGCCACAAAAGGTTAGATAAAAGCAAGCGGCATCCAACCACAATCATCCAACCATGAAAAGGAGGGGAGAAAAGTGAAATTTACCAAATTATTTATCGCACTTATTTTAGCATCCGCGGTGGCATTCGCCGTGGGCGGCTGCAGCTGGGATATGAACAATCCTTACGCGGATGAATGGGATGTCCAGATTGTCGGCGACTCGGTCTTTGACCTGTCAGGGGATATCCACGATGTGCTGCAGGATCTCTCCGGCAAATCCTACAAGGACCGGTCGGTGAGCGGGGCGAAAATCGCGGCGATCGAAGACCAGCTGTATTACGCGGAAAGAAGATCATCGCTGAAAACTGTCATCGCAGACGGCGGCGCCAACGACATCCTCCAGGGCAGCATGGACTGCGACTCTGACCCGTTGACCCAGGGCTGCCTAGATGTGCTGGACTATATTGGCGACAGAATGTGGGCCATGATTAGTGATATGTATTACGGCCCCTCAGATGACGGTGTATGGATGGGCTACTACCATGTCACCGGTGACGATGAAGAGAAAAATGAAGCCATTGACTATACGTATGACAATATTTACCCGGGATTGTTCAATCTGTATGGCAGAGGCTCTCCATTTTCCGGTTCGACCAGCTACGGCCCCTATTACGGCACTTCATACTATGGCTTCCAAATTGCCCTGGGCGACCCGAGAGATTACATTTACACGTCTGACCTGAAATCTGATGGCATCCACCCCAAGTACAGCGGCTCCGAAAAACTGGCCAACATGATTTGGGGTGTCATGACGCAGCGGAACTATTATAACTAAACGACTAACCCTCAACCCTCGATACATTGTTGCCGCTTGCTTTTTCTAACAAATTGATCGGCAGCATTCTGCACCCGGGCGACCTGAAGGTCGCTCCCACATAGTGATTGTATCCTTACCTTCCCCCTTTAAAGGGGGATGCAGGGGCATTTAAAAAGACTTCAAAGGGCCATATGCAAAAATATCTCAAATTCTCCGGATATGTATTATTAATCATGCTGTTTGTCGGCGGGGTTTTGTTTTTCTGGTATGGTGTTGAGCCGGTGGACAAGGCCGCCTATGACAAGGTGGCCAGCCGCAGTGCGCAGAAAACGCCCGCTCCCCCGCCGCTGCCAGAGGCACAGCCAAGCAAAAAAGCATCAAAAACAGCGGCTGAAAAGCCGCCCCTTAAAAAACGCCCCATTGAAAAGCCGGCGGCGGAGAAAAACACATACCCCCAATACATTGAAGACATCAAAAAACAGGTTTATAAAAAACAGATCGAGTCGGTGGATCAGATTCCGCTGCTCGATGACATTGTACAAACCGGGGATAAAGATGTGCGCCAGTTCTGGGGGGACGGCTGGAGCAGTGTGGATGACTGGAAAAAGGAGGAAAACGGCTTTACCCTCGAAAAGAAGCCGGACGGCTCCCTGGTGTTTAACCCCGGCCCCGCCACTGCCAGAAAATATACCTTTTTTGAAACGCCCAAAACTTACAAATACGATGCCGAGCACAATGAATTTGTCAACGAGGTCGACTACTACGGCAAAACCATTTACAACGTGGTCAAATTCATCAACGACGATGTGATGGCCATGATGACCATCAGCGGCCAAAAGGTGAGCTTAAACCTTTATCAGAAAGATGCGGGCCAGCTTGCCGTCTCTCCGTCAGCCCGGGAGCTGCCCGCCGGCTTGAACAGGTCCGGGCTTACTCGCTGATCCGGCCCTCAACCCGAATTTTAAACTCCGGCCGGGCGTTGTGATCGGTCTGAACAAAGAGCACATCCTGATAGGCCCCGGGCGTCTCCTTCGTGTTTTTCACGGTTATTTCATAGGCCTTGCGGCCGTTCTTTTCGATCTCCTTGTAGCTGTAATCGATCCACCCCCCCGGCGCCCGGTTCTTAATATCGGTGATGTTAAACGGATAATCCTCGTTCGGAATAACAATGCATTTTTCCACAATTTCCTCATCCACGGAGCCCTTTAACCATATGCGGTAAGGATTCAGATCGGCAAACTCCTTTACCTCCATTAAAACATCAATGGTGATCTCCGGCCGGTTCGGATCATTGGTCTGTGCCCGGATCGTGCCGTCTATCACCTCCCCGCCACGGGAGTCGGTCAGCAAAAGCGCGGAGATGGCCCCGCTCTCGCCCGGCGGAATTTTACGGGTGTGGGATTCCACAAAGCAGCCGCAGCAGCCCTCCACATCACTTAATTCAAGCGGTGCCATGGCGTCATTTTTGATAATAAAATCATGCTTGACGATATCGCCCTGCAGCGCGGGCTCAAACTCATAGCTGGTATGCGGATTTTTCACTTCAGAGCGTGAATACACAGGCTTGATATCCCTGCCCGAATAAATGTTTAGCGGTTTCTTGGCCTCGCTGCCTGAATTCTCCTGTTTCTGACAAGAAATCGATAACGCACTTAACATCAGGCAAACATACAGCACCCCAATAAACCACCGCTTCTTTGATCCCATTTTCAATCCCCCTGATTTTATTATCACTTTTAAATTACACTGTATATCGGCGGGATCACTCATGTCAAGCATCCTCAATATTGAACTTCTAAGTGACTTCACGGGTTTTAGGTTTTGGGCATTAGGTATTAGGTGAATGAACTCAAACCTTTATGCTTTAAGCAGTTCACGGTTCAGGGTTCACAGTTCAAGGTTTAAAAGACTCAGCGCTTTTGGCTTTGGAAAGGCTAATAAAAACGGGCAATTTCCTTTAAGTCCCCTTTGGCAAAAGGCGGATTTAGGGGGATTTGTCATCATGGCCCAATACAAATCCCCCCAATCCCCCCTTTTTCAAAGGGGGGTTCAGGTAGTGTGCCCTTTTTCAAAGGGGGGTCAGGTGGTGTGGCCTTTTTCATGGGGGGGGATCAGGTGGTGTGCCCTTTTTCAAAGGAGGGTTCAGGTGGTGTGGGCTTTTTCAAAGGTGCGGCAGAGCTCATGGCTTGCAGTTTGAAAAACTTAGTGCCTTAGTGCCTTGGTGCCTTTACCATCTCAGTGCCTTTATTAAAGTTATTTTTACGCTCGGTCCCGGGCGTCGGCCCGGGGGGAATACTCCCAAAGGAGGGATGAGGCAGGCGCTTTTGTCTAAAGAGAATACGCACAGGCCTATTATCATAAGTTAGTTTCTGCAAAAATGCCGTCTCGGCGGAATATAAATTGCTTTTTGCGAAGCCATCAGGTCTCCAGTTGACTAACTCCCATAACCATGGCATCATTTTAAAAATTTCTATCGGCTGCTGCTCGGAATGAATTTTCTTCGCCCGCCTGCTTGATTGGCAATTATTACCAATGGCATATACACATATATGACCCGAAAAATTATCCAAATAGCCAACCTTTTGCTCGTCACCGCAGCGATCTTTTTCAGCGTCAAACTCTTCTACCAATTCCTCAAAATGGAGATTAGCCAATCCGCCCCCGCCGGCATTACCGCAGCCGAGCCCGCAGCCAAAACCCGGGCACAAGAAAACCGGCCCCCGTTTGACAGCTATCAGGCCATTGTGGACCGGGATCTTTTCGACACCACAGCAGAAAAAGCACCCAAAGCGCCGGAACCTGCCGTCAACCTTGAGAAGCTTGAACAGACCCGGCTAAACCTCAAGCTCTGGGGCACCGTGACCGCCCAAGACAACGAGGCCGGCATTGCCCGGGCCGTCATTGAAGAACCCAAACTGCACCGCCAGGGACTCTATCAGGTGGGCGATTCGATCCAGCAGGCAACCATAACGGAAATTTATCGAAAAGGCGTAGTGCTGGATGTAAACGGCAAAAAGGAAAAGTTGACCATAGCGAAAAAAACAGACGTGCAGAATCGCCTCACCCCGGGACCGGTTTATGACCCGGATTTCTCCACCGGCACGGCCCGTTCCGGCCCCGCCAAACGGGTTACGCTAAACCGCGACCAGGTGGACAATGCCCTTGAAAACCTCAATCAGCTCATGAGCGAGGTCAAAATCCGGCCCTATTTCAAAAACGGCAAGGCCTCCGGCTTTATCGTGTCAAACATCGCCCGGGATTCGGTTGTCCGGGAGATGGGGCTAAAATCCGGCGATATCGTCACCGGCATCAACGGCCGGGAAATCAAGACCGCGGATGACGCCATGGCTTTTTATGAAAAGCTCCGCTCCGGCGAGACCCTCTCCATCGAGTTAAAACGGCGGGGCCGCCCGGAAGTAATTGAATATACAGTAGAATAGAAAGGATCGACACCCCATGAAACATTTCATTCGGATCATCAGTTTAATCATCCTGCTCGCCCTGCCCTTGCCGCTTTCTGCCATGCCCATGATAGATATCGAAGCC
>DATGCF010000327.1:0-4414 GCA_035312245.1 Desulfosalsimonadaceae bacterium
GCGACGGTTAACGAATGCGCCCGCATCCTGAAATCCGGCGGCGCCGCCTGTGTAAATGTATTGACACTGGCCCGGGCGGCATGAAATGAAAAATTAGCCTCTAATCGAGCATTTTAACCCAAGCTAAAGGGGTTCAATTCAGGCAGAAAAAGGAAAAGGCCAAATGCGTGTATTGACAGCCGGCATCTACCAGTTCGACATCCGGCAGGGCGCGGTGGATACCAACGTCCAAAGCGCCCTGGAAGGAATTTCCCGGCTGAGCGATCAGGGAGTCGATCTGGCGGTGCTGCCGGAGATGTTCTCCAGCAGCTTTGATTATCCGGCATTATCCGAACACGCCCAAAAAACACCGGGCATTATCGAAATCCTGGCCAAAACAGCGGCTGATAAATCCGTTGTTATTGCCGGCTCCCTGCCTGAAGCGCATGCCGGCGGCATTTACAACACCCTCTATGTCATTGACAAAAATGGCGAAATGGCCGGCAGATACCGCAAGACCCATCTGTTCTCCTTAATCGCCGAGGATAAAAACTTAGAACCCGGCCGCAGCGCAGTGGTCTGCGACACCAGCGGCGGACGGCTCGGCCTGATGATCTGCTATGATCTGCGGTTCCCGGAGCTCTGCCGCACGCTTGCCCTAAAAGGCGCGGAAGTCGTCATCGTATGCGCCCAATGGCCCGCCGCGCGGATCGCTCACTGGGATACGCTGCTCCGGGCCAGGGCCATTGAGAACCAACTGTTTGTGGTGGCTGCAAACCGCTTCGGACAGGAGGGGCGTCTCATGTTCACCGGCCATTCCCAGGTGGTCTCGCCCCAGGGGGAGGTGCTTGCCATGGCCGCATCACCGGACATTGCCCTCGCCGCCCGGCTTGACCTCACCGAAATCGAAAAGTTTCGGAATCAATTCAATTGCCTTTCCGACAGGGTCCCTGGCATCTATGAGTGATAAGCTGATTGACATAAAAACACTTAAGGCCCGGTTAAACGCCCTGCCCCGGCAGCACTTCCGGATTGTTTTCACCAACGGGTGCTTTGATATTCTGCATGCCGGCCACATCCGATACCTTATAAAGGCGAGAAATGCCGGGGATCTCTTAATCGTCGGACTGAATTCGGATTATTCCGTCCGACGCATCAAGGGAAAGAAGCGCCCCATCATTGCTCAGGACCAACGGGCGGAAGTTCTTGCCGGTCTGGCCAGTGTTGATTATATTATATATTTTGATGAGCCGGATCCATATCAGCTGATTAAAGCCATTGTACCGGATATATTAGTGAAAGGCGCGGACTGGGCAAAAACCGATATTATTGGGGCCGACGTGGTAAAAAAAAATGGCGGGGAGATACTTCAGATCCCGTTTGAATACGATGTTTCCACTTCCAGAATTATTGAGCGGATTGTCGCGCTTTATGGAGGGGGATAGAGGGTTTAGGGTAGAGGGTTTAGGGTTTAAGTAATGCATGACTCTTACTCGTTCTTGTTCTCGTGCTCGTAATCGGCTTTAAATTCCTCGAGTACGATCAAGCACCTTGGATTGTAGGTTTGTATGATTGCACACCGCAGAGATGGCATCCTTTATTTTAAGTTTCATTCTCTGGCCGGATTTTCCGGGCTGCGGCACAGCATTTTCACCCGGGAGGGCGGCTGCAGCCAGAGCCCCTATGACAGCTTAAATATCGGGGGGAGCAGCAATGATGAAATAGAGAATGTTAAACGCAACCGCGCCCTGATACAAGACTGTATCCAAAGCCCCTGGCCGATAGTTTTTGCCAGCCAGGTTCACGGTTCAGAAGTGATTGCCCTCAAACAGGCACAGGGAGACGGCCCCTCCCTGGAACTGACCGGAGACGCCCTGATCACAAATATCCCCGGAATGCCGATTGGTATTCAACTGGCGGATTGCCAGGCGATCCTCCTGTATGATCCGGTCAAATCGGTGGTGGCAAACGTTCATGCCGGCTGGCGGGGAAGCATCCAAAATATTACGGGGAAAGCGGTCGAACGCATGCAATCTGAATTCTTATGCCAGCCCGAAAATATTCGGGCCGCGGTATCTCCCTCGCTCGGGCCCTGCTGCAGCGAATTCAAAAACTACCAAACAGAAATCCCGGAAACATTCTGGGCCTATCGGAACAACCACAATTATTTTAATTTCTGGGCGATTACCCGGGATCAGCTGACACGAACCGGCATTTTAGAAGAAAATATCGAATTTTCCGGCATGTGCACCCGATGCAATGACCGTTTGTTCTATTCATACCGGAAGAACCGGGAAACCGGGCGATTCGCGGCGGTGATCGGCATCATGGATTAATAGGCGGGCGTAAAATAATGCGGCAGGAAACAGCCAAAATTTTATGGAACGAACCGGTCGCACCGACCGTATATCGCATCGGACTGACCGGCGGCGCCCAATACGGAGCCGCTGATCCCGGTCAGTTTGTAACCCTGCGCCTGCCGGAGGATGCAGCGCCGCTTCTTCGGCGGCCGTTTTCCATTCACCGGGTACTCACGGATCGGAGCGCACACAAGGGGATTGAAATTCTATATAAAGCTGTGGGCGGTTTTACCCGAAAACTCTCCCGGCAGCAGGAAGGGGATATAATCGATCTCCTGGGTCCGCTGGGCCATGGATTTACGGTTTCCTCCGAAATTAGAAGCGCCGCCCTTGTGGCCGGGGGAATCGGCGTGGCGCCCATGATTTTTCTGGCTGAAAGACTGCAAGACGCCGGAACGAACTTTCCCCACTCCGCCGTCTGCCTGGGCGGACGATCCGCGGAGGATATTTTATGTGCCGCGGATTTTCAATCTTTATCCGTTAATACCCGAATCGCCACCGAGGACGGCAGCATCGGGGAGAAGGGACTGGTTACCAGCCTGCTGGCTGACTGGCTGAAAAGTAACCAGCCGGACATGATCTATGCGTGCGGCCCCATGCCGATGCTTAGCGCTGTATCCGCCATTGCCAAAAAGCATCAGCTGCCCTGCCAGGTCTCGATTGAAACCATAATGGCCTGCGGAGTGGGTGCATGCTTGGGATGCGCCGTCAAGGATACCGAACATGCCGACGGATACGGGCATGTGTGTATTGACGGGCCAGTGTTTGACGCGGATAGGGTGTTGAGGATTGGGTATTAGGTGTTATAAATTCATTTAAGGAAAATAATGGCTGAAGAACCGCGCATCTCATACAATCTGACGGAGAAAACCCGGGCCTCCGGGTGAGCGGCGAAACTCGGTCCAGAGTTGCTGGACAGAATTGTGAGCCAGCTGCCGGTTAAAGCCGATCCCCGCCTTCTGGTGGGCACCGAGACATCCGATGATGCCGGGGTCTATCAAATCAATGCGGATACGGCGCTGATTCAAACCCTGGATTTTTTTACCCCGATTATCGATTCCCCCTATGAGTTCGGCCGGATCGCGGCCGCCAATGCGTTGAGCGACGTATACGCCATGGGCGGCGAGCCGGTCACCGTCATGAATATTGTCTGTTTCCCGTCTGATGATCTGCCGGAAAGCGTCCTGAGGGATACGCTGGCCGGCGGCCTGGATGTGGTGCACCAAGCCGGCGCGACGCTGGTGGGCGGGCATAGTGTGGATGATCAGGAGTTCAAATACGGATTGTCCGTTACCGGCATCGTGCATCCGGAAAAAATCTGGACCAACCGCCATGCGGCAATCGGCGATCAAATTATTCTCACCAAACCTATTGGCACCGGCATTCTGGCCACTGCGGTGAAGGGCAAACTCGCGGATACGGAAACCATTCAGCAGTTAATTGATATCTCCACCGCGTTAAACAAGGATGCCGCAGTGACCGCCCGGGGTTTTTCTCCCCGGACCTGTACCGATGTCACCGGTTTCGGCCTGGCCGGGCACCTCCTGGAAATAGCGCGAGCCTCCGGAAAAGAGATTTCCCTTGCCATCAGCCGGGTGCCATTTATCCAAACCGCCCTGGAATTCGCCCGCATGGGGTTTTTCCCGGCCGGCGCCTATACCAACAAAAAATACTGCGAAAAAAGCATTTCCGTTGCCGCCGGCATTGATGCCATTGAAGCGGACATGCTGTTTGATCCGCAGACCTCCGGCGGACTGATATTTGCGCTGCCTGATGAAAAAGCCCGGGCAGCGGTGGCCGCCCTGAATGAGAAAAATGTCGCCGCGCAGATCATCGGGACGGTGACCGGAAATAAAGACTGCGGCAGTTTAATCATCAACCCCTAAGCCTTACAGGGCAAAATTTGAATCGGATTTTTCGTTTTATATTGACGTCAAAAGGAAGCTATGTTAGCAAAGTGAATTTTAATAAATTGATAAAACCCGCCTTAAGGGTGGGACCATGAAAAAAGAAACCCGGCAGATGATAAAGGAGTTGGGCTGGTACAGCGCCCTCGGTTTTTCCGTGGCCCTGTC